>JBGCDF010000302.1:0-57794 GCA_045105095.1 Crocinitomicaceae bacterium | reverse complement strand
GCTACATGTGCCTCAGTCAATGGTTCGACTGCGTATGCTGAATGGAGCAACCATTAAAATATTCAATATCGGATTGACCGAGAATCTATTGTATGATTATACTACAGCCAGTGATTCTGTTCATTTTGAGACCATGTATTTGGTAGCAACTGGAGGAGGTTACGTAGATTATCCACGTCCGTTTACCAATAATTTATTGTCACTGGGAGATCGTAGAGAGTTTGTCTTTGATTTCGGTCAGTACAACCATGGAGATACGGTCTATCTCACTCACTTCAATAATAAGGTGCCAGATGACGCATTGTATGGTAAAAACTGGTTTAGTTCAGCGCTGTGCGCTTTTGTTGTCGATACGACGATTCAGCCCCAAAACCCAGTTACCTCTTTACCTGCAACGTTAAAGCCGTATGACATTGCTCCGGGATCAATATTTAAAACAAGAACCAAAAACTTATATGGGGGCGGTGGAACTGGAGGTTTATGGTCAATCGATAGTATTCCGATGATGATGAATGTGATCAATGATACAGTATTGGTGAATACAAAAGAAGAATGGATTATTGACAACACTACTGATAAGGCTCATCCTTGGCATATTCATAAAGTACAATTTCAGGTGACTGAATATGTAGGTAAGGTAGGTATCCCAGATGGAAAAGGTGGTTTTATGGATTCTATTGGAACATTTGTTTATCCGAACCTGCCAGACGAGCTGTTTGGATATAAAGATGTGCAGCTTATTCGAGATGCATCGGAACTGAGCTACGTCGCACGATTTGATAGCTTCCCGAGTCCATGGGATATGGATAGCTTGTTTACGCATGGATTCATGTACCACTGTCATATTCTTACGCATGAGGATCACAGTATGATGCATCAATTCGTAGTGGTAGATTCATTGGTACCAACGACAAATGTCGGAGAAGAGCAATTTACGACAATTGTCTTATTCCCGAACCCAGCTACCAATGAGATTAATTTCAAAGGAGACTTCCAAGATGCTGGTGTATTGCGTTTTTACGATGTACAAGGAAGACTGTTGGATGAAAGAGATATGCAATCCTTACCGGGATCAAATGTTCCAACGGACCACTTACCGAGAGGAATAATAACTGTGGAGTACTCTTCAGGAAATAAACGATTCGTCCAAAAAATGGTGCTTCAATAGCATCCTAGAATCGATACAAATTTTACAAATCAAATGGGTGTAATGCTCATTTGATTTGTTTTTTATAAGAGATTCGGATCATTTTTCTCCTCAAAAGATAGTTCGGTGATCCCCAGACAAGCTTTGCGAATATTATTTTACCGCAAAGTTCGCGAAGACGCAAAGCCCTAAATGTTCAATTCAATAGATTGTTCAGTTTGATTGTAAAACGAGTACATAAGACGGCGGACCTTCCCACCGCGCTTGATTATAAATTAAGGCTACTTTGCAGAAGTATTTTAGCAAGTAAAGAATCACGTTAACCCTTACAACCTTTGCGCCTTTGCGCTCTTTGCGGTGACAAAACTAAACAGGCAGTTACTCAATTAGTTCAGCGTACCGCTCCGCCTGATTAAAAAACGAATACGTAAAACTCGTAGAGCGTAAAACAGCAATCTTCCCACCTGATCGATTCTCAACTTCGGTCAATTTCCCTGGGGGATTGTAATAAGAAGGAAACACGTTAAAGCCACTTTGAATCAGCTTTGCATCCTTTTCGATCAACGTTCGATCCTTTAATCGTTGAATGATTTCTTTCAGCAAGGTTTCACGATCGGAAGCATGGTATTCCTTCGCGTGAATACCCACACACAGCAACTTCTGATTCCCTTCGAGTTCTGTACTCACCTGAGAAGTCATATCGCTAACTCGGTGAATATACTCGTCGTCCATCCAACGCTCATAGGAAAATGTTTTAGGAATAGTCGTATCCATCAATAGATGAACATGAATATAATCCACCTGCTTCGTTTCTGGGGAAATAGAAGAACCATCGGCAAATTCAATGTTCTCAATAGAGGAAAGTGAGGTCAAAACCAATTTTTCGCAACGTAATTGATCTCCATTTTTTAGTTCAAGTTCTACCTGACTGTCCGTCAATTTTACCGAACGCACATTTGTGTTCAATGAAAGTTCTAGTTCCTGTGACTGAATCTTGTTCATTACCTGTTTGTGCAATTCGTTCGCACCACCTTTTGGATACACATATTTTCTTGGAACGAGAGAAAAGGTTCGTGCGGGTGATTTCAAACCTGCTTTCATTTCCCTGAACTTGAATCTGATCAATTTTGAAACAATGTACTTGCTCGTCATCAGATTCATTTTCCAATCGTACGGAATTGACATTCCCTTTTTCAGAAGTCGAGGTTGAGGCTTCAACGGAATGAGATTCAAGCCAAAAAAAGTGCGCAAAAAATCCGTGGCACCTTTTTCAACTTCCCAAATATGACAACCGATTTCTACTTCAGGAATCCCCTCGTATTTGATTGTTGTCCATGCACCACCAGCAATTGCCTTATCGTCAATATTGATAACCGTTTTCCCCTTCGATTTCTGCCAAACAGCTTCGGTAATCGCTAGTGGACTGGTTCCAATAATAACTATATCGTGGTGTTGATTTTTCACTCGTTAGAAAGTTATACGATATTGCAATACTGGAAGGAACCCGTTTTGATACACCGTTCGAACTTGTCCCGCATACGCGTTGTACTCCTGATAGAAAATATTATCGCGATCCGTGACGTTTTGGATATCTATTGCCCATTCCTGAGTAGCTAGTTTACCGATTAGTTTGAAGGCAACACGTGCATTTCCTTTGAGGTAATCAATGTATTTTTGCTCATAGGCATTGTCCAAATCTCTGATTTCAGCGCCCAACAATTGACTTTGTTCTACCAATATCTCAGAATATCGCGCACCACCATTCCATGTAAATTTGAGGTCGATGCTCAACGCAGATTTAAACTTTGCATTGGGCTTGTTCTTGCCGAATCGGAACTCATACCCTGCTAAAGTATTCAGCGTGTGATTTCCGTTGAACGCTGTATTTCTCCACACGCCATCACTTCCCTGGTACTTAGATTCGAAAAGAGATGCAGTAATTAGGAAATAGAACCCATTATCGAGTGGTTTTTCCAGCGTGACCTCAACACCGTAGTTATACCCGAGTCCTTCATTGACCAATGTGTCTGGCGTTCCTGTTAAGAACGTAGCTCCGAAATTCAGCGTAGAGTAACTGCTGCTGGAAAACTCTACGGGTACATTTGTTAAGTATTGTCCGTAGGCCTCGACTTTTGCCCGAATTCCATGTTTAAATCCTTTCTGATATCCAGCGATGAGGTGATTACTTCGCGTAAATCCTATTGATTTGTTCGGAGTGATGTAGCTGCCATCTGCTAATTGCACCTGATCAAAATACGTTTCAATTGGGGCCATTTGACTGTGGAGTCCATATCCGAAGGTAACTTGTTGATTGCTCTTTAGTTTATACTCCAGCCCAATTCTTGGCTCGATGGCCCATTGCCAGTCCAGACTCAAAAACTGTCCGTAGACACCACTTACTAATGTCAGATCTTCATTCAAACGAAAACGATGCTGAAAATGAGGACGGATCATGGACATGTTCCCATTGAAATCGCGTAGCCTTCTGAATTCACTGGTTGATGGATTGAAAAGTGAATCGGCCAAATTCATGAAGTAAACATCAAGGATCAATCCCGTTTTGATTAAGTGTCGACTAGAAAATTTATTCTGGTAGTTGAAAACAGTCGTTTGTTTTCCAATGGATGAATTGGCGATAAAGTTCGTGAAAGGATTTTCACCATTTGCATCGAGTGTATCGTTTCTGGCCTCACTCGTTGCGATTTGCCCACCCAACATCACTTCGAAAAACGAATTCGAATTAATCCGCTGTTTGTGATTGATGCCCATCATTGCGGTATTTGTACCGAAGTAGACATCATTTCCCTGAAATCCCCATAGGTCATTTGCGTCTTCAGTATCGGATGCGAGAATAGCGATATCACTGAGTCCACCAATGCCAAATACCTGCGTTACTCCTCTCTTATGCGGGAAGTTCAGTTTGAAGCTGAGATCCTGGTACTTTGGTAGTGCCGCAGTTCCGAACTCCAGTCCGATGGCTTGTGCCAATTCCAAAGTTGAGTAGCGGTAATTGATCAAAAAGGAAGATTTGTTTTTTCTGGAAATAGGACCTTCGGCCATTCCCTCGAGACCATTTAACCCGATTTGCCCCATGAACTCAAATTTCTCATTGTTTCCCTTCCGCATGCGCAAATCAAATACTCCTGCCAGTGCGTTTCCATATTCTGCAGGGAAAGCTCCTGTGAAGAAATCGGAGTTGGCCAACACGTTATTGTTTAACATCGATACAGGTCCACCAGTAGTTCCAAACCGTGCAAAGTGATTGGGATTTGGGATATCAATTCCCTCCATTCGATAGAGTACTCCAGCTGGAGAGTTTCCACGAACGATAATGTCATTTCGCGAATCATCTGCGCCCTGAACACCTGCAAAATTTTGAGCCATTCGAGCTACATCATTAAAACTTCCCGCGTAGCGCTGGCTTTCTTCAACGGAAAAAGAACGAGCACTTACTGTTGCCAATCGATTGACAGTCTCACCGTCATTATTGGCTTTGACAGTAACTTCATCTAAATCCAATACTTCTTCGGTTAGTTTGATCTCAAGAACCAACTCTTTCGAAGAAGTCAGTTCTAAATTCGATAGAACGGCATTTTCATACCCGATCATTGTTGCAACTACCATGTATCTCCCAACAGGAACGTTTTCGAACCGGAAGTTCCCGTCGATGTCGCTGAGTTGTCTTAGGGAATCTGAAATCCCGAAAACGAATAGCTTGGCTTCCGGTAAAGTCACTTCGGAATATCGATCGATCACAGAACCTCTTATCGTTTGTGTGAGTTGTCCAAACGAAGAAGAAACGGAAAGTAAGATGACTGATAAGAGTACGACTAGTTTCATGAATTGACAATTTTAGGTTTCCTCAAACCTAAGTACAAAAGTAAGGCTCTGACTCGATGATGTGACGAAAAACACAAATTTGTGATGATCTACAAAGGAATGTGATGAATAATCAATGATTAACCGTTCATCACGCGTTCAAAATCAGGAATTTGTTTTCTGGATACGGGCACTTTTTCAAGGTCATCTCCAAAATTGAGAAGGTACCCCTGTGCATTTCCTTCGTAGCTCAGTACCTTTTCTGTATTGATGATAAAACCCCGATGTGTTTTCAGCGCTGGAAACTCATTGTCAAGGAAGACACCCTCTACTTTCGCTAGAGTGATGCGTATCAAATCTTTTCGAAGTGTTTCGTCTTTGGAATAAAATTCAACATAGTTCCCTGAGGATTTGGCAAACAAAAATGAATCAGAACGGAGTTCAATTGGGCTTTCTTTGCCTTGCTCAATCATGACGACCGAACAGACCGTCTCTACAGCGATTATTTCCTCTGAAACTCCTCGATTACGTAAGGACTTCGCTTCATGAAAATTAGATATCCCTGCTGAGACGAGAAAGAAAATAGATATTGGGAAAAAACCTATTGCATATGTCATCCACATGGTCATCAGAAATGCTTCAAATGGTGAATACGAATAGAAGATCTCAGGAGCGACGATGAATCGCATGATCGAATGATTGACGATTCCTATACAGGTTACCACAATAAAAGACGATAACAACTCATGGCCGATGGTCCATCGATCTTCTAATTGCTCGGAAAAATACTTAGTTGTCCCGAACAGCATGAGCGATACAAAAACGAAGGTAATGAAGGAAAAACAAGCCGATGCCAGAACAGGATTCAAACTAGTTTTTTCATACAATTCGAAAGGTCTGAAGATGGATAGAAAAATGAATACGAAAGCTGAAATCCCAATAGTGACGAACCATCTTGATCGATTCGAATGCTGTATTGGACTAGAACTTTTCAGTATTCTCAACATGTCATAAAAATGATAAAATTTCTTACAATAGACAAACGAAAATGAAAGGCCTAATTGAATAATGGCTACATTTGTGCGTCATGGATACTGAAAATCGAATTGCGGTAATTGGTGGTGGAAGCTGGGGAACAGCGCTGGTCAAAATTCTGTGTAACAATGTCGAGAAATTGAATTGGTACATGCGAAATGAAACAGCTGTTGATCACATCCAAAAATACCGCCATAACCCTCACTATTTGCAATCTGTTGAGTTTGATCTCAATAAGATAGTAGTGAGTACGGATTTAGTAGAAATGATCGAAACAGCCGATACAATAATCATTGCAACGCCTTCCGCTTTTCTTACGAAATTGTTTGAGGATTTCCCAGAAGGACTATTAGAAAACAAAGTAGTGTTTTCAGCAGTGAAAGGAATTGTACCTGAATATAATGCCATTCCAGCACGCTTCATCCATAAAACATTTGGAACTCCCTACGACAATATCGGAATCATTTGTGGTCCTTGTCATGCAGAGGAAGTTGCTTTGGAGCGATTATCGTATTTAACTGTAGCCTGTCAGGATGAGGATATTTCTGAAGAAATGGCGGATCTTTTGGCTTGCCGATACATCAAAACGACTACCTCAGATGATTTGTTCGGGACGGAACTTTCGGCAGTATTGAAAAATGTTTACGCAATTGCCTCCGGTATTTGTGCAGGACTAGGTTATGGAGATAACTTTCAAGCAGTACTTATCGCAAATGCTATTCAGGAAATCGAAAATTTCATTGATGAGGTAAGCCCGATTCACCGCGATGTGAAATCTTCGGCTTATCTAGGTGATTTACTGGTAACGGCCTATTCAAAGTTCTCGCGCAACAGAAACTTTGGCTTTATGGTAGGGAAGGGCTACTCCGTGAAAACTGCACAGTTGGAAATGAACATGATTGCTGAGGGGTATTACGCGACGAAAAGTGTAATGGAAATCAAGAAGAAATTCGAGGTTGACATGCCAATCGTTGAGGCAGTGAATAACATCATTTACGAAAAGATTTCTCCGGTTATCGAGATGCGTATCTTGAATGAGAAGTTGAGTTAAAGGTGAGCATAGTTCTAAACGAATTTTACAAATCAAGTTGTTTCCTGTTTTGGAAATGTTTACAAATTCGGAAATAATCGAAATGCTTTTTGTATCTTAGGTAGTGCATGTATATTATTAATACTGAATCTACTGATCTCATCGATATTGAAATTCTTCCGATTGAAGAAAGAGACTTTGATCGTATTGAAGAGGATAGATATTTTTTCAATTGGAGGGAAGAAGAAGATTACCATGTATATAAACTCATGATTAGTGGACGAGATGATATATTGGGTCTGGCCTCTTTCGGTTTTATCGATGAAGAATCGAGGGTGGAAATTCGGTTATTGGCGGTTTCATCGGAAAATAGGGGTGAACGCAAGAAGTATGATAGAATCGCAGGTTGCCTTATCGGGTTCGCGGCGAGAATAGCACTTCGGATGTATAGAACATTGCCCTGTTTATCGTTGGAGCCTAAAACTGAGTTAAGGGAGTATTATAAGAAAAAGTATTACATGAAAGATGGAGGTAGATCTGTCTTTTGTGATGGAATTGATCTCGTTAAACTAAGTATGGAATATGAGTAAGAAGAAAATAAAGATTGAAGAGTTTAAAGAGCTCATCGATTCACGCGTAGTTTCAAAATGGGATCGAAAGGATGATAGTACTGCACTCTTAAGAGCAAGACTTGAGTCATCAGAAAAGAGTTCATCGGAGGATGATGTTTTGATTGATCTTTATCGTCTGAAATTGATGTTGGAAGATGAAGCTGAAACTCCCGAATTGAAATCTCCGTTCTATTCGTATTCTTCTACATATGTTGATCTGTTGTACAATACTCGCAAGTCATTCGCGAGTGATATAGGGTTTTCCCAAACACAAGTCAGTTTAATTCTGAATGGAAAGCGTCCACCGACAGATGAATTTGTTGCGAAGATTAGACTTCATTCGGAGAAGATTTATCAAAAGTTAAATATTGATTTCAATGCTTCTAATTGGTTCACCGTCTATTACCTAGATCGGATGAATGCGTACCTGCACAACAATAAGAAGGAGAAAGTCTCTTTGAGCAAGGTCAATAGGACTATTAGATCACTAAAAATTGGATAAGTTCAATGGGACTGCCTAAAAAACGAAGTCGAAAAATCGTCGTAGATGATATCTGTTATCGATACATCGTCACAGGGAATGATGATTACATTGATTTAATTTTGGAGCAAGAGGATGTGCAAGGTCAACGTTTGACAGTATCGTTTCGCTATCATTCGATTATGGCGAAAACAGGACCCGGAACTATCCAAAGAAATCAAATTACACCAGTTGTGGTAAAACGGACAATTCATTATGCCTTAGATGAGGGTTGGACGCCGAATCAAAAGCAAAAAGAACTTCGCATGAATTTCATTGATGAAAAAGTTCAACTGAACTTGCTGACGAGTGATTAACGAAGTTATGACTCATTGAAAGCGTGTGAATCATTCAATTCCCCACTTCGTTTTAACACCCGCAATTTTTTCTCGATAGTAATCAGAATTACTTTCAGACCACCTGTCGTTTTCTACATCTACCATGTAGGCATGCAGCGCGATTTTCAGTTCCTTTCGATTCAATCGTCCTTGATTAATCTGTTCTGCAATAAAAGCTGAGGTTTCATCATTCAGAATCAAGTCGGGATGATTCTGCCCAATATGGATGAAGGTCATAGCTAAGCCCAGATGGAGGCGTTTCGTCGTTCGTTTGCTGAAGCTCTGTTCCGAATTTAAGTTTACACTATCCTTCAGAAGTGATTGGATCAATTCAAAATTGATTAGGATCAATGAGTCTCGAACCACGTGATTACGAAGGTTAGACTGATCTGTTCGATTGATTTCTTTAAACGTCTTGGAAATAAACTGTTCATTACTTTCTTGCGCATGTGAGAAAATCGCATGGAGAAATAGAGCGATAAACAAAGTGCGTTTAAGTATGAGGTCAGGTTGAAGTAGTGAGGGGAAATTCGCTATAGAACCTCAATTAACTCAATATCGAAAATAAGAACAGCGTTCGGTGGAATTGTAGAGTTACCGGATGTGCCATACGCTAACGCGGATGGAACGAGTAATGTTCCACTTCCTCCTTCTTTGAAATAAGGTATTCCCTCTGTCCAGCCCTCAATGACACCTTGCAGTGAAAATGTAACACCTTGCGCTGAGCTCTGATCGAACACTCCACCATACGTGTAATATCCTGTATAGGCCACTTTAACAGTAGAATTACTATTGCAAGAAGCACCGTTACCGGGATCATCAATCACGTAGTACAAACCTGAGCCAGTAGCAACAGCATTTAAGTTATTCAGCGAGATGAATTCCTGAATGATCTCATCGTCCTTTTCCGCTTGTTCTTCTGCTTTCTTTTTAGCGCATGACGCGAGTACAAGGGTTAATGCTAGTAATGGAAGGAAATATTTCATGATGAACAATTATCAGATGTTACGAATTGTAAATTTAATGATTCAGACGAAGTCAGTAAAACTCATTGCCGATTAATGCAAGAAAGTTTATTGATTCACAGCCTTATCCAACTCAGTAATAGCCAGATTTAACTCTTGTTTCACTGTCTTGATAATTCCATTCTTGTCGTATCCACATTGAGCCCACAACTCTTGCTGCGTTCCGTGGTGGATGTACTCGTCAGGAATACCCAAACGAACAACACTCGCAGCATATTTCTGATCAACCATGAATTCTATAATCGCTGCTCCGAACCCTCCCATAATACAACCGTCTTCAACTGTAATGACTTTATCGAATTTCGCGAATACTTCGTGGAGCATAGTTTCGTCAAGTGGCTTCACGAAACGCATGTCGTAATGCGCGATAGATGCTCCCGATGATTTAATTTCTTCGATCGCTTCTTGAGCAAAGTTTCCAGGGTGGCCTATCGTAAGAATGGCGAGATCTTTACCAGAATTTAATTTGCGACCAGTCCCCACCTTGATTTTTTGAAATGGCGTTTTCCATTCTTTCATGACACCTTTTCCACGTGGGTAACGAATCGAGAATGGTCCCATGTCTTCCTGCTGAGCAGTAAACATCATGTTACGTAACTCGGCTTCGTTCATTGGAGCACTTACGGTCATGTTTGGAATGCAGCGCATGTATGCGAGGTCATACGCTCCATGGTGAGTGGCACCATCAGCACCAACCAATCCAGCTCGATCAAGACAGAATACCACATTTAAATTCTGTAAAGCAACATCATGCAATACCTGATCGTAAGCTCGTTGCATGAACGACGAATAGATATTACAGAACGGCACCATTCCTTGAGTAGCCAATCCAGCCGAGAACGTTACGGCGTGTTGCTCAGCAATACCCACATCGAACGTACGTTCCGGCATTGCTTTCATCATGATGTTCAATGAGCATCCTGTAGGCATGGCAGGAGTAACCCCCATGATCTTGTCGTTCTTTTCAGCCAACTCAACAATTGAATGACCAAAGACTTCTTGGTATTTAGGTGGTTGTGGAGATTTTGGAACAATCTTTACAATCTCACCAGTATCTTTGTTGAACACTCCTGGAGCATGCCATTTCGTTGGGTTTCCTTCTTGAGAAAACTTATATCCCGCTCCTTTTCGCGTAACACAGTGTAAAATTTTAGGCCCAGGAATCTTCTTCAAATCTTCCATCACTTTCGCCAAACCAATAGCATCGTGTCCATCTACAGGACCAAAATAGCGGAAGTTCAGTGATTCGAACAGATTACTCTGGTTCAATAATGATCCTTTCAATGCATTCGAAATTTTCGAAGCGATTGTGCGGGCATCAGGACCAAACTTAGAGATTTTTCCAAGCATGTTCCAAACATCATCTTTCACCTTGTTGTATGTGTGAGAAGTCGTGATGTCTGTTAAATATTCTTTGAGCGCACCAACGTTGGGATCAATCGACATACAGTTGTCGTTCAATACCACTAAAAGGTTTGCATCTTTTTCGTATCCAGCGTGATTCAACCCTTCAAAAGCCAAACCTGCTGTCATTGCACCATCACCTATAACGGCGATGTGTTGGCGATCTTTTTCGCCTTTGTAATGATTGGCAACGGCCATCCCGAGTGCCCCAGAAATAGATGTTGATGAGTGTCCAACGCCAAACGTATCGTATTCACTTTCCGAACGTTTTGGGAATCCAGAGATTCCACCTTTAGTTCGGTTCGTTGGAAAGCCTTCTTTTCTTCCTGTTAAGATTTTGTGTCCATAAGCCTGATGACCTACATCCCATACGAGCTGGTCATGTGGGGTATTGAAGGCATAATGAAGTGCTACTGTCAATTCAACAACGCCTAAACTTGCGCCAAAGTGACTGTTTCCGATCTCAGAGATGACATCAATAATGTACTGACGAACTTCGTCAGATACCTGTGGAAGGTCCTCTAGTTCAAACTTCTCACGTAAATCTTGGGGAAGATTTATTTGGGAAAGAAACGGTCCTGTTGAATACTTTTTCATAAATGTTAAACAAAACAAATGTAATCGATCATCCTCGCAAGAACAAGTTTTTCGCCTGCTTATTTTACAAATGTACAATTTTAACGAATGTTGGGGAACTTTTAGACATGAGTAAAAGGATTGCTTTATGAATCGCATTACTGTCGCTAACGAACCGCTCAACCTAAGGATGAACCATTCAACCTTCTTAAAAAGGAGGCAGATTTACGAGAAGGAATGTATAATTGATAATGCATTTGAAATCTATATATCTCAAAAACAGAGTTTTATGAGTGTATTAAATGGAAACAAATAAAAATAACCATTATGATTTATTCTATTTACAAACAGTTTTTTTTAATGTTCTTAGCGCTATTCATCAATTCCTTTAGCTGGGGGCAAATTATAATAGGCCCCACATCGGTCAATTGTGGCGGTTCAGGGAATTATTCTATGTATGATCCGCAAGGGGGTACTTGCACAGGAACTTGGACAATTTCAAAACCCAATTCATTTGCAACCACTTCTTCTTCAGGCAGTACGTTCGTTCAATGGGGTTCAATTCCGGGCTATGGTAGTGTTACTTTTAGCGGAACTTGCCAAAGAGTTAGCATGTCACCTTTCGGTGGAATTTCTGTTACAGAAGTTCCTGTATATCAAAACGTATCCGTTCAGATAGGAAGCGGCCCATTGGCAAAGCCGAGTATCCAAGTAGCAGGACATTTTTGTGCAAATGAAACGAAAACAATGTCAATTTCTGCAGTTCCTGGTGCCGTAAGCTATACCTATTTTGTTCCGAATGGATGGTCAATAAACGGAGGGTCGAACTTAGTTACAGTTAATTCGTTATCAGTCAATGTCACGGCTCCATCTTCAGGGCAGTTGAGTAATTTAGTGTTTGCAGTGCGTGCGAACGGTGCGAATTGTACTATCTCGAGTCAATATGGATCGAAAACAGTTCAGTTTGGAGTAGTTCAGCCATCTATTGTTGGGAGTTCGATAGTAAGCGGAAATTCACACAACGAATACTTTGGTATAAACACACAGAATTTAGTGGGAGGAACATGGAGTGCACCTTCATCTTGGGTTGTAACTGAAGATTACGGCGTATCGTCTCAGGTATTTCTTGTACCGAGCAGTGGAAGTGGATACGTCACATTATCCGGAACAAGTTGTGGGGTGCCTGTTTCGGCGACTAAATATGTTACCATAACTTCAGGAGGGTTTATGGGACCAAAGTCATTGGGAGATACTGAGAGCGAACCACAAGAGTTCGAAGTAAAGGTTTTTCCGAATCCAGCAAACAACCTATTGTTCTTAGAAAAACAGGGAACGGAAGTGGAGCACGTTATGCTATTAACAATGTCAGGGCAAGTAGTGTTGGAGGAAGTCAATACTCAGCAGCTTGATGTATCGAGTGTTTTACCAGGGATGTATTTCTTGAGAGTAAGCACTACTGACGGAAGTTCATTTACACGAAAAGTGGAAATTCGACATTAATTGGTCTTTCTTTGAATCAATTAGGATCGCTTCTTTGGAGCGGTCCTTTTTTGTGAATGAAGAGTAATTCTATGGAAAAATGAACGTATTCGCATCTGATCTGTACAGCACCATACAAACCTAAAATCATTTACTATGCGTTTGATTATTACTTTTTGCTTCCTTTTGGGAACACTTTCACTTTCAGCTCAATCCTTAAGAGGAAATTTATCTTCTGTATCAACGGAAGACGCTCTAGGATATGGAAATGTGGACATCTATCAGAATGAGAAGTTAGTCGCTTCTGTTCTAACTGACAATTTTGGAAACTTTAATGTCGCTCTTGATACAGGAACGTATCAATGTGTGATCAACTATGCAGATCATGTGCCAATTACAAAAGAGATTCGGGTGAAATCAGATGAGGTGGCCGATTTTGAGATGAAGGCTGATCCAACGAAACCGATGGCACCAAAAATAGCAAGAGAAGAAATAGAATCAATTTATGTAAGCGACAGCGAGCCTATGTCGGTTGAATCCGTTTCTGTGAGATCTGTAGGCGGTATTGGAAGAAGTTCAAAAACGCGCAGAAAAAAATCGAAAGCTCCCGTGTATCACTCTGAAGGAATTTCTAGTGGTTTTGTAGCTAGTGATTATGACGGTGGTGGAAAGTTAGGCTCAGGTTCGACTATTGATGGTTCAAGAAGCGGAGCACTAACAGCAGGCGAAATCAATGATTATTCGAAGTGGAAAATGTGGCAGGATATCACAGCGTCTGAGTTGAAGTCCTACGCAGACAGTTGGCAAATTGCTCCTAAGGGAAGATATACGCTTGAGCTACGAAGTCAATCGGGATTACCACTTGCAGATGCAATTGTTCGTTTAATGGCAAATCGTACAAAACAAATTTACGCTGCCAGAACGGATAACACCGGTAAAGCAGAATTGTGGTACACAACGACAGGTAAGGAAGTAAAGCGCTCAGGACTTTCAATTGAAGTAAAGTATCAGGGGAAGACAAAAGTGGTAAAGAACGTAACACCTTTCGAAGATGGAGTGAATCATTTGATGATGGACGTGGAATGTTCAGAAATGAATAACGTCGATATCGCATTTGTAGTGGATGCTACAGGATCGATGGGAGATGAGTTGAATTATTTGAAAAAAGAAATGAACGATATCATCTTCAAATCAAAACAAATTAGTTCTACACTGAACTTTCACTTTGCGAACGTTTTCTACCGCGATGAAGGAAGAGAAGAATACTTGACCAAGGAGATGGATTTTGACCGAGTATTATCGAAATCAGTGCAGTTTATCAACGAACAACGCGCCAGTGGTGGTGGAGATTACGAAGAAGCCGTTGAAGCCGCTTTGGACAAAGCAATTAATGACTTAAGCTGGAACGAAGAAGCGCGAACGCGTATCCTCTTTTTGATTTTGGATGCACCTCCACACAATACAGAAGCCAATCGTAAGAAATTGAATGAACTTACACGAAAAGCAGCTGAAAAAGGTATTCGAATTGTTCCCGTTGGTGCCAGTGGGATCAATAAAACGACGGAATATTTGATGCGTACAATGGCTATTGCAACGAATGGAACGTATACCTTCCTGACCGATCACAGTGGAATTGGAAATTCACACATCGAACCAAGTACAGACGAGTACGAAGTGGAAACATTCAACGATATTCTTGTGAGAATCGTGAAGAGTTACACGTACATGCCTGATTGCGAGCAGAACATCCCGGATTTGGATCTCGATTACCCTGATTCTTTGGTGAGTTCAGTTCCTGTAATGGATACAACAACGACTGATACGACTGATACAAATCCGAGGGATCCGAACAACATCAACAATCCAGATGAGCGTCCAGAAGTAACATGGTCGTACTATCCAAATCCAACGAATGGAATCATTAACGTGAAAGCAGACACGGATATTGAAGAGTTATTTTTGACTGATTTGACAGGAAAATTGCTTCAGTCGATTAAGAAATTGGAGAAAGATCGCGTGTACCAATTTGATCTGAGTCAGTACGTAACGGGAATCTATCTCATAAGGTATTTGCATGAGGATAAATGGATAACTGGCAAGGTCGTCTTACAGAGATATTAACGGCTGTAAGCGATGGGAATAGCTTGTGCGAAGTATTCGAATTTCTGATCAGAATTGTTTATTTTTATTTGAACTATGGATATCCAAACAAGGAAAATCGAATTAATGCGGCTTATTCTGGGTATTGAGAACCCTCAAATTATTCGTCGCATTAGCGATTTAATAAAAGGCGAAACCTCGGATTTTTGGGATGAACTTACCCTTGATCAACAGGATGAAGTCAATCAGGCTATCAAAGAACTAAATGCTGGAAAAGGAATGAACTGGGATGAGTTCAGAGCTTCGGTTGAATGAAGAAGCTCGAAGTCATAGTTTCTCCAACGGCTCGGATGCAATATCTGAAAATAATCGAGTATTTGAATGAAGAGTGGACGGAAAGGGTGCGTGTTGAGTTTGAAAGGTCAGTTAATGAAAAGATCAATCAAGTCGCACTTTTCCCAAATAGCTGCGAACAATCCAAAAAGAAAAAGAGTGTGTTTGAGGCTGTCATAGAAAAACACAATTCCTTTCTTTATAGAGTCAGAGCTAATCGAATAGAAATTCTGGTGTTTTTTTCATGAGAGATTATTTTTGATGATTAAATCATTCTATTCTCTATTTCGATCGTAGCAGTCTTTGTATCCTTTCCCGGCTATTTTCAACATTCTTGAATTCCTACCAAATTGGTAGGGATATGCAAAAAGGGAAACAAAAAAAGGCGCCTGATTGGATTCAGGCGCCTTTTCAGGTTGACTTAATTTCTTGTCTAATTCCGTGAGGGATAGATACCTTCTACACAAATAATGTATGTAATTGAAAGTGATGGTTGCATGTTGTTGACAGCAGTGTTATTCCCGGTAACAGATGTTTGTTGTGGAGATGCTCCTGTAGGATGGTTTACTACAACTCGAGGTGCATCACGATCAACAGGTAATTGAACCTCTGCAGGTTCACTCTGTTCTCCTTCCACAGAATGGGTGTGTGTAGGCAGGTTGTTAATTGTCAAAGTCGTTGTTTCTTGTCCTTTCATCTGTCCTATTTCTGATGGACTCAGACCATTCCCATTCCCGGTTCCCATGGCTACACGACCTCGCATATCTGTGAGAGCAAAGGTTGTTCTTCCATCTCCACCATATTGCGTCCCAAGAATGGAAAACAGTGCAGAATACTGGGAGACCTGTAGAAGTTGTCCTTCACATTTCATCCAACTGCGCGGAGCATAGTTTCCTGCGAACATTTTTACTTCTCCGATAAAACTTTCTTGTGCGTTTGACTGATTAAACGATGTTAAACACAACATCGATACGAATAAGACTAGTAGTTTCTTTTTCATGGTAGTTATTTTTTTTGTTAAAATCAGCACTAAACCTACGAATTTAACTTCTCCAAAATGAGAAAAAGTTGTGAATGGAAAGTTCGAATCTTAAGGTGATATAATCAAAAGGTCTTGGCGGCCTTTCAACCTTCTTCAACTTCCCATTTCTATAGGTAGGTCAATCCCTTACAATTCACTAACTTTGTCCCTTCAAAATAGTGAGAAAATGAGTCAAACAGACGTAGTTAAATACCCTACATACAGCGGATTAAACTTGCCAAATGTAGCAAGCCGTGTTTTGGAACACTGGGAGCGCGAGCGCGTTTTTGAACAATCCGTTGAAAAACGCGAAGGTCAAAAACCGTTTATTTTCTTCGAAGGGCCGCCGTCAGCGAACGGACTTCCTGGAATTCACCATGCTATGGGACGCTCGATTAAGGATATTTTCTGTCGCTACAAAACACTCAAAGGTTTTCAAGTAAAACGTAAAGCAGGATGGGATACACACGGACTTCCTGTTGAGCTAGGTGTAGAGAAAGAACTCGGAATCACAAAAGAAGATATTGGGAAGAAAATTTCCGTTGAAGAATATAATGATGCCTGTAAGAAAGCGGTAATGCGCTACACAGATATTTGGAACGACCTTACCCAAAAAATGGGATACTGGGTGGACATGGATGATCCGTACATCACGTACGATTCTAAATACATGGAATCCGTTTGGTGGTTGCTCGGACAATTGTACAACAAAGATTTGATGTACAAAGGATACACAATCCAACCGTACTCGCCAAAAGCGGGAACTGGATTGTCATCTCATGAAATTAACCAACCAGGTTGTTACCGCGATGTGACAGATACAACGGTTGTTGCTCAATTCAAAATGATCAAAGGTCAACAACTTCCTTCTAGCTTGCTGAGCGGAGTCGAAGTAAGCGGAGCTGAAATGCATTTCATGGCCTGGACGACTACTCCATGGACGCTTCCGTCAAATACTGCACTGACAGTTGGACCAAAAATCGAGTATGTTCTAGTTAAAACGTTCAATCAATATACTTTCGAGCCGAGCAATGTCGTTCTTGCGAAAAATTTGGTCGGATATCAATTTAAAAAGCCATACGTTTTAGCTGAGTCTGATGAGGACTTTGCGAATTACAATGCTGGCGACAAGAAGATTCCTTATTCAATCATCGGAGAATGCATCGGTGCTGATTTGGCTGGTTTGAAATACGAGCAATTATTGCCATTTGCGCTTCCAATGGAAGATGCAGACAAAGCATTTCAGGTAATCACAGGTGATTTCGTAACAACGGAAGACGGAACAGGAATCGTGCACACAGCTCCTACGTTTGGTGCAGACGATGCCAAAGTAGCGAAAGATGCAGGTGTTCCTGGACTTCTTGTGGAAGATGATAAAGGAAATGCTGTTCCATTGGTTGATTTACAAGGTAGATTCCGTCCAGAGATGGGAGAATTTGCGGGAATGTATGTCAAGAATGAATATTACACCGACGGAGATGCTCCAGAGAAGTCTGCCGATGTTCAATTGGCAATCAAATTAAAGATTGAAAATAAGGCTTTCCGTGTGGAGAAATACGTTCACAGTTACCCGCACTGCTGGAGAACAGACAAACCTGTTTTGTACTATCCACTCGATTCTTGGTTCATTAAAGTGACTGAGAAGCGCGAGCGAATGATGGAGTTGAACGATACGATCAACTGGAAACCAGAATCAACAGGAACTGGTCGATTTGGAAAATGGTTGGAGAATGCCAACGATTGGAACTTGTCGCGATCACGTTACTGGGGAATTCCAATTCCTATCTGGAGAACGGAAGAAGGAGATGAGCAGATCTGTATCTCTTCTGCGGAGCAGTTGAAAACAGAATGTGAAAAATCAGTTGCCGCAGGCTTGATGGAGAAAAATCCATTGGCTGATTTCGTAGTAGGTGACATGTCAGATGAGAACTATGCAAAAGTTGATTTCCACAAAAATTACATGGATGAGGTAATCCTTATCTCAAGTAGTGGAAAACCAATGAAGCGCGAAGCTGATTTGATCGACGTTTGGTTCGATTCAGGTTCCATGCCTTACGCTCAATGGCATTACCCATTCGAGAACAAAGAACTCGTTGAAAACCGTGAAGGTTATCCTGCGGATTTCATTGCTGAAGGTGTCGATCAAACACGTGGTTGGTTCTACACACTTCATGCTATCGCAACAATGGTGTTCGATTCAGTGGCTTACAAAAATGTAGTTTCAAATGGACTCGTTTTAGATAAGAACGGTTTGAAAATGTCAAAGCGTTTAGGAAATGGAGTAGATCCTTTCGAAACCTTGAACAAATATGGAGCAGACGCGACTCGTTGGTACATGATTACGAATGCTCAACCTTGGGATAACCTCAAGTTTGATGTTGATGGAATTGCTGAAGTACAACGTAAGTTCTTCGGAACATTGTATAACACGTACTCATTTTTTGCGCTTTACGCGAACATTGATGGGTTTGACGCACAACAGCACAAAACGGATCACCAAACGGAAATCGATCGCTGGGTACTCTCAAAATTGAACTCATTAATAGCGGATGTCGACGAAGCATTTTCGGCGTATGAGCCAACAAAAGCGGGACGTTTGATCCAAGAATTTGTTGGTGATCACTTATCCAACTGGTACGTTCGTTTGTGTAGAAAACGTTTCTGGGTAGGCGAAATGACAGAAGATAAAATCGCAGCGTATCAAACCTTACACACTTGTTTGAACACGATTGCCATCATTGGATCGCCGATTGCACCATTCTACCTAGATCAACTGTATCAAGATTTGAATGGAACAACAGATTCTGTGCACTTAGCGGATTTTCCTCTAGTAGATACGAATTGTGTGAACGAAGAATTAGAGGCGCAAATGCAAATCGCTCAGCGAACATCTTCAATGGTGCTCGGATTGCGTAAGAAAGAAAACTTGCGTGTTCGTCAACCACTTCAGAAAATTATGGTTCCTGCATTGGATGATACATTCGCAGCCAATTTATTGCACGTGAAGGATTTGATCCTCGCCGAAGTGAACGTGAAAGAATTAGAGATTCTGGGTCATGATAATGATGTACTGGTCAAGTCTATTAAGCCAAATTTCAAAACAATCGGGCCGAAGTACGGAAAGCAAATGAAATCCATTGCTGCTATGGTAAGAGGGTTCTCTGTGGATGATATTTCTGCCATCGAGGCGAATCAAGGTTGGTCTGGTGAAGTAGATGGTGTAGCCATCGAATTGGATCTAAACGATTTCGAAATTGTTGCTCAGGATATCCCAGGTTGGACAGTAAGTTCAGACGGAAATCTTACCGTTGCTCTCGATGTGACATTATCGGAAGAATTGAAGTCCGAAGGAATTGCTCGTGAGTTGGTGAACAGAGTTCAAAACTTGCGTAAAGATTCTGGTTTGGAAGTAACCGATCGCATCTTGTTGAAGGTGGATACCAACGAATTGGTTCAGAGCGCAATTTTGGCTAACAAAGATTACGTATGCAACGAAGTACTAGCAAACGATGTTCAATTCGAGTCGTTGGGTGGTGAAGCTTTAGTAACTGATTTGGTCGAAGCGGAAGACGCGAAGATTGGCTTGGTGAAGGCATAATTAAAGATTTATTGCGGGCTTCGACTCCGCTCAGCCCTCGGGATCAACTTTAGATACCAATGGAGGGCTGAGCGAAGTCGAAGCCCGTTTTATTTAAATACTGTAATTATTTCCAACCAAAGAAAGAGAAGAACCGTTTCATAAATACGAAACCTACACTAACATGAAACGACTTCTATTCGTCCTGATCCTTGGGTTAACCTTTCACATTTGCGCACAAGACACAACATTCTCCAAAATATATGAGAATACTCAATTTAGTGATGTTCAACCAGTCACAGCGGCCGTGGCTCTGGATGGTGGATTAGTAACCGTTTCGAAAAATCTTGCAGAAGGCAACGTAATTTTGCTTAGAACCTCACCGAACGGGATGTACTCTTGGGAGAAGTCTTTTGATGGGCCCAGTTCTCCGAATGGGTTATTTATTAACGACATTGCTGCAACCTCAGATACCTGTTACCTATTATCAGGTTTAGTATTCGGCACAGGTTCCGAGTACTTTCCTATTTGTATGAAGGTAAACGACCAAGGCGACTTTCTTTGGATGAAGAATTTTGATTTTAACACACCTACAACGGGTAATTATGACAAGATTACTGATGCAAATCCATACGTTTGCGAAGCTAGCGATTCTTCAATTCTTATGGCGTGGCACCATTCACCGAGTATTTCAAGTACTCCTGATCAATTATGTGTTTCGAAAATTTCCTTAGATGGAAATCTTATGTGGACGAATTCATTCGTAGTTGACAGTACATTTTATGTCGCAGATATCGTGGAAAATCATGATCAATCTATTTCTGTTCTGGGAAATACCGACTATCAATACGGTAGTGGATATGTAGTTCACCTATCCGACTCAGGAACGTTTGACTGGGCGAAATTATATCAAGATGTTGTGTTCGATGAAATAATTGAAGATTCCAATGGTTTTGCGGTGAGTTGGATGAACTTGAATGAACAATCAACAGGTGTCATGAAATTTGATGCACTTGGAACGAATATCAAACGAATCAACCATTCTGGCTGGAACAGTGAAGTATTCCCATCCTTTACACAACGAGATAATGGAAATTACGTATTCACTCAACGTGGAGATAATTTTGGTGGAGGATTGCTGTTTGAATTGAATGACAATCTTGATTTCGTTGGAAGTAAAACTATGTATTTGGTAGTTCAAAGTGTTCGGAACATACCCAATTATGGAAGCTATGCAGTTGGTTATGGACCTATGTACGGCGTAAAGACTGCTTTTAGTGAAGTGGCCGTTATTCGGTTCGATTCCCTGATGAACGATAATCAGTTGTGTACATGGCCGGACCCGTATGCTATTTTGAATGACTCGACTATAGTTGGGGAATCAACCTCATTTTCCATTGGGGACAGTATTTCTGAATTCCAAACATCCATGAATAGTGGATTTACCTCTTCAGTTGTCAATGATGATTGTGTTACTTTTTTCGGTTCAGTAGATGAAATCGAAGGAACGTGGAACGAAACAGTTTCACCCAATCCTTCATTTGGCGAGTTTACCATTGAATGGGAAGGATACCGTGATACCGAAGTGATCATTTACAACGCTATCGGTATGGAAATACTTCGATCTAAGGCAAAAGATTCCTTCATCACCTTCAACCTGGAAGAGGAGAAGAGTGGAATTTACCACTATAGATTGGTTGATGCAGATGGAAAATGGTCGAATGGGAGGTTCGTATTATCGAAATAATACCTTTCCCTTAAGCACTATTTCTGCTCGCGTTTATGTTCCCGTAAAGAGATCGCGTGATGAGCTTATCATATGATCTCTTCTGACACTCCAGTCTAATGTAGTAATTCCATTTAAAATTAATTCTATTGATGGGATACAGAGAACAGAGAGTATGATAAGTTTGGAAGAAACGATTAATGATAAAAGCAGATTGTTTAAATATGCTTTTGGCCAGGATAGTTAATCTTTGAACGACAATTCATTCCTACAAGGTGATTAAGAATTAACGAATCAGTTCATTTAAAATCACTTAACTGTGATTACAGCAGTCAATTCTTCTTTCAATTCTCCTAGGAAGACGCGAAGCCCGTTTATACCCATTTATTTTCAACTCTGAAGTGGCGTTAGAATACCAAATCTAATACCATGAAACAACTTCTATTCGTTCTCGCTTTTTGCACAGGTTTCAACCAAGTGCGCGGGGAAATCAATACTGTTTTTGTCCAATACAATCTATTGGAAAGCCCCTTTTAAATGGCCTGCAAAGCAAGCGATATTGCTAATAACAGTTAACAGAATAAATGCTAATTGATTTGCATCTTTATGAATAATTTCTCAACTTCCATTTTATATGGCTTTGCCAACACAACCACTAACTCATTAACAATGCTCTCAATAAAAGAAACATTTATTTCAAACAGCGCAAATCGTCCACAGAGAAAGCTTTCATCGCTCAAAGGCATCATAATTCATTGGACGGCAAATGCTGGCCATGGTTCTGATGCGGATAATCACTTTCGTTACTTTCAAAACCATGCAGTACAAGCTTCGGCTCATTTTTTTGTTGACGATCATCAGATTGTACAAATAATACCTGAAGATGAGGTAGCATATCACGTAGGTGCGAGGTCATCGCGTTACACTGACTTAGCACGTCAAATTATGGGTAACGAATATTCACCAAATAATTTTTTAATTGGCATCGAGATGTGTGTGAATGTTGATGGTGATTGGGACAAGACCTATCAGCATACCATAGAATTAACAAGGCATTTAATGACTAAGTATGGCTTGACGTCCGATCAAGTTTGGCGACATTTTGATATTACAGGGAAAGATTGTCCAAAGATGATGACCTATAGTGAAGACGAAGGTTGGCAACGGTTCAAGCAAATCCTCGATACGGGTAATTTTCCAGATGAAAGTCAACCAATCTCCACAGGTGTTGTTAATGTAAGCAGTCTATCAGTGAGAACAGGAAATGGCCCCTATTTTCGAGAAGTAAGGGCGTTGGCTCAAGGAACATCGATTACGATATACGAAGAAGTGGGGACGTGGTATCGAATTGGAAATAGAGAATGGGTGGCCAAACAATATGTAATTGCTCCATACACAGCAACGACAAACACAAGAAAAGGTAGTGTAAACGCATCTTCTTTAAATGTCAGGAGCGGTCCTTCAACGATGTTTGGCCGCGTCGATCGATTGAATCGAGGTGAGGAAGTGATAATCTATTCGGAAGATGGTGATTGGTATCATATTGGTGAAAACCGCTGGGTTCATAAAGATTTCATTAGTGTCGGACAAGATGCTACCCGAGAAGGAATCGTATTAGTCACCAAATTAAACGTCCGAAAAGGAGCAGGCACTAATCAACCCATCGTTGGTTCATTAAGTAAAAATGAATTGGTTTCCATTTTTGAAGAGCGAAATGGATGGTTGAAGATCGGTGATGATAAATGGGTGTCTGGTGCTTATATCTCTGAAAAAATCAACCGCACTGGAAAAGTGACTGTTACTTCACTAAACGTTAGATCAGGTCCTGGGACATCTTTTTCTAAAGTAGGCAGTTTAGGACTAAATGATACCATTGAGGTTTTAGCTGAGGAAGGAAGTTGGTTTCAGATTAAAGCCAATGAGTGGGTTCATCGAAATTTTGTGCGATTGGATGAAAATTAGTCCACAGATAAGCTATTTTCACTTTTTTCATAAAGTGCTAAATCTAAAAGGGACTAGAAAGACAAAAATTAGTAGTTGTTTGAGGACTTTGTAGTTGAGTTATTTGACCTAAAATGAGAACCTTGCGTGAATTACCTATAAACAAAGGGATATAGCGCATTATCGAGCATTCTTTCTAATAGATTTACACGAAAAGACCGAGAGGTGTTCAATCAAATTTAACTCATTATCAGTAGGATAAGAACAAATTTAACACGCTTAAACTTGCGGTTGAACAGACGCTTTTCTTTCTTTGTCCGTCTACAAACCACTCTTATGACTTTTTTAGCACTTACAAGGGCTCGATTATCTCAGCCTGTACATCAGTTCGTTACGATGTTTTTATGTGTAGTTGGTATAATGATCGCTACACAAACTTCGCCTTTCGCACAATGTGCGCGGAGTGGTTCATATCATGGAGAAATGGTTCCGAGCAACGGTTGCGGGAACTTCAGAGCTTACACGAATTTTGGTCCAGGAAGGTATTTCAGAATGCCTGTTTTACAAGGTGGGTCATATTCTGTATCGACGTGTGGTGCGCCTATTGATACGCAGTTGACAGGCTACGAAGCATTTAACTCGGTGGTTGGCACACATTTTTTCTATGTTGATGATAATGGACCTATTTGTGGAGGATTACAATCATCGGTGACTTTCGTTCCGAACTTTACCAATTACACGCGGGTTCAAGTCAGTCAATATAATTGTCAACCTGGAGGTTCAGCGTCGATAACTGTTCGTGTCCGTCAGAACAATAATTTAGTCATTACTTCATCCAGTGCATCTATGTGTGCGGGTGATACGAGATCACTTACTGCAACCCCAGGACCTGTTACAGGAGCAGCGGCTAATGCTGGAGATGCAGGAACCTTTTCTGGAACGGGCGTTTCTGGATCAACGTTTAGCGCTCCAGTGCCCGGTGCTGCCTCACAAGTATACACGATAACTTACACATTTGGCTACTGTTCAAGAACTCAAAATATTCAAGTGTTCAGGCAGCCAACGGCATCGAATGCGGGACCCGATCAAACCTTTGGTACACTGGTGAATACGAGTACTACATTGGCGGCCAATGCTCCAACCATTGGAACGGGAGCCTGGACAGTAGTTTCAGGACCGGGTACGGTTACTACACCGACGAACCCAAATTCGGCAATTACAGGACTTGTTCCTGGATCGACAACAACTGTCAGTTGGACAATATCGAACGGCCCCTGTACACCTTCTATCGATCAAATGGTCATCAATACGGTAAATCTTCCAATTGAGCTGGCTGAGTTCGATGTTTCGGCAGTGGACAATGAATCAGTAGAATTGGACTGGATGACGGCCTCTGAGCAAGACAACGATTATTTCCTCGTGCAACGAAGCACGGACATGGAAAATTGGGAAGTAATCGATGAAGTGAAAGGAGCGGGGAATTCATCAGAGCCAATTTACTACCGTTCCATCGATATGACTCCAGAAGTGGGAATTTCATACTACCGATTGAGACAAGTAGATTTTAATGGAGATTTCAGTTTTTCAGGAATTAAGGCAGTAGAACTGTTCGCTGATGAAGTAGTTCAAGTGTATCCGAACCCTAGCAGCGGAGATATCTTCGTGGAAGGAAATGAATTCGAAATTGAGACGATTCAGGTATTTGATCTATACGGAAAAGAAGTACAAGTTGAGAGAGTATACTCCACAGGAAAATGTCGATTGTTAATGACGAATTTACCTAGAGGAGTCTATCTGGTTCGTTCAAGAAGTTATTCGCACAAAGTGATCAAGAATTAACGATTCAACCCTTTGCGAATTTAAAGTACCGTGATGACAATACTGAAATCTTCCTGTAACTCTCCTCGGAAGATATGACGTATTTGAATCGTATACGTTCCTGCTTTTTTTGCCTTGAAAACGAAGTACTCGGTAGCTGAATCTCCTCCTGGCTTTCTTCGTGCACGGATCGGGTTGCCGTACCTAGTGTAATTTTTTACCAGTGGAAGAGCAGCATCGTCTGAACTCGTTGCTGTAGCTGATACTCCAACTGACCCATGAACATATGCTGAGTACTTTAAACGCTGGCCTACTTTAACTGATTTTGTGCCTTCTGACGAGTCAATTTTCATTGGTGTTAGTTTGCGCCTAACTTTCTGATCTGATTTGTTGGATTGTGGTTTGGCATCTTCCTTCTCATCGTTTATCTCAGGCGCCTCTTCTTTGATCGTTGACACTTCTTCTTCAACAGTAATTGTAATGATGAAGTCATTTTCCAGATCACCTCTAAAGTAATGACTAGCGTGAATTTCATAGGTGCCAGCTTTCTTGGCCTCAAAAACAAAGTACTTTGTGGCAGCATCTCCACCGCTTAATTTGGCCTTCTCTTCGTTATCATATTCGAAGTGGGTTGCTACAAGAGGAAGGAAAAGTCCACTAGAACTGCCCACAGAAACAGAGTATCCAACCGACCCATGAACGCTTGCTGAGTAAACCAATTGTTGTCCAATCTTAGCGGTTTCTTTTCCTTTCAGGGGATTAATGCTCACCATATCTTTGGTCAGTTTGAATTTCTTTTTAGGTGCTTCTTCCTTTATGGGTTCTTCCATGACGATTACATGTGTTTCCGGTTTGTTAACTGGGGGAACTTGGGAATTGGCTGTATTCGAAATGGCGAAAATCAGACAGGATAATAATGCGATTGGATAAAACATAAGCACAATATTAAGATTTATATGTTGCTGTACAAGTCGTCATGCGGTCTGTTCATTTCTTCCTAGGGATTAACAGTTGTTTAACAATCTCACTAGTCGATTTTTCCGAACGAGTGTCAAAACAACGAAATGTTACAGGCATTAACATCTCTTAATATTCCTTAGTTTATCTTAACGTATCTTGATTTTTGTTAGCATTTCGGAGGGTCACATGCGTTTAGTTTTGATCCAAACAAAAATTAATCATATGAGAAATTCACTGAAATGCGTTGTGCTCTTAAGTACAGCGTTCTTAATCTCCTGCGGGAGTCAACAAAACTTTAGTTCGCGGAAATACACCAAAGGGAAATTCCGAGTAGCCAACAAACGAATGAAAAGTTCTACACCAGAATTGAAGCAAGAGCAAGCGTTCGCCGAAGCTGATTTTCAGGAAAAATACATTGATCGAGAATATTTGATCCAACCAAATCTTCAGGAGGAAAACGAAAGAACACTTTCTGAAACTATTTCTTTGGATGAAGTAACTCCGACCGTTCCTGTATTGGATGGAAATGAAGTTCAGGTGGAATCTAGTTCTACGGCTTCTTCTCTTACAGTAAAGCATGAACGTAAGCCGAGATCTGAAATCGATGAAACGAGGGCCAAGAAGGACAAGGAGAAGAAAAACAAGAAAGACTTGACTGCGTCGCAAAGAAAGGCCCGTTCAAGTATGATTTGGGGAATTGTTGCAGCATCTCTTGCAATTGCGCTCATTACGCTCACTATGGTTTCGTTCTCTGGAATGATAATCCCGTATGGATTCTTACTAATTGGAAGATCGATGAGAATCGCTCTGATCCCAGCGATTGTCGGAATCGTTCAAAGTACTATCGCTCAGTTTGGAAACGAAGACCTTGGGAAGTATGAAAAACACAGAAAAGTGGGGTTCTGGTTGTGTATCTCAACACTGCTTCTTTGGGTATTATTGGCTTAACTAACCAACCCTAGAATGAAGCGCTCTAGACAGTAGTTTAGGGCGTTTCGTTTTTTGAGATCTTAGATACTTGGATCGGACTTCGAGAGCCTCAACCTTCGAAGTTACTGCGTAGAGGATTGAGGCTCTCGAAATCCAACTTACATCGTTTCTCATTCAGAATGAATCCTCATTAGGTCACCATTACCCTACTTGTATGTTGGGGTTCGGCTCCGCTCAGCCCTCCTGATTTTTATCTCAACTTTCGAGGACTGAGCGGAGCCGAAGTCCGCACTCAATCTCTAACTACTACTCTCCAACAACCACTCTCACACCATTCGAATGTGAAGTGAACTCTGGCGCATACATACACTGAATCGTCGTAATTCCATTCGAGAAATCTCCTTCATGACTTACGCGCAAATCGTACTCAAACACATACACACCTTTCGGTAAGTAATCCATGAAGAAGTTCGTTGCCGCATCACCTGTACTCTCGTAATATCCAAGACCATCTTGCCATTTATAGCGAGAAATCACATTCGTAGGTTCGAATCCTGCTGCGCGCATGTCTTTCATGTGCACGTATTCCATATTTCGGTCTGTTCTCAACTCAATACGAGCGCGTACTTTGTCTCCAGGTTTAAGTTTCGTTCCATTTTCAATAGGAGTAATCACAGGTCCGTTGTCCGTGTTCTGAACTAAGAACAATTGTTGCTCCAATTTGAGTGGCGTTTCTGCATGCGTGATTTTATCTAAATCTTCGAAGTACTGCCAGTACATCGCACCCCAGCTGACTCCTTCCGTTGTTCGCGTAACGCTCACATTCCCCATTTCAGGAACAATTTCTTCTGGAGCCCACGACTTTTTGAAATATCCCGTCCCCGCTTCTTTCTTTTCGGGATCGATCAATTTGTTATTTACTTTGATGGCAACTTGCTCGTTGTTTTCAAGCAAATCGGTTCCGCGAAGCAAGAGCGCGTAACACGCTTCGGCCGTTGCTTTAGTCGTTTTCCAGTCGGTTGTTTGTTTTTGTTTGAGCAACCATACTTTCAATTCTTCCACCGCTTCCTGATCATTTGCTACTTCATCGAAGGCCTCAATCATCATCGCTTGTGTTTCAATCGGTGCTTGATACCAGTAATAACCGCTTGTATTGCTCTTCCAGTACATTCCGAATTCCTCGTTCACGATTGATCGTTCCTTCAGGGAAGCTGTGATTTTTGTTGGAAGTGTTTCAATAGTGTTTCGTTTCGCTTGAAGCGCAATCATTCCTTGGCTATAAATATTGAATTTCAACCAGTATTTGTCCGCCTGTTCCTGATAGTAATCAAATGCTTCTTTCAGGTCTTTGTTCATTGGAATATCCGTGAAATAACTGCGTCCATATAGGTAGTGAATTACCGTCTGGTTAATGTGCTGATTCTCTTTGTAATCTGGATCACGTGACTTCATCAAATTAAAATCTTTCACAAGCTCACGATCCAAATAAGCAACAGCCTTCTGGACCATGTTCCATGTTTTGCGGTTTTCGCGAACATCTTTCACACCCAAATTATCCAAGTGCCCCATTCCAGTAACAATGTGCTGAGTGATGTAGCGACTTTCTCTCATTCCAGGGAACCATGGCCATCCACCATTTGAAACTTGCATGTTTTCCAACTTGCGAATCGCTTTGTTCAGTTGATTGTCCATCTTGTTCAAGTCGAAGAGAAGAGCAACGCGTTTTTTGCGCTCACTTTCATTTTTTGCGTCGAGTACCCAAGGAGTTTCTTGTAACATCACCGACTTCAACTCTTGATTTTTCTCAAGGTTGGATAAAAAAGCGTCAGGACTACTTTCCTTCCATTGTTCGAATACTTCTTTGATTTTCGGACTTGAGTTTACGATGGACGAAGCCAAAGAATTCGCATAATAACGAGTAAATGTTTGCTCAGCACATTCGTGTGGGAATTCCATCATGTAGGGCATGGCCTGAACAGCATACCAAGCTGGATTCGATGTATATTCAAGTGTAAGTCGATGATGCTTTAAACTTGAAGATGATCCACTGTTCACCAGTTTGTCAAACGTGAAATCTTTCGTTCCTATTCCTTTACTTGGAAGCGGAAGTGATTCCGTCACCAACATGCGATTGGAAAGTACCGGCAATGCCATTTCCTCACCATCAGAATAAGTACCTGCTTTTGCCACTACGCGATATGTTACTGCGCTGATTCCAAATGGCACCTCAATGTCCCAGGCCAGCTTGGCACTTTGTCCTTTTTTCGCTGTAAAGTTGATGGTCGCATTGGTATTTTTAAACTCCGAATCAACCGGCTCCATTGTTAAGGCATCAAAGAGCATTAACTGCGCTGACCCGTTCAAATCTGTTTCAGATAAATTCGACACTTTCGAAGAAAAGGTCATTCGATCTCCTTCTCGGAAAAAACGCGGTGCATTTGGCATCACCATCAATTCTTTCTGCGTTACGACTTCTTCTTGAATGGTTCCAATTTTCAGATCTTTTGTGTGAGCAAGCCCAAGGAATTTCCATCTCGTCAAAGCTTCTGGAGCAGTAAACTTCAGGATAATTTCTCCCTTCGAATTCGTCTCCATCTGAGGATAGAAGAAGGCTGTTTCGTTCAGGTTTGTTCTTGCTTTCACACTACCTAACCCTTCTTTCTTGCCGCCACCATTCATATCGAGATCGCCCCCAAATGCATCACCTCGTGTTTGTTGTTCTTGTATAAGGCCATTGTTGCCAACTACCTTTTTGTCCGCAGGAGGCGGAGGAGGGGCTGCTGCATTTGAAACCTCTTCCATTTCCGCAGATTCTGTCACGGCATAGTTGTAGGAAACACTTCCATCCATGGTAGCGTCGTCAAAGAGGAAAGCAGCCTCAGACTTGTAATATCCGTTTCGATAACGGCCATATCCGCCAAATCCCCACCAGTTTAACTGATCATATGCCCTTCGAGGAGCTGAGTAATAGCTGTTCCAGTCGCGACCATAGGTGTTTCCAGTAGAGCTATTAAAACTATGCGATGAATAATAGCGATACGAGTAACGCGATTGATACGGACTTAAATAGAAATTATTGGATGCAAATTCATCCAAAGAAGCATCGTACATTGTTGCTAAAAGTTCTGAAGCGACCTTTGCTCCATTGGGTCCTTTGATGATCAATTTCCATTCTTCGGGAGCACCAGGGATCAATTTGTTTCTGAAGGTTTCGAATGAAATGTCGAGGCGCTTGTTTGAATAAGGCACGATGATCACTTGCTTGGTGCTGTGCAATCGACCATGCTTGATCGATGTGAACGTCACACTGAAGTTTCCTCGATGCTCTTCGCGAACAGGAATCTTAATGGATTTTTGACCCTTGCTCAATGTGAGAATGTCCTTGGATACGATTTTTCCACGCACTTCCACTTCGTAATTGATGGTCAAATCTTCAGCGGCTGTTGAAATCAACATTTCAGCTGTCTCACCAGGTTCGCACATAACCTTAATGGGGGTCATATTCCAGGTTGTACTCGTTGCGTTTCCCCCTGCTGATTTATCTAAAATGGTGATGTACTTAACTTCTTCCACTGCTTCGCCAAAGGCATCAATGGATTTCGTTTCAACTAGGTATCGACCGGGTTTCCAATACTTCATACCCTCGAAGACTACCGTATCAGACGTTGAAGTTTCGAAATTTAGGTTTAAGATTTGTTTGCCTTTTTTGAAGTTCTTCACTTCGTCTTCATCCGCGTATACATCGTGTGGGAATAACGTTCGATGTTCTTTCTCTGAAATTTTTGGTAAGTCAGGTCGATCCCAGAGTTGTGCACGGAACACTTGATCGGGCTCAATTAGCTCAGTAACCTGAATGCTTCCTCGTGCAGGTGTTTTCTGGCCGTTAAGATTAGTCGTTGAGATCTTGAATGTATTCTTTCCAGAGCGCTCAACCACATCTTCGATATACAAGTTGAGGTTTAGACAGTTATATCCAACGTTCACATACTGTGTTCCACTTCGCGTTTCTCCGTTAAGGTCCGTCACATCAGCGTGCAGTTCATACGAGTAGGTCGGGAAGAATTTCTTATTGATGGTTGGATCTTCCAGTGCATCGAATTCAATGGTGAATTCGCCATTTTCGTCCGTTTTCAGCGTTCCATTTTTGATTTCAACAGGAGAAGATTGAAGAGGGTAGTAGCCCCATCGATAATACGTCCACGGATTAAAACTTGATGAACGAGTAACCCTGAATTGAACATCTGCTCCGTCAATATTTGATCCTGCGTAGGCTTTGGCGTTTCCTTTTACCGTGATGCGCTCACCAATTTTGAATGATCCTTCAACGGGAGCAAATTCCACCTCGAATTTTGGTCGCTTATATTCTTCAACTCTGAAGTATTTTGAGTCGTTTTCATCTTGAATACGCATACTTCCGTTCAATCCTGAATTCGGCGCGGTAAATGAACCTGAGAACGTTCCATATTCATTGGTTTTGAGATCAAGCTCAGCCACTTTTTGGTAGTTCACATCGTACAGTGTTACCTTGGATGCTGAATTGGTTACTAGCGTATTTTTTTCTCCGGTTTTTTTGATTTTTATTCCTTTGAAGTAGATTTTCTGTCCGGGTCGATAAATAGCTCTGTCTAGGTAGAAAAAAGTACTAGTTGTTGTATTTGTTCTGTTTTTACTTTTTCTACTTTGACTGATATCGTAGCCTGAATTAAACACATCTTCGCCGTATGATACCTGAAGCATGTAATTGCGGTACTTTGCTTTTGGGTTGATAGTTAATCGTCCGTTCAAGTCAGTGCGAAGTGATTCCCGTAATTTGGTCTCGTACTTTTGCGTTGAATAGTTGTACTTGCTTTCGTACAAATCCACTTTCACACGATTCAAGGGTTTTCCGGTAGTTCGGTCTGTTACGAATACCGAATGCGAGTTGTCGGAATTGTTCGTGTGAGTATAGGCCAAGTCCGATACCCAATAGGAATCATGCAAGACAATGTTGTTTTCAGTCGAGAACGATTTCGAAGGGGAGAGCAGAATGGCGTACTGCCCGTAATTCATTTGAGGAAGCACGATCTCTGTAGAGTGATTTTGATAGTCACCAGGGTTTTCAAGTGCAATAACCAACTCTTTATTGATTTCTTTGGCTAAAAGCTCTTCAATGACTGTGCTTCCATTATATCCTTGTGTATAGAAATCGTTTGGAACTTTGATAACTTGAATGTAAACGCTGTCAACGTTTTTGTATGCGATTCTTAGTCGTCCGTTTTCTCCTTTCGCGTAGGCAACTTCGTTTTGAGACGAAAGTGATTTCATCTCAATATTGTTCGCCAATTCTTTGCACAAATTCGCCCCATAAGTGTCTGGAAATTGTTTCATGGCAAGCTTACAAATGGTCAAAGCACGCTCCTTATCCCAGCGAGTTTCGGGCTGATCCAGTGTGTATTGATCCCCCTGATTATTGTAGTAGGTAGCAATGTAAAATTGAATCTCTGAGGTTGCGTCGTTATTTGGGTACCTGCTTAAAAGTCGTTTTAATGCCGCTAAATACTGTCCATCCTTATCAGGTGAAACAGAATTCGCGCGTACAAAATTCAAGCGTTGGAGTTCAAGGTCAATCAAAGGGGCTAGCTTATTATCCCTCATTCGGAAAGTAGTTAAATCCTGATACGTTTTTACAGCCAAGTAGGTATTGGATGTCCCAGTGGTAGATTCAGGATTGAGAGCCAAAAATTCAGCAGGTGATCCGAAATAGTCTGCATTATCAATCACGAACTTGGCCTCAGGCCGAACAAGCTCTGATTCAGCATTGGCAAAGAAAGAAATCGCTCTGTGTGCGAGAAAATCATACAAAGTTGGACGAAGGCTTCTTTCCGTTTCCGATTGGGATAAAATATCCTTAAAATCATTGAGGTCGGCGTGCTGAGAACTATCAGCGCTTTCCAAAGAGAGAAGGAAATGTTTATTGACGTGCGCAGAAATCTTCTTTAAATCCCAGGTACGAACATCGTCGTTATCAAAGTTGACTGTTTCCGAACGATTCATAAACGTCCAACGATTCGACTGATAGTATTGCCAGTACACTTCGGCTGTTACCGAGTGAATCAAGGGTTTGATTGGGAATTCTTCCTTCTCTGAAAGAGTGTTTAGTTCTGCTATGGCCTGAATGAAATCCTCTTCTGTTAGGTAAGAGTTGTACTTCATTCGGAAAATCACCGACTTGACAATTTGGGGTGCGTTTTTATCGGTCTGAGCTTGCGAAAAAATCGAGTTAACAACATCCAATGCACTTTTGTAAAGTCCTTGTCTTTCCAGAGAATCGACTTTTGCCCAGGAATCATGATAGTTTCCAGAGAACGTGTATTTGAGCATTTTCATTTCTTTTTTTTCGGGCTTGGCACTCTCTTCTGTTTGAGTCACTTCCGCTGCATCCTTATTTTTCTTCTCACATGATTGTGACATAAGAAGTAATGAAACGGCTAAGAGAACTACTGTGTAAAGAATAGATCGAATCATAGGGTGTATTAATCGGTGATGAGTGAAAAAGTGCTTCTTTCAACAAAATATCTAGAGTTTAATTGATCGAATTCAAGATTAGAAGGGGAAAGGACAATAATGTTCTGTGCATTCTCTTCGGTTTCATTTTGTGTTTCAATAAAACTGAATTGACGTTGCTCCGGTTCATAATCGAATTCACTTACGGTCAGATTTCCTTTCGAAAAAACCAGTTTAACTGGGAGATACTTTCCATTTTCTTCGTAGTTCAGAATGTATTCTCTATCACTTATACGCGTTAAGAGTGTAGGCGAATTCTTATAGATCACTGCGTCACGATTACGAATTCCGAAATAATAGAATCCTTTTTGCAAAATACAGGGTAGGGAATCGTTTTCAACTACTCCGTGAATAAAGTCGTCTTTCACAGAATATTTCGATGACTCACGAACCAGTTTCTTGCTTACCGAGGAAACCTGTGTGGAAATAATCGTAACTCCATTTTCGGTAAAACTGTAGGCCAAAGATCGTTCTTCATCCTTGTACTCACCAAACCATTTTTTATCAACGGTTTGCACCTTTTTCTCTTCCGTAGGAAGAGCATTTGAGAAATAATACGAATTTTGGGAAATCGCAGTTCCTGTGAGAAAAATGTAGGTGATTATCGCAAGTATTTTCATAACTTAAATTAGAGTGTCATTATCGGCATCACTTAAAAATAACAATTAACCTACCCTTAAAAACATATGCAATGGAAAAAAGATGGTTTGTTCGTGCACCGCAAGATAGTACAACCGTAGAGGAGTTTCGTTCAGAATTAAAAGTTGATGCTGTAGTTGCCGAATTATTACTGCAACGAGGAATAGATTCTTATGAGAATGCACAGGCGTTTTTCCGACCTAAACTGGAGCAGTTGCACGATCCATTTTTGATGAAAGATATGGATGTAGCTGTCGATCGTCTGGTAAAAGCAATTGAGCATCAAGAGAAGGTGTTAGTATACGGTGATTATGACGTCGACGGTACAACGGCTGTTTCTTTGTTGTATCAACTTCTTGGCGAGCATTTAGAGGATCTCGAATACTACATTCCTGATCGCTATAGCGAAGGATACGGAGTGAGTTCTGCGGGAATTGCACATGCAAAGAAGCAGGGAATTGATTTGATGATTACGCTGGATTGTGGAATCAAGGCGTTGGATAGAGTTGCAGAAGCGCGAGCTGCAGGAATTGACGTAATCGTGTGTGATCACCACCGTCCAGGAAGTGAGTTACCCGATGCAATTGTGCTCGATCCGAAACGATCAGATTGTAGTTACCCTTACGACGAATTATGCGGATGTGGAGTTGGATTTAAGCTGATGCAGGCACTGTTTCAGCATCAAAAATGGCCCATGGAGCCTCTGTGGAATCAATTGGATTTATTGGCCTTGAGTATTGGAGCAGATTTGGTTCCAGTGACGGGAGAAAATAGAATACTGGCAATGCTGGGGTTAGCGCACTTGAATCAATCTCCGAGAATGGCATTCAGGGAAATGTTGGTGTTGGCAAACCGCAGTTTTCCTGTAACGTTAACGGATGTTGTTTTCACCATTGCTCCTCGAATCAATGCAGCGGGTAGGTTGCGCTCTGGTAAGTATGCGGTTCAGTTAATGGTATCTGGAGATCAGCAAGAAATTCAAACCTTGGCAGAAGAAATCAACGAAGACAATCAAGAACGAAAAGAACTGGATAAAGGCATTACTGAACAAGCCTTAGCAATGATTGAAACTTACCCGAAAGTGCGTTGCACGAATGTGGTGTACAGTTCGGATTGGCACAAAGGTGTAGTTGGAATCGTCGCGTCGAGAATCATTGAGAAATCGTACAAGCCGACCATCGTCTTGACGAAATCGAATGGCGAGATAACAGGTTCTGCACGATCTGTTCAAGGCTTCGATGTTCATGCTGCCATCGAGAAGTGTTCTCATTTACTCGAAAAATTCGGTGGCCACATGTACGCAGCGGGATTGACCATGCAGGAGGAAAACGTTCACGAATTCATGACCACGTTTGAGTCCGTTGTAGCGGAAAGCATTGACCCGAAATTACTCATTCCAGAGGAGCGAATTGATATGGAGCTATCCTTCGATCAGATCTTCCAAAAGGAAGAAAACAGATTGAAAATCCCGAAAATCAAACGAATTTTGCGACAATTCGAACCTCATGGCCCTGAAAACATGAAACCTGTGTTTGTTTCAAAGAATGTTTTCTCAACCGATCTTCGCGTACTAAAAGAGGCGCACCTGAAACTCTCTATCACTCAACCTGAAACAGATGTTGTTATGGAAGCCATAGCGTTTAATCTTGCCGAGAAAGAGGAAGATGTTGCCTCAGGAATGCCTTTTGATGTTGCCTACACCTTGGAAATAAATCGTTGGCGTGATCGTGAAACACTTCAGCTTAATGTGAAAGACATTCGACCTCATATTTAGAAATGAATATCGAAGATTGGGTGTAGCTCGAGTTCATTGTCCACTGAATTCTTTGAGTATTTATGATCAATATCAATAAACACCTTCTTTTATCCCTCAAAAACTCAATTGAGAAGGACAATATTAACTTGTGACTTGCCCACTACGTTCGACTGTAAGGCTAAAGGAGAATTGGGATAGGATGTTAAAGCGATTATTCAATCAATCCTCGAAATGTCATTATTATTTCGATTTTGAGGGGGTTAGATCAATAATACATGTGCTGGTTAATTGTTGTATGGAATCTCAAATGACATACGGATAGAAGCTCTTTTTCATCTGCGTGGAATAGTCTAGTGGAGATGTAGACTTACAAGGTTCAAAGGATAATTTAAAATCTAGACTATTAAGGATTACGTTACGTGTTTTTAACCTTAAAAGGACAGTTTCAGTGGAGTCAGTCATATTCGCATCTTGAGTTTATGTCGATAAAAAATATGTGTTTATCGAAAATTAGAGTGGGTTTATCGAAAACTAGACTTCCAATAAGTTTTAAAAACAACAAAACGTGAAAAAATTAAAGTTTTGTAGGTTCGCTGAAACTATTGATTAAAAATTGAAAAATTGAAAACAAAAAGAATTTTGAATAAGACGGTAATTGTCACTTCTGGAGTAGTGCTATCAGTTTTATTCGCAACTAGTTGTAAAAAAGAACAGTTAAATATTCCTATTAACACAACGGATTCGGGTGAGTCAAGTATTCCATTTTCATTGAAAGCTGCTGCCGAGCCAACAACTAACCCTGTCGATCCTGAGGCTGGTAAAACATATTTTATAAAAAGTGTTCATAGCGGTAAGTTTCTAGATGTTGCTGATTGGAGTCCGGTGCATGGACCTGACTGGAGTGATCAGAATGGCGCGAATATTCAACAATATACCTTCACGGGTGGAGATAACCAGCAATGGAAAATACACAGCAACGCTGGCACAGGTACATTCAGAATAAAGAGTGTCAACAGCAATAAAGTCATAGATGTAGAGGGATTCAGTACAGCGCCTGGAGGAAATATTCAGCAATGGAATTATTCTCAACAAACGAATCAACAGTTCACGTTTCATGGAAGTGCGTCTTCGGGCTACGAAATTAAAAACGTAGGGAGCAATAAATTATTAGATGTTGAAGGTTTTAGTACTTCTGACGGTGGTAATATTCATCAATGGAACAGTACAGGTAATAACAATCAAAAATGGCTGTTCTACGAAGTTCCTGCGAATTATGGTGTTTTCCAATTGGAGGGGTTTGGAATTGAAACTACGGAGTGGTGCGATGAATCAAACGGGTCTAAGACTACAAATCCAAATGTATATCTAGAAAAATATCAGTCCTACACATCATCAGGTGGTAATGAATATTACGCGAAACACGGTGACTCATATGTTTTGAAGAGTTGCCCTGCTTCTGGTAAAAGAACAGAATGGAAGTTGGATGCTGCATACCAGTTCTCTTTGAGCGATAAACGAACAATGAGCTATAATGCAACTTTCACAGACTATCCTAGTGATGGTGTGACTATTGCTCAAGTTCATTGTAGAGGTAATGCCCAAAGACCTTTATTAAGAGTTGAAATTAGAAATGACTCGATATGGGCCGTTCTAACTCAATCATATATCAAAGAAGAAGGCACTACTCAAGAGGTGAGTCTAATTCCATACTCTTCGGGGGAAAATTTATTTTTAAAATTAGAGGTTAAGTCCAATTCGATTAGAGTTGTAGCAGAGGAAGGTGATACTTATAATAATTTTACATTTACGAAGGGTAACGGCGATAATCAAATCGTTGACAAATGGTTTGAAACCGGTGTGAAGGATAACTTCTATTTTAAAGCAGGCGTTTACAATGACTCCGGAAATGGAACAGATTCACCCACTGCAGCGTTCACGTATTTTCGTTACCTCGTACAAATAAATATTCTAGGGAACTAGGGAACGCACTGTCGTTTTAATTACTAAGAAACAAGTTAAATCGAATGCTACTTAAGATGCACGTGCATATAAGTCGTTAAGTAATTCATTTTCTTGACAACTTTTACCCGTTAGTTGATAGAATCACACGATTCAGGTAACTCTTGATTCTGTAGTATCCGCAATTATAGGATTGCACGTAGAAATATCTGAAAACAAAAAACTCCGACTTTTCCCGAAAGCTATTGGGAAAAGTCGGAGTTCATCGTTTCGTGAGAAATTATTCTATTTCATCTTCGAAAGATCTGGCGCTTCACGCGTGAAAGATGGAATTCCTGTTACATCCATTCCAGTAATCAACAAGTGGATATCGTGAGTTCCTTCATATGTCAATACTGATTCAAGGTTCGCCATGTGACGCATGATTGAGTATTCACTAGTAATTCCCATTCCACCATGGATTTGACGTGCTTCGCGAGCAATGTCCAATGCAATCTCTACGTTGTTTCTTTTCGCCATTGAGATTTGAGCTGAAGTTGCTTTTCCATCGTTTCTCAATTGTCCAAGACGCAGTGTCAACAATTGTGCTTTCGTGATTTCCGTAATCATTTCAGCTAACTTCTTTTGAATCAATTGAAATGAGCCAATTGGAACTCCAAACTGCGTACGTTCTTTCGAGTAACGCAAAGCTTGATCGTAACAATCCATTGCTGCTCCAAGTGCACCCCAAGCAATTCCATATCGAGCTGAATCCAGGCATCCAAGTGGAGCACCTAATCCAGATTTGTTTGGAAGTATGTTTGCCTTTGGAACGCGAACGTTATCAAAAATAAGCTCACCTGTCGCAGAGGCACGAAGTGATAACTTACCGTGCATTTCCGGAGTAGTGAAACCTTCCATTCCTCTTTCAACAACTAATCCATGAATACGTCCAGCTTCATTCTTTGCCCAAACTACAGCGATGTCTGCAAACGGCGCATTGGAAATCCACATTTTTGCTCCATTTAAAATAACGTGGTCTCCGTCATCTTTGAAGTTGGTGATCATTCCACCAGGATTCGATCCGTGATCTGGTTCCGTTAATCCGAAACAACCAATCATTTCACCAGTTCCCAACTTAGGAAGGTACTTCATGCGTTGCTCCTCGTTTCCGTATTTCCAAATTGGATACATCACAAGTGAACTTTGAACAGAAGCCGTTGAGCGTAAACCTGAATCACATCTCTCCAACTCTTGCATGATCAATCCATACGAGATCTGATCCAAACCTGGCCCTCCATACTCTTCAGGAATATAGGGTCCAAAAGCACCAATTTCACCAAGTCCTGGCAAAATGTGATTCGGGAAAGTTGCTTTCTCGTAATGTTCATCAATAATTGGTGAAACCTCTTTCTTGACCCAAGCACGAGCAGCGTCGCGCACAAGTTTGTGTTCTTCCGAAAGGAGATCATCCATGTTGTAGTAGTCCGGATGAGTATATAAGTCAGTTCTCATATCTGAATGAATTTATTGAATGCAAAATTAACTATACCTGAGTTCAATTCTAAAATCTTCTCAGAAATTCTTTTAGGTAGAATGGATTTAGATGATCTTTTTAAGTGATAGCGCGCTATCGCGCAATAAATATTCCGACAATACATTCGCATAAAAGGGTTAGTGATAGATTGATTTCGCTAGAAATAGAACATTTTTGTCGCTTAAATTCATTGAAATACCCCAATATTTCTCCTTCTTTAAGACTCAAAAATGAATCTTTTCAAGCGATCTGAGTGCATTTTAGAGTGGAATTCAGGTATAATTTTTGAGGAGTGTTAAAAAAAGTTGAGATCAACGAGTAACTTTGCGTTGACCAATAAAAAAACAAGAAACAAGTAGAATTAAGTGAACGTTTACCTAAGTATTTCATTAGAAACTATCCCAAATGAGCTCATCCCTCGTTTTCATTCTTTAGAGTGGATGATGGGTTATGTGCTGTTCGTTGCTTTCATCACACTCGCTCTTGCACGGTTTGCACGGACAGGGATTTATCAGAGCCTCATTCTAGCAAACGGAAAGTTTCTAGGAGTAGTATCTCATGTAAAGGAAACGATGCCTTTGGGCAAACCAAGCTCTTTGTTATTACTCCTGAATTACATCTTGTCCGCAGGAGCGATTTGTTACTTGTATGTGCAAAGCAATAATTCCATACAACTACCTAGCAATGCTCTGGTATTTATTTTACCTGTTGGCTTACTCATTTGGAATCTTTCCTGTTTTCAAATTACTCACTGGTTGACAGGTGCCTCTGGAGTATTTGAAGAACCGATCACCTTAAAGATTATTGGTGCGCAATTTTTGGGGTTAATTTATTTCTTCTGTGCAGTACTCTGGTTATTCAACTCTGGTCAGGGAACTATGTTTGCTCAGTTGGCTTTAGTCTTGTTTTTTGCTGAGTCTATTTTTCGAATAGTGAAGAGTGTAAACCTAGTTTTAAAACGTGGAGTTTCATGGTATTATATAATTTTGTATTTTTGCACCCTCGAAATTCTGCCTTTGCTAATGTTAACGATTGCATTGACACGGGATTTCTACTAGAATAACTTGACTTAAACTGTTGACCAGTGGGAGTAAAAACAATATTAGTATCTCAACCGAAGCCTGAAGGAACGAAGTCTCCTTACTTTGATTTAGCTGACAAGTATAGCTTAAAAATTGATTTCCGTTCTTTTATTCATGTTGAAGGGATTGGGGCACAAGAGTTTCGAACTCAGAAAGTTGAATTGGAGAAACATTCAGGCATCATCTTAACTTCCAAAAATGCCGTGGATCATTACTTCAGAATAGCGGAAGAATTGCGGTACGAAGTGCCAGATTCAATGAAGTACTTCTGTATATCCGAAGCCGTGGCGTATTATCTCCAGAAATATGTTGCCTACCGTAAGCGTAAGATTTTCTTCGGTAAACAGCGTATAGATGATTTGGTAGATATCTTAAAGAAGCACAAGAAAGAAACATTCTTGTTGCCGTGTACTGACCGTTTGAGAGATAAAATTCCAGATACACTTTCGGCGAACAACCTGAACTTTACGAAGGCCGTGCTATATAGAACGGTTGCTTCTGATCTGTCAGATTTGGAAAATGTATACTACGATATGTTGGTGTTCTACAGTCCTGGAGGAGTTGAGTCACTTGTGAAGAACTTCCCTGAATTCAAGCAGAACGATACAGTTATTGCCGCTTTTGGTCCAACTACAGCGAAAGCAATTGTAGACAACAATATGCGTTTAGACTTGCACGCTCCTCAACCAAATGCTCCGTCAATGACGGGTGCGATTGAGAACTTCGTGAAAAGTTCAAAGAAGAAATAACTCAAGAGAGTTTATTCTTTAGTTCCTCTAGAATAGCGGCGATTCCATCGCTCGCGGTAGCATTCAGTTTTATAAACTCTGCAGGCACACTAAGTTCGTCCGCCTTCGGATCGATAATATATTTGTGTTCCGCCTTCGTCGCAAATTGAATGAGTCCAGCTGCTGGATATACTTGTAACGAGGTTCCAATCACAATCAAAATATTAGCGCCATCTAGTTGAATAGCGGCTTGCTCGTAGCAGGGAACATCTTCACCAAACCATACTACGTGCGGTCGGAGCCTGTAGCCGTCAGGGCAAACGGATGTCTCATCAAGTTTCCAATCATCTATAGAGTAGTATTTCTTTTCCTGATCAGGGCCTGAACTTTTTGCCAGTCGGATATTGCCATGCAAGTGAAGGACGTTTGAACTGCCGGCGCGCTCGTGTAAATCATCAATGTTTTGGGTGATGACCAATACTTCTGCAAGTTCTTCCAGTGCTTTCACTCCGATGTGTGCGTTGTTCGGAGATGCCTCAATAATGGTCTTTCTACGCTGATTGTAGAAATCTGTCACGAGATCGGGGTCCTTTGCCCATGCCTGAGGCGTAGCAACATCTTCGATTTTGTAGTTTTCCCACAGGCCATTCGAATCTCGGAAAGTCTGAATCCCACTTTCTGCACTCATTCCCGCACCAGAGAATACGACAATTTTTAACATTGATTTCATAATCAGTTCATTTAGCTTTACAAGAGTGTATGCAATATGCCTACCCCAAAACAAACTTATCTATTTGCTTTGAGTAGTGCAATCACTTATCTTTGGTTTTGATTTTTAGAACTAACATTAATTTAAGAACAAAAAAACTATGAAAAATTTATTACTCTGTGGGAGTCTTCTTATAGCAGGTAGCGCGTTTTCGCAAGTGCTTTCAGAAGATTTCGAAGCTGGAACTCCAGCTCTTCCAACTGGATGGACTACATCAGCGGCTACAGCCGGAGGTGAATTCTACACTGGAGACGCAGCTGCAGCCAACGCTGCTGCTTATTGGCCAATCAACGGTGGAACTAATTTCGCAATGGCGAATGACGATGTTTGTAACTGTGATATGTCTAACGCAACTTTGACATCTCCAGCAATGGATTTAACTGGTTTGTCAAGTGTTGTACTTGAATACGATTTCATTGATGATATGAGTTACGGACCATCTGTACCTCACGAAGTAGAAGTTTCTGTTGACGGTGGTGTTACATGGGCAAACGTTTACACACACAACACAACTAACCAAGGTAACTTGGATTGGGCTGGCAACATCGTTTCTTTAGACGCTGCACTTTCTGGTGTTTCGAACTTGACAGCTTGTCACGTTCGTTGGATTTACAATGATGATGGAACATGGGCAACTGGTTTGGCTATCGACAACGTTGTTGTTAAGGAGCCAGCTCAAAACGATGCAAGTCTTACTGCTGTAAACTTGGCACGTTGGTCAATGTTGAACGCAAACGAAACACTTACTGCTGAAGTAACAAACGTTGGTGGTAACGCTATTACTTCTTTGGAAATCGATTGGAACGATGGTACTGCTCACGCTCAAACTGTGACTGTAAACATCGCACCAGGTGCTTCTGCTTCTGTAGATCACCCAGACGCTGTAACTTACGCAACTGCTGTTGAGCAAAATATCGCTGTTACAATTACTGCTGTAAACGCAACAACTGATGGAGATCCTTCAAACAACTCTAGTTCTGCATTGCACAACACGTTGAGTCAACAAACTGACAAAGCGGTTGTTATTGAAGAAGGTACAGGAACATGGTGTCCATGGTGTACGCGTGGAATCGTTGCAATGGATCATATGATCGCGACGTATCCAAGTGATTTCGTTGGTATTGCTGTTCACAATGGTGACCCAATGACAATTACTGAGTATGATAACGGAGCTGGAATCTCTGGATTCCCAGGAGCAAACGTTGACCGTGCTTTATTAGGAGTATCTGTATCACAAGCTGCTTTCGAAGCATACTACAACGATCGCGTGAACTTAGGAGTTCCTGCAAACGTAGATGCTACAGTTACAGGAACAGGAGGTAACATGACTATCGAAGCTTCTGCAAGTTTCTACACTCCAGTTTCAGGTGCTGACTTCCGTTTAGCAGTAGTTATTACTGAAAACGGTCTTACAGGAACAGGATCTCAATGGGCTCAAGCAAATGCTTATGCTGGTGGAGGTAATGGACCAATGGGAGGATACGAAAGTCTTCCAAACCCAGTTCCTGCTGCTCATATGGTATACCATCACGTTGGTATGTCATTGTTAGGAGGATACGATGGACAAGCTGGGTCAGTTCCTGCTACAATCACTGACGGTACAGTTGCTACTTACACGTTTAACTACACTGTTCCTGCAACAAGTGATGAAAACAATACGCACGTAGTTGTGTTGTTGTTGGATAACGCTACAGGAGAAATCGTTAACGCGAAGGAAGTTGATTTGGTTGTTGGACTTGAAGAAGGACCAGAATCAATTAACATGAATGTATTCCCTAACCCAGCGACTGACAACGTAAACGTTGCTTTCGATGCGACAGGAGATTACACAATTACAATTACTGACATGGCAGGACGCGTAGTTTCAACTAACGCTTACTCAAACTTGTCTGGTGCTCAGAACATCGCAGTTCCAACTGCTGAGTTGATGAGCGGAAACTACCTTGTTAGCGTTGCTACTGAGGGAGCTTCTTACACGCAAACTCTTGTAATCAAGTAATATTGATTATGCGAAAGCCCACTTTCTAACGGAAGTAGGTGAATAGATTTAGAGCCGTTTATTCTGTTCCGATAACCATCGGAATAGGATAAGCGGCTTTTTTAATTTCCAGACCTTATTCCGAAAGCATTTTCGTATCTTTGACAGCTTCAAAAGCGACCAACTTATGGCGAAAATTAGAAAACAAGATGCCCTCGATTATCATTCAACTGGAAAACCAGGTAAAATTGAGGTAATACCAACGAAACCTTACGCAACTCAACGTGACCTTTCCCTTGCCTATTCCCCAGGTGTAGCGGAGCCTTGTTTGAAGATTGCAGAGAACAAAGAAGATGTATATAAGTACACGAGTAAAGGGAATTTAGTAGCCGTTATCTCAAACGGTACAGCCGTACTTGGACTCGGTGACATTGGACCGGAAGCATCAAAGCCAGTGATGGAAGGGAAAGGACTTCTCTTTAAAATCTTTGCCGATATTGATGTGTTCGATATAGAAGTGGATGCAACAGATCCGGAGTTGTTTATTCAAACAGTCAAAGCGATTGCTCCAACGTTTGGAGGAATAAACCTTGAAGACATTAAAGCACCTGAAGCGTTCGAAATTGAGGAGCGTTTGAAGGCTGAGTTGGATATTCCAATCATGCATGATGATCAGCACGGAACGGCGATCATTTCATCGGCGGCTTTATTGAACGCCTTGGAGTTGGCGAAAAAGAAAATTGAAAAAGTAAAGATTGTTGTATCAGGTGCGGGAGCATCGGCACTTTCTTGCGCGAAATTATATCATGCACTAGGTGCGAAACTGTCGAACATTTACATGTTTGACTCAAAAGGATTGATTCACAAGGGACGAACAGACCTTGACGAAACGAAAGTTTTCTTTGCCAATCACAAGAAAGATGTCGCTTTTGCTGATGCATTCAAGAAAGCAGATGTATTCCTTGGCTTATCGAGAGGTGGTTTGGTCGAAAAGGAAATGATCAAGGTAATGGCGAAAGACCCAATTGTTTTTGCATTGGCTAATCCAGAACCCGAAATTTCATACAAGGACGCAACGTCGGTTCGTAAGGACATTATCATGGCAACGGGGCGTTCTGATCATCCTAATCAGGTAAATAACGTACTCGGTTTCCCGTTTATTTTTAGAGGGGCGATGGACGTTCGAGCTACGACGATCAACGAAGAGATGAAGCTGGCGGCAGTAAAAGCAATTGCGTCATTAGCAAAAGAAACAATTCCAGAAGAAGTAATTGAAGCCTACGGTGAGAAAAACATTTCGTTTGGTCGTGAGCAAATTATTCCAAAGCCGATCGATACACGATTGATTTACTACGTAGCGCCAGCAGTGGCTAAAGCAGCAATGGAATCTGGAGTGGCTAAAGAGCCGATTTCAGATTGGGATGCATACGAAATGGAACTGAAGAACCGTCTTGGTTTGGATAACAAACTGATTCGTAATATCACTGAAAAAGCACAACGTTCACCGAAACGTGTTGTATACGCTGAAGCAGATAACATCAAAATATTGAAGGCTGCGCAAACTGCTTGGGAAGAAGGTGTAGCCTACCCAATTTTGCTAGGTAAAAAGCATGTAATTGAAGGATTGATTGAAGAGTACATGATGGAATTCCCAGAAGTGGAAATCATCGATCCGAAGTCTGATGAAGAAGAAGAACGTCGTAAAGAATATGGATTGAAGTTCTTCGAGAAACGCATGCGCAAAGGCGTTACAGAGTTTGAAGCAATTCGAATCATGCGTGAGCGAAACCATTTTGGAGCCATGATGGTTGAATCTGGTGATGCTGATGCAATGCTTTCAGGAATTTCCAGAAACTACCGTGATGTTGTACGACCAGTTATTCAAACAGTCGGATTGCAAAAGGATATGAACGTTGTGGCAGGAATGTATATCCTGGATACTAAGCGAGGTCCTCTTTTCCTTGCTGATACAACACTAAATGTGAACCCTACGGCTGAAGATATCGCGGAGATCACGGTGAATGTTGCTAAGACCATTAGAAAATTCAAAGTAACACCACGAATTGCCTTGTTGAGTTACTCAAACTTTGGCTCAGGAACGGGCGAAGACGCTACGAAAATGGCGAAGGCTGCGAAGATCATCCATGAGAAAAACCCAAATTTGATTGTTGACGGAGAGGTACAAGCGAACTTTGCGTTGAACAATGAGTTGATGAATGAAAAATTCTCTTTCTCTACGCTTTCAAACAAGAAAGTCAACACCTTGATCTTTCCGAATTTAGCAGCCGGAAATATTGCGTACAAGCTGTTACAAGAAATCAACGACGATGATTCAATCGGTCCAATCTTGGTTGGATTGAGAAAATCCATCCATGTGTTGCAAATGGGAGCTTCAGTTCGCGAGATTATTAACATGGTGAAAGTTGCCGTAGTAGACGCTCAAAACAAATAAGGTATGATTGCTCAATTAAATGGACGTTTAGTAGAAAAAGCTCCAACTGAAGTAGTTATCGATTGTGGTGGTGTCGGTTATGAGGTGAAAATATCACTCAATACCTTCTCCACAATTGGAAATGATGAGAACCTTAAACTTTTTACGAAGTTCGTTGTACGGGAGGATGCACAAATCCTATATGGATTCGCTACGAAAGAAGAGCGCGAAATGTTTAACCATTTGGTGTCAGTGTCTGGGATAGGACCAAGCACGGCAATGATCATGTTGTCATCGATGGTGCCTGAAGAAATTGCAGGAGCCATTCAGAATGAAGATGTTCGAACAATCCAAAGTGTTAAAGGGATTGGTGCGAAAACGGCACAACGTGTCATCGTCGATTTGAAGGATAAAATGTTAAAAATGAGCTTTTCATCCGAAAATATGTTCAATACGAACAATACAAGTCGATTTGATGCGTTAACAGCATTGATTTCCCTAGGTTTTGATAAGAAAGCAGCGGAAAAAGCGATAGATAAAATAGCAACTGGAGAAGAGTCAGTTGAGCAGCTGATTAAAGGAGCATTAAAGGTTCTTTAATCAATATAAAAATTTGAATACGAGATTACTAACTATGAAGTACGTTGGACTACTACTGTTGTTTTGCTTGGTCATTGGACCGTCTTGGGCACAAAATGATCCCGACACGAATCTGATTTGGCCACTCAATCCCACATACGATCCGACTCAAACGAACGAGCAAAGTTTCGATTTGGGTGACCCGAACTCATTGGACCGCACCATTGTTTACGATCCAGTAACAGGAAAATATATATTCACAGAAGTAATCGGAGCTTCTGGAATAAACTACAGAAATCCATCCATGATGACGCTCGAAGAATACATCGAGTACGAACGTCAAAAATCATTACAAGATAACTGGAAAGAGAAAATCGACGAACAAACCGCCGAAAACCAACCGTTCGAATTCCCAATTAAAGTCGGAAATAAAGTATTTGAGAATTTCTTCGGATCAGATCAAATTACCATCAGAACAACGGGAAGTGTTGAGATTTCTTTAGGGGTGAACTCATCTCGTTACGAAAATCCAATCTTGCCAGAACGTCAGCGAAGAATTACTCGCTTTGATTTCCAGCAGCAAATCAATTTAAACCTCGTAGGGCAGATTGGAACGCGTGTGAAACTTGGAACAAGCTATAATACGCAAGCGGCGTTTGATTTCGATAATATTTCGACTCTGGAATATACAGGAGATGAAGATCAAATCATTCAGAAAATCCAACTTGGAAATGTTCAGTTCCAGCCGCCAACATCGTTGATCCAAGGATCGCAGGTATTGTTTGGTGCATACAGTCAATTGAAGTTTGGGAACACGACGGTCGATATGATCGGTGCATCTTCAAGAGGTCAGAGAAAAGAAATCAACATTGAAGGAGGATCGCAAACGCAGCAGTTTGAGTTAACGGCGGATAATTACGAAGTAAACCGACACTACTTCCTGAACATGTATCACCACGACAATTATGACAATGGAATGTCGTCATTGCCAATTCCTAACACAACGATTAACCTTACGAGAATCGAAGTGTGGGTGATGAACCGTACAAACGAAACAGAAAATACACGTAATATTATTGCATTCGCCGATTTAGGGGAAGCAAAACAAGATAATTGTGAGGGTGATCCTGGGAACTATTCGACATCTGAGCTACCAAGTAACGATGCGAATGGATTATACAATTGGGCAATTAATCAGCCACTTGTAAGAGGATTCAATAATTCTGTGCAGGCTTTAGCGAGTCAATTTACACAACCGGGACCTTTCCAACAGGCTGTTCACTTTGAGAAAGTGGAGAACGCACGTAAGTTGAACGAAAGTGAATTCAGTTACAATGCCCAGCTAGGATTTATCTCCTTGAATATGCCGTTGAACAATGACGAAGTATTGGCTGTATCATATGAGTACACAAATCAGGGAGAAACATATCAGGTGGGTGAATTCTCAACAGACGGAATTGCCGGACAGGATGCCTTGATGGTGAAGCTGTTGAAGCCAACAATCACCAACCCAAGAAATGCGGTTTGGCCATTGATGATGAAAAACGTGTATTCAATTGGTGCTTACCAAGTGGATCAACAAGGTTTCCGTTTAGACATTCTTTACAACAACCCAGTTACCTCTGTCAATGTTCCTTTCCTTCCGATATCCGATCTGACTGGAGGCCAGACTCAATCGAGTTTGGACGCCGACCAAATTGTAACGGTTCTGGAAATGGATAATTTGAATCAGAATAACCAACTGTTCTCGGATGGGGTATTTGATTTCGTTCCAATCAACTTTAACGGAAATAGAGCAGAATCAGCAGGTACGATCAACAGAAGAAATGGACGTATTTATTTCACGACGGTTGAACCTTTCGGAAAGACTTTGGCAGATAAACTACAGGCAGATGGACTTCCTCAGGTAACCATCGATCAAGTGGCTTACACTGAACTATATGATTCAACCAAAACAGCTGCACAGCAAATTCCAGCGAAGAATCGATTCAGTTTTAAAGGAGAATATCAATCTTCGATTACCTCAGACATTCCATTGAATGCCTTGAACGTTCCTGAAGGAGCGGTGTCCGTTACTGCGGGAGGAATTTTATTGACGGAAGGACAAGACTATACAGTGGATTACAATCTCGGACGAGTGAAAATCTTGAATGAGTCTTATTTGAATTCAAATACACCGATCAAGATTTCCATTGAAAGTAATTCCGTGTTCGGTTTCCAAGCCAAATCCTTGCTCGGCTCCCGAGTCGCCCATCGATTTAGTGATAAATTTAATGTCGGAGCCACCTGGATGCGTATGATGGAACGTCCGGTAACACAGAAAGTTGATATTGGAAGTGAACCGTACAAAAACAACATCATCGGATTTGACCTTCAATACCGAACGGATGTTCCCTTACTGACGAAACTTGTTGATCTTCTTCCAGTTATCTCGACGAAAGAACGTTCGACCTTCTCATTCACAGGAGAATTTGCACACTTAATTCCTGGCTCGCCACGAGCGATTACTTCGGATGGTATTTCCTACATCGATGATTTCGAGGGAGCGCAAAGTGCAATTGACCTGCGTTCTGCAACAGCATGGCATCTTGCGTCAGTTCCAAAAGGACAGCCAGATTTATTCCCTGAGGCTGGAAACTTAGATCTTTCGGCAGGTTTCAAACGAGGAAGATCAGCGTGGTATGTAGTCGATCCATTGTTTGCACAAGGTTCGAACATTACTCCACAGCACATCAAGGACAACCCTTCGCTAGTGAGCGATAGTCGTGTTCGTTTAGTAAGTCAAACGGAAATTTGGCCGAACCAAAACTTGGCTTTGGGTCAAATCGGAAATATTCCAATTTTAGATTTAGCTTACTATCCGAAAGAGCGTGGAATGTACAACTACGACACAACCAATACGGTTGATGCTGATGGATTGTTTACTGACCCTGAGAATCGTTGGGGAGGAATTATGCGCGCTTTGACGACAAATGATTTTGAGTTGACAAACATCGAGTTTATTCAATTCTGGATGCTTGATCCGTTTAATGCCGATGCCGAAGCAGTTGATCCAAATTCAAATCACTCAGGAGGAGATATGTACTTCAACCTTGGAAATATTTCTGAGGATGTTTTACCTGACTCTCGCCGTAGTTTTGAGAATGGTTTACCGCCACTCGCTGACTCCCCATTGGACAACTTAGATGAGACGAGTTGGGCAAGAATTTCCACTTTGCAACAAACGGTTAATGCCTTTGATAACGATCCAATTGCTCGTGTGAATCAGGATGTGGGATATGATGGATGGGACAACGATGGAGAGCGCGAATTCTATGACAACTATGTAACATGGGTACAGAATAATGGAATTCTTTCGCAGACAGCAAAGGATAGAATGATTGCCGATCCTTCAAGTGATGATTACCGTTATTATCGATCAGATATTTACGATTCTGAACAAGCAGATATCCTCGAAAGATATAAGCGCTTCAGAGGAGTTGAAGGAAACTCTGCGACAATTGAAATGTCAAATGACCTCAATGCTGACGGTTACCCAACTCAAGCTACGAACCAACCAGACATGGAGGAGTTCAACAATAATAACACCTTGGATGAGACTGAGAGTTACTTCCAGTACAAAGTGAGTTTGAGACCAAACGATTTACAAGAAGGTCAAAATTACATTACGAATATCCAGACGGTAGCGAATGGTACCAAAACAGAGCGTTGGATTCAATTCCGAGTTCCTATTCGTGATTTCGAAAAACGTGTAAACGGAATTCAGGATTTTAGAACCATCCGTTTCATGCGTATTTTCCTGAAGGATTTCAACGAAGAAGTTGTTGTTCGTTTTGCACGATTAGAGTTTATCCGTGGAGAGTGGAGACAGTATTTGGAGTCATTGGTTCAACCTGGTGAAGGTGTAACTCCTGATCCGAATTTGACAACGTTCAATATTGGAGCGGTAAACGTTGAGGAGAATGATCAACGTGAGCCAATTAAGTACGAGATTCCACCAGGAATTACACGTGAGATAGATCCATCACAAACTTTCCAACGTCAGTTGAACGAGCAGTCATTGACATTGGAAGTGTGTAACTTAAAGGATGGAGACGCACGTGCAGCATATAGAAATGTTCAGTTCGACGTTCGTACATACAAGAAATTGAAAATGTTCGCTCACGCTGAAAGAGTTGTGGGACAAGCAGCATTGAATGATGATGATGTAACTCTCTTCGTTCGTTTAGGGACTGATTTCGTAGACAACTACTACGAGTATGAATTACCACTGAAGTTGACAGATTTCGGAGCTCAGCTTCCAGAAGATATCTGGCCGGAGGATAACAATATTGAGATTGTGTTTCAGGACTTCCTGGACATGAAGAAAGAGCGAAACGAGTTAATCGGCTCTGGAAGTGCAACAGTTTCCTATAATGTTGAATATACAATCGTTGATCCTGCGAACCCTCAACGACAATTGAAAGTTAAGGGTAGTCCAAACCTTCAAGGTATGAAGACGATCATGATCGGTATTCGAAACCCTCACGCCAATGATAACAATCCGTGGAGTGACGATGGACTTGCCAAATGTGTAAACGCATGGATTAACGAGCTTCGATTGACAGATTTCGTGAGCGAAGGAGGATCAGCGGCAACAGCACAAATGCAAGTACAATTGGCGGATTTCGCCAACTTGAACATGTCTGGAAGCTACTCAGGAATTAACTGGGGAGCGGTAGATAGCCGTGTTCAGGAAAGACAGCGTAACCAGAAGCTCAACTTCGACATGAATGCAAGCGTTCAGTTAGGTCAGTTCTTTGGAAAGAAAGCACGCGTTCAGTTACCGTTCTTCTACAGTTATTCGGTAGGGGTGATCAATCCAGAATTCGATCCATTTAACCCAGATATCCGTTTAGCAGATTACGATGATGCCGAACTGAGAAGAAGAAATGCGAAGCTGGGACAAGACTATACCGAACGCAGGGCATATAACTTCACCAATGTGCGGAAGGAATTAAAGGCTGGGGCCGACAACCATTTCTGGAGAATCTCGAATTGGAATTTCAGTTATGCTTATTCTCAGGATAGAAGGAGAGATTTCAACATACAGAACGACCAAACGCAAACATGGACATCGAGTTTGAACTACAACTATTCGTTCAAAACAAAACCGATTATGCCTTTCAAAAAGGTGAAATTCATGCAGCGTAAGAAATGGTGGGCATTGATTCGTGATATGAATTTCTTCCTAACACCGAAGAACATTTCTTTCGGTACGGATGTAATGCGTAATTACAATGAACGTCAGGTACGAAATAACTTTATCCCACCGAATACTCCACCGGATTCAGTTTACTTGTATGACCTAAATCCAGTTTACTTGAAACAGTTCAACTGGAATAGAAATTACGCGATGGATTACGACATTACGAAGAAGTTGAAATTCAAATTCTCTGCGAACAATCGTTCAATGTTTGAAGAAGGAGATGGAGGGGTAGAACCAAACTCGTTCCGAGATACTCTGAATTCACAATTGGGGACATTTGGTCGTGCAATGGATTACTCGCACAACTATTCATTCAAGTACACATTACCATTCAACCAGATTCCTGCGTTAGATTGGGTCAGTGCGAACATGACGTGGAAAGGATCATACAACTGGCAGCGTGGACCATTGGCTCAACCTCAGTTCGGAAACACAATCCAGAACAGTCGCGATATCAATATGACGGCTCAGTTGAACTTCACTTCGCTATATAACAAAGTGAAATTCTTCAAGAAGGTAAATAACGGTGGTCGTAACCCACGTGGACGTGCATCAGCTCGCGACAAAGATGGAGACAAACGCGGAGGAACTGCTAAGGAAAAACCTGAGGTTGAAGAAGAGGAAGATCCAAACTTAACGGAACGACAAAAAGAACGTAAACGTCGTAAGAAAGATCGTAAAGAGAAGCGTGAAGAGCGTGAAAAAGCGCGAGGTGGTAAAGTGCACCCAGTAGCTGGATTCTTTGCTCGTATCTTAATGACAGTTCGAAATGTAAACGGAACATACTCGATTACAGACGGAACGTTCTTACCAGGATACAACCAACGATCTGGAGTCCTAGGATTTGATCCAGGAAACAATGCTGGAATTGGTGGGTTTGCCTTTGGGCAACAACGATTCAATGTGTTCGGACAAGAAACAGGATATAACATTGCAGAACAATTAGGCTCAGATACTGGGCAAACCTTCCTAGTAAGAAACCCGAACTTGAACCAGCAATACACGTTCACGCACAATGAAAACATCAACTTGCGTGCAACACTTGAACCAATTAAGGATATGTCGATTGAGTTGACAGCGAACAGAGTATACAGTAGAAATTCAAGTGAATTCTATCGATGGAACCCTGAACTCGTTGAAACATCTCCAGGTGTATTTACAGAAGGTTTTGACAGCCAGAGTAAAGTGGAAATGGCAACATTGACTTACTCGAATGTATCAATATCATCTGCTTTTGCAATGCTTGGAGATCGTTACCAATCATCGGTATTCGATAACTTACTTGCGAACAGAACAGCTGTTTCTGAGCTTCTTGGATCGGAAAATGGAAACTCTTCATTGTTGACATCAGGTTACTATGATGGATACAGTGCTACACAGCAGGAAGTTGTACTTGGAGCATTCTTAACGTCATACACGAATCGTGGAGTGAGCGAAAAGAACGTGAACCCAGTGCGTAATTTACCATTGCCGAACTGGTCGATCAACTACAACGGATTGAAGAACTTCAAGTTCATGAAGAAAGCCTTGAAGAATTTCGTAATGCGTCATGGATATTCATCTTCAGTAAGTGTTACGGGAATCCAAACGAACTTATTGGCTGAGTTTGATGCGAATGGTGGTGCAACTGCCAGAGATTTGAATAATAACTTCATTGCGCAAGACCAAATTCAAAATGTGACGATCACTGAGCGCTTCTCTCCATTGATTGGATTCGACGCAACGTGGAACATTAAGGATCAAGGGCTGATCACTAAGTTCGAGTTCAAGAAAGATCGAAGTGCTTCGCTTTCATTGAACAACAATCAGGTAACTGAAATTCTTGGTAGTGAGTGGGTAATCGGAACAGGATATAAATTCTCAAAAGTGAAATTGCTATTCGAGAAGATTCCAGCAAGTCCAGTGAACGTTCGTGTAGACATTACGTTCAGAGATAATCTGACAGTAATCCGTAGCATCGATGAGAACAGTAACCAAGCGACTGCTGGGCAGCGTGTAGTTTCGATTAAGTCTTCTGCAGATTACAACTTGTCGAAGTACTTGGTAATTCAGTTCTACTACGATCAAACGGTGAACACACCAAAAGTAGCTACGTCTTACCCTACGGGTAACATGAGTACAGGACTTCGTTTGAGATTCAACCTCGCAGGAGTTCAGTAATGAGTTGTACAATTCGAAACGCGCGACGCGGAGATGAAGTAATCTTGATCGATCTCATCAAAGGTCTCGCCGAATACGAGAATGATTTGGAGGCTGTTGAGAACACTGCTGAAAAATTAGCCGTTGATCTATTTGATTCAAAGCTGTGTGAAGCGATTCTGGCAGAACAAGATGGGAAGGTCCTCGGTTTTGCGATCTATTACACCTCTTATTCGACTTGGAAAGGTCCATGCATGTACCTCGAAGATTTATTTGTGATTCCTGAGGCCCGTGGAACAGGAGCAGGAGGAATGTTGTTCGATCGTGTGGTAGAAATCGCTAAGGAACGGAATTATGCACGTATGGATTGGCAAATTCTGGACTGGAATACTCCTGCAATTGAATTCTACAAAAAGCGTGGTGCCCGAATCGATGAAGATTGGTTGAATGGGCGCTTGTTTTTTCGATAAGTGAAACTACCGCGAGTTGTTCTCCTCCCATTTCTTATATCTGCAAACATTTCTGAATCCAATAAACTTACTTGCTTGCCATGCTTTTCCAATATCGACTTGCATGATGTTCGTTCGTTCATCACCCCAACTTCCTCCAAAGTATAAACTATCTTCTGCAGCCCATTCTCGAACATTTCCACGTAAATCACAGATTGGTTGTATGTTTTTGTGCGATGTATATGCTTGCACGGGTCTTGTAGGATCATTATATGTCGAGTCATTCGGACAGGGAATAACATCGCAATGAATCAGTTTAACACTTTGTTTTCTATCGAAATATATATGATATAAAGAAGAGTAGTGCTTATCGAGAGAGTCGGAATAAGCAAGAATTTCTTTTCGATCTGCGACGTTCGGCAAACAAAATTCAGGATAATACTCAACCTCCTTGATCTTATCAACACGTTCAATTTCGCCGTTAAAGAAACGTTCAATGGAAAAGGCGTTCTCTTTAGTTTGAATCAAATTATAATCGATAATACCCGCTTGAATGAGTAGGTATTCAAAAACACGATCCGATCGCCATTTCGAGTACTGAGTTGCTTGCTCTTGGGAAACACCAACAACTGGGTAATCCCGATATGCAGGATGCCTTAAATAATAATTGGCGTATTTATGTGTACACGAATCCTCATCGATCCAAACTAATGTGTCTAGATGCGTAGCGAGATATTCTGGAGATTGCGTCCCAAAGGTTCGCTTGGTCCAGAACATGTATTCTAACCAATTAAAGTTAGTTGTTTCCGTTTGATCACAGAAGAAATTTTCTTTAATCAGAATACCATTGGGCGGAGTACGATCGATAAACAACCTAGGGTCAAGTCTGTTTTTTGAAATTGAACACGAACTTATGACAAGTGTCCCCATTATGATTAAAAGAAATATCGTTGGTCTCATTGTGATGTGTACAGCGTCCCACACTTAAAAATAGTCTTTTTTTATTTCATAATAGAGGCAGTCATTTGTTCTGACTGATTGAGATCGAAAACGGATCATGCGAATCTTTCAAATTTTCAATTTTTTCAAAATGACCCAGGAGTTCGATTAATCACACTAACTTAGTACTCCAGTGACAAAGAGCAAGTCCATAGCAGTTTTGCCGTTCAAGAACATGAGTTCTAATGCAGAAAATGAACACTTCTGTGACGGTATCACAGAGGAAATCATCAATGCTTTGGCGAAGATCAATGAACTCAAAGTGACCTCTCGAACATCCTCGTTTCATTTCAAGAACAAGGAATTACCAATCGTTGAAATTTCAAAATCGCTGAATGTGGCGATTATTCTTGAGGGAAGCGTCCGCCTCTCTGGAGAAATGATTCGGATTACAGCACAGTTGATTCAGGCGGAAGATGACTTCCATTTTTGGTCTGAAACATGGGATCGAAAACTGGAGAACATTTTTGAGATTCAAGATGAAATAAGTCTGTTGATTGCGGATAAGATTCGCGAGAATTTCGGGCACTTCGAGTTGCAAGATCATCTGGTAAAAAAGCAAACGGAGGATATCAACGCCTACGAATATTCGCTTTTGGCATCTTTTCACAAAAACAAGTGGAATGTTGATGATGTCAAATTAGCCGAAGAACTTTATCTGAAAGCCATTGAAACGGATGCCAACCACGTAGAGTCCATTGTGGGCTTGAGCGATGCGTACAGTTTTATGGCAATGACGGGTGCGATGTCTTTTGAGGAGGCTTGGGTCAAATCCAGTGAGTTGGTGAACAGAGCGATGGAAATCGATCCAAAAAATCCGGAAATCTACTATCAAAAAGCAAACAGCGCGTTTTTTACAGAATGTGATTTTGACGCATCTCTCAAATACGCACACCAAGCAATCCAATTGAAGCCGAATTACGTGGAAGCACAGCAGTTTTTATCCTTTTTGTATGTAGTGTCGGATAAGAACGATGCTGCGAAGAAACATTTGGATATCGCTTTGGGAATCGATCCCTTGTCTCAGGAAACCTTATTCTTCAAAGCGTATTTTGATTATATGACGGAGAATTATGCACCGTCATTAATACAATTGAATGAGTGTCTTGCGGTAAATCCAAAAAACATCCCAGCACATGCGGTAAAATGTTTGTGTTTGCTGAAAATGGGGAGGTTCGATGACGTGATTCACTACTATGATGATCCGACGATTCAGATGGTCGAAGGAGATAAAATAGGAGTAATTGGACTGGGATACGTGTTGAAAGGGGATGCTGAAAATGCTGAGAAGTACATGACTATGCTGCAAGAGCAGGCTAAGTCACCAGACGGTTTTACCCAAGACTCCTTCGTTTTTATGATGCACGTCGCTATGGGAAATACGGAGTTGGCGTTTGACTGGATCAGCACGGGGATTAAAACGAAAGCTTCCTTGCTTCTGCTGCGATATGCAGATCCCATCATTGGCTCATTGAAATCCGATCCGCGTTACGACACGTTTTACAGGATCTTATTTCCTGTTAATGAAGCGATTCAAAAACCCAAAAAGAAAGAGTTGCTAGACAGTGAATCTGCAGAACAATTCAAGA
>JBGCDF010000301.1:0-19661 GCA_045105095.1 Crocinitomicaceae bacterium | reverse complement strand
AACGAAAAAGACAAATTTCTTCAGGAATGTACAATCAAGGAGATCTTCAACAATGGCAGAAAGCTAAATTCGTTTAAATCGACGCAAACGGCCAGAAGACTCAAGATTGTACTTGAACAAGTTAACATCACACCAAAAACCGGTCAAAAATTGCTCGATCGCAAGCTATCGGCTTTTCCTTCAGGAACTTTTCAAGTTTCGCACATGGTTGATGTGATAGCCCAACCCCACAGCGGATTGACTTTCGCGGGTATACTAACAGACAAACCGCATACGTGGAAATCGAATAACTACAATGAATTCGGAATTGCGCTTCAAGGAGGAGGAATGAAAGGAGCGTTTGGAGTTGGAGCGCTCAAATACCTTCAAGTTGCCGGAATTCTGGACGGGAAAAAGAAATTGCGATTGTCTTCGGCATCAACAGGTTCAATTACATCCGTAATGCTTGCTGAGAACAGCCCAGCGTCAATTGACAAAGCAATAGCGCAGTATTCTGATTTGAGACAGTTAGAAGACATGCTCGAATTACGCCCAAAAGTAAAAGAGATATTAAACAGCGAACCGACGAATCTCAAGCCAAATGTCATTAACCTCATTAAAACAGGTGGAAGTACCGAGAAACTGGAGTTTAATCCAATGGACTTTGCCGAAAAACAAGTGAAGGATGCATTTAAAAAGACCTTGAATGACATTACCACAAACCCTTTTTCACTAGAAGGTTTTGTTCCATTAGCAGGGGCCAACTTTTTGGGAAATCTAGTGGGAGGAGTAACGGATACGTGGAAGAACGTAAAGTCACTTGCTAATATCAAACTAAGCTTGGCTACGCTAGATCCTGTTGAAGCGAAGCTCAAGCATCGGACGATGGGGATAAATCATGCTTTGTTGAGGAAAAGAATTATAACAAAGAATGTGACACTGAGAATGGCAGTAACGAGCTTACAAACAGGAGCAACCTGTTACGTAACTGAAGACTTGCAGTTGTTATACCCTAAAAAGGGCGTGCTAGGTGATGGTTACAACTACCAAGATTTTGAACCGTGTGCCATAACGCATATTGGCGGGAAGTCTGTGGGAGGCAATACTTCCTCGATATTAAGAGAAGGTTTGGTTAAAGGAGCACTTGCCTCTGGAGCCTTTCCAGCGTTTTTTGAACCTCAAAACATACGTTTTATCGTTCCAGGTGAAGGGGAGAAACAAGAGATGTTTAATGACGGTGGCATCAGAGAGAATCTGCCAATCAACATTCTTCGAAAACAGGAAACGAAGAACATTATTGCCATTTATTGCTCGAAAATAGACGAGGACAGCAAGGAATCAAAAACGGTAGACAATTACACATGGACGGATGTCATAGGACGCTCTATGGATTTTATTGATAGCGAGAATGCGCGAAATGACATTTCTTCGGGGAACCCCATGAATACATCTTTGCACGGAGATGGCGATCATAATGTGTTACATATCGCACCAACCATGGGAACATTGGGATTGGTAGAAATTCATCCATTCAACATCCAAACGACTATTTGGTACGGATACATGCGTGCCTACGACGAGGTATTCCTTTCGGATAACAAGCTGTCTTTGGGGATGAATTATGAAAAAACCAAAATCAAATTGCGAGAGAATACGGAGGATATTTTCCTTTGTCTACGGGCTCTTGCTGCACAAAGTGTGCGGGTCATTAATTCCTCTGCCTACAGAGTTCCAATTAAAGAAAACGCAACAGGTGGAAATCGAGAGTACGTGATGTACAACGCGAAATCCAAAGGCTTTACCAATAGACGTTCACTTTCGAATTTTCATCAGAATATTTCAACAATTGCCTACGGATACGATGCCCTTTTGGGATATTTAAACCTAAAGAATGAATTATTGGGTCTATTGTTGAGTCGTTTTGAAATCATAAAAAGTGATCCAAACAGCAAAGAAGCATTTATGTATGGAGAAAGAGGATTCATGAAAAAGTCAATTTTCGCCGATTGGTTTGGAATTTACGAGCATCTTGACTACATGCGAATAGCTGAGAATAAGCGTGTAAGAATGAAAGGTGCATTCAGAAGGAATTCTCCGCTGCATGAAAACTTCCGTCCATTAATTGTTAACAAGACTATTTTTGGACAGTCCAGCCAGAAAACGCCTAAGCGAGTTTCCGAACAAACCCATCCCGAGTTCAAACTATTGACTGACGAGATTCGTCGACGAATCAATCAATTGAAGTCCAAGAAGATTGGGTTGGAAGGGCGCATGACCGATAAATTAATTAGTGATTTGTTGGAGCTTAAACCGAGTGATAGACACATGGTCAAAAAGGACAAGTCATATTTTGCTTAAAGCGCGAGAATAGAAAAGCGATCAAAGGCGCTGTGAAGAATAATGGAGCGTAGTTAGGGTTGATTGCCGTGTTTGGAAAGGGAATTATTCATTAATTTCAGCCTAAATAAGTGAACGGCGATCAAAACCCTCCTCCATATTGTTTACACAAATATCATTGTTGCTTTCTCGGCAGGGTTATTAGCAGCAGGATATTCGTACATGAACGGTATTGATAACTGGTATTTCTACGGACTATTTGCCTTATGTGCGACTTTCTCGGTATACAATGGACAACGGTTGATCAAAGCCGCTCAACCCACGCAAACTCCTTGGTTAAAATGGGTTCAACGAAACGAAAAAAGCTTATACCTCGCTACGTTCGCCTCAGGATTACTTACGCTTTCAACCCTGCTGTTGATAGGAAAAGTCTCTTTCGGTTCTGTGATTTTGTTGTTAGTTTCCGGTGTCGTGAGCCTCTTTTATGTCATTCCTGTGAAAGGAGTGATTATGCGCGAGATCCCCTACATAAAAGTCTATTTGATTGCGTTTACTTGGGCGGTCGTACTTATTCTGTTTCCAATGATCAACGAGAATAAATTCGAATGGCCTGTTTTAATACACGGTTTGGCTCATGCCTTATTTGTCGTTTCTGCGGCCATTCCATTTGATATTCGAGATGTTAAATTCGATTGTACGTCACAGAAAACGATTCCTCAGATAGCAGGAGTTTTCTGGGCCAAAGCCTTGTCAATTGTTTTATTGCTGACATTTGCGCTATTGATGCTGATATATGAACCGAAACTTGGGTGGTGTTGGCCGTTTTACCTCGCAGTAGGTGTGCAATTGATATTACTCCTGTTCATGAATGAGAAGCGTGGAGATATGTATTGCGCAGGAGCCATTGATGGAGCCATTGGAATTGTTGGCTTGAGTTACTTTTTTTTCACGTCAATCGCATGGTAGAACAAACGATTCTACATTATTCACTTCACCTGTTTGCTCCCGGATTGATTGCTTGGGTGTTCTTTCGAAACAATTGGAAAAGAGCGTGGTTGATCATGTTAGCGACCATGCTCGTTGATTTGGATCACTTATTCGCCACTCCCATTTTTGATCCTCATCGCTGTAGCATAGGTTTCCATCCACTGCATTCGTATATAGCAATTGGTCTGTATCCGATTCTACTGTTCTTTTCGAAGACGCGAGTCGTCGGTGTAGGCCTGTTGTTCCACATGCTCACAGATTTCATTGATTGTCAGTTGCAGACTTTCTCACACTAAGTCAGATCAACACTTAAGGTTTTTTTGTTGAGGAAACGCACCAAAAGCGGTATCTTGTAAACATGAAATTACTCTCCATTCTCTTCATCGTTTTATGCAGTGCACAGCATTCGATTGCTCAAGACACGCAAATCATCTTTTTAAAGGAAGGTACTAAGTCTTCTCAAACAGAAAACCTGAATGAACATTTCACTAAGAAATCACTAGAGCGACGCGAGAAACACAATGCGCCTTTTGATCAATATGATGTTCCTGTAAACGAGGAAATATTGAATCAACTGGCCGATGATGGAGAGGTACTGAACGTTTCGAAATGGTTGAATGCCTTTACGTTTAAATCAACATTGAGTGCTGAGGAACTCAAAGAGAAATACGATTTTATAGAGCGTATTCAAGTGGTTAAATCGGTTCCGAAACCGCAGAAAAACAAGTTTAAAGTTGGCGCGAAATCATTGGATTACGGGGCAGCATCTGTGCAAATTGAACAACTCAACATTGATTGCTTACATGAGCAAGGATTTACAGGAGAAGGTGTGTATGTTGGTGTAATTGACGCAGGGTTCACTAATATGGAGAGCATCGGATATTTCGATTCGGTATACCTCGAATCAAGACTGATTGAAACCTTCAACTTTGTAAACAACGGACTAACAGTCTATGATTTTAGTGGGCATGGAACAGCTGTTACTTCGTGCATTGTAGGAGAAGGGTCATCTCCCGATCAATATACAGGATCCGCAGTAGATGTCGATTTAGCGCTTTACCTTTCGGAAGATGTCAGTTCAGAGACAGAAATAGAAGAATTCTATCTGGTTCAAGCGTTGGAGCGAGCCGATTCGATGGGCGTTGATGTGGTCAATATTTCATTGGGCTATTTCGGATTTGATGATTCTACGACAAGCCATGTATATGCTGATTTAGATGGAGCAACAACCATATCTGCCATGGGAGTGAACGTTGCCAAATCGAAAGGGATTTTTGTTGCAATGGCTGCAGGGAATTCTGGTCCGTCTAACATTTTAACTCCTTGTGATGCAACTGGAGGCTTCTGCGTTGGAGCCGTCACTGCAGCTGGAGATTACGCATGGTTTTCTTCTGTTGGACCTACCGCCGATGGACGAGTTAAGCCTGATGTCATGGCGAGAGGAGGAGAAGCCTGGTTCGTTAACGCATTGGATTCTTTGGAAAACGGAAATGGTACTTCGCTGGCAACGCCAATTATTTCTGGAGGAGTTGCTTGTTTGATACAGGCTCATCCAACAAAAACGGTGGATGAAATAATGGACGCTGTGCGCGAATCAGCAGACTTATACAACACTCCGAATGATTCTATGGGATATGGAATTCCGGATTTTTGTCTAGCGAACGCGATATTAAATGGAAATGTGAGTGTCCCCACTTTGTTGGATGAACAATTGTCTATTTATCCGAATCCATCAGACGGGAAGATTTTTGTTTCGGGCCTATCAGAGTACAGCGAGAATCCTAAAGTGGAGATTTATGATAATCTTGGGAGGCTGGTTTTTACGGAGCGACAAAAAGTAGCTACAGAATTGACATTTGATTTATCGGAATTAGGCGGCGGGGTATATAAATTAGTCTTGAGTCAAGGTGAAACGATCGTTATACAAACGATATACTTATACCAATAGAATGTGTTTGAAAAAGGGTGTTTTCTATATACTTACGCGAAATTTGATAATATTGCACCGTAACAAGATGGTGCACTGCAACCTAGAAAAAACTCCCCTATTTTTTAATGAATAATCAATTTTCATTTCAAATCAAGCTAACATTAATTTGTTTTTTTGCTTCACTTTATAGTCTTGCTCAATCCGAGAATAGGGCATCTTCCCAATGTAAAAAAACGGAGTATTACTTAAATTGGAATTACTACATTAGACTGGAGTGTCAGAAGAGATCATATTGCTAAATAATACATTAGCGAAATGGCAAATATTACTGGACAAAGTCCGCATAGTATTAGAGTTGCACGTGTTCGACTAAGAAAGAAATTTGGGCTTACGAATACAGATGTCAGTTTAGATGCGTTTATTGAAAGGTACTAAAGATCAGTACTTTAAGTTGTTAGGCAAACAAAGCCCTCACCACCTCAGTAATCTTTCCACACTGAACCAATTCAATACTGAAATTCTTCTGGTCGATTCCTTTGTTGTATTTAGAAATAATGATTTTATCGAAGCCTAATTTCTCCGCTTCGTAAATGCGTTGATCGATTCTATTTACTGGACGAACCTCTCCGGACAACCCAACTTCTGCAGACAACGCAATGTTCTTCGCAATAGCGATATCAGCATTGGATGAAAGCACGGCAGCCACTACTGCCAAATCAATCGCTGGATCATCTACTTTGATTCCACCTGCGATATTCAGAAAGACATCTTTTGCTCCCAGTTTGAATCCACATCGCTTTTCCATTACTGCGAGCAACATGTTCAATCGCTTACTGTCGAAACCAGTCGACGAACGTTGAGGAGTTCCATACGCAGCGGTGCTCACTAAAGCTTGAACTTCAATTAGCATAGGACGCATACCTTCCAAGGTGGCAGCAATGGAAATTCCACTCAAAGAACTATCTGTATTCGTAATGAGTATTTCCGAAGGATTCTCGACTTGTCGCAATCCTTGACTATTCATTTCATAGATTCCCAATTCGTTCGTGCTTCCGAAGCGGTTTTTGATAGAGCGAAGTAAGCGATACACATGATTACGGTCACCCTCAAACTGAAGTACGGCATCTACCATGTGCTCCAACACTTTTGGCCCTGCGAGTGAGCCTTCTTTGGTAATATGTCCAATCAGAAAAACAGGGATGTTCGTCTGTTTTGCATAACGCAATAGTTGCGCGGTACACTCTCGAACCTGAGAAATGCTTCCTGGTGAGCTTTCAATTGTTGGCGAATACAGGGTTTGTATTGAATCGATAATCAACACATTCGGTTGAACCTCTTCTGCCTGTTGAAAGATATTTTGAATGTTCGTTTCGGTAAGGATAAAACACGCTTGGTTCTTCACTCCAATGCGCTCAGATCGCATTTTAATTTGCTGATCGCTTTCCTCTCCTGAAACATACAATACGTTCATTTTAGACGTCGCGACAGCCATTTGTAAGAGCAAAGTAGATTTCCCGATTCCTGGTTCGCCACCAAACAACACTAAGGAGCCAGGAACAATTCCTCCACCCAAAACGCGATCCAATTCGGCATCACCCAACAAAATACGCGGGTGTTCCTGATGTTTAATTTCTTGAAGCGATTGAGGCTTTGCTGCACGATCAGACTTTGAAAACGCAACGACTGATGAAGGAACTTGTTTTTGAATCAACTCTTCCACGAAGGTATTCCACTCGTTACAAGACGGGCATTTCCCCAACCATTTCGGGGTTTCGTGGCCACAATTTTGACAGAAAAACGCTGATTTTACCTTTGCCATAAATCAATTTGAAACTCAAAGATAGGGAATAACTGGACACTGCGAAGACCTGAATATAGAAGTCATTTCGATACTTAAAAGTGCAATTTACCACGTTAAATTAATATTTTAACTTTGTGTAGTAAAACTAACAACCTATGAAAAGAGCACTACTTACTGTCCACCTAGTTTTTTTAATAAGCTTCTGCGGCACAGCGCAGAATGCTTTGTACTTTGATGGGTCTAATGACTTCGTCCAGACAAACTATACAGGAGTTACGGGAGCTGCAGCGAGAACCTTCGAGGCATGGGTGTTTGTAAGCTCATCTGCACCAGCATCCAACCTGAGCATTCTGGATTACGGATTGAATGCTGTGGGGAGTAGGAACACATTTTTTGTGTCTGGCACAAGACAACTAGGATTCATTTCGGGAGGAACAAATGCGAATATTTCATCTCCGGCAAGTGCAGTTCCAGTGAATCAATGGGTGCACGTGGCGTTCGTTCTGAACAGTGGGACAGGTTTCCTTTATGTCGACGGAGTTCAGGTTGGAACGGGTTCACTTACGACAGTGAATACTCCCGCGACTGGAACAGATGTTCGAGTAGGTCAGCGCGTTCCAGGAGGTTCCATCTTATTCAATGGTGTTATTGATGAGGTAAGAGTTTGGAGCGTCGCAAGAACAGTATCAGAGATTCAGGCAGATATGAATGCCGAACTGTGCGGTGTACAAACTGGATTAGAATTGTATCTTAAGCTGAATGAAGGTGCAGCAGGAGCGACAAACACAGGAGTTAACACAGCCAACGACAGTTCTGGTAATGGGTTCACAGGAACATTAACGAATTTTGCTCTGACAGGTGCAACGTCAAATTGGGTGAATGGTTCGGGTATCACTTCTCTCAGCACTGCTGGCTCGACGACTCAAACAGCGTGTGGAATGTATAGTTTGACGCCAACATCAACAGTGTATACTACTTCAGGAATTTATACAGAAACACTTTTTGGAGCCAATTCTGCGGGTTGTGACTCCATCGTTACACTGGATTTAACCATTAACAATAGTACATCGGGAACGGATACTCAATCAGCTTGTGATAATTTCACTTGGATCAACGGAGTGACATATACTTCAAGCGCAACAGCGACGGATACGCTCACGAATTCTGTTGGGTGCGATTCAATTGTAACACTCAACTTAACGATCAACAATAATACAGGTACTGATGTACAATCTGCGTGTGATAGTTATACGTGGATCGATGGAAACACCTATACTTCTGACAACAATACAGCTACTTTTACCTTGACAAATGCCGCAGGTTGTGATTCCGTTGTTTCCCTAGATTTAACGATGGGCAATACGAGTTCAAGCACAGATACTCAATCAACTTGTGACGATAGTTTTACATGGATCGATGGGAACACGTATACTTCTAACAACAATACGGCGACTTTTGTTTTACCAAACGCTTCAGGTTGTGATTCAACGGTATCGCTTGATTTGACCATTAATGCAGTTGCTTCAACAGTCACGCAGTCAACAACAGGCGAGGTATTAACTGCGGATCAAACAGGAGCAACATATCAGTGGCTCGCGTGCCCGGCGTACATAGAGGTTACTGGAGCGACAAGCCAATCCTACACGGCGGCAACAAATGGTGATTACGCAGTGGTTGTTTCCAATGGCCTTTGTACAGACACCTCTGCATGCTTTTCTGTAACTACTGTCGGCATAGACGAAAATGGATTCAATCACAAGTTGGTTTTATCTCCAAATCCAACTAATGGTGAGTTCTCGATTGATTTAGGGGAGGAACTGAAGGCGATTAAAATCACCATAAGGGACATAATGGGTAAACAAATTCTGTCTAGAAATTATGGTAATGCTGAACGTATCAATTTGAAATTGACAAGGCCCGCGGGAGTCTATTTTGTGATGATTGAAGCGGAAGATGGATGTAAGACGATTCGATTGGTAAAAAAATAGAACAGAATCTACCACGAAAGAGCACAAACTGATGAATTATCGGTATTATTGATTCATCGACAACATGCTTCAAAGAAGATTCATACACCTGATTAACGTACTGTCTGGCAGGGAGTTTTTTCATCGGAACAGACACAACTCAAAACAGCTTTGGAAAAGAAGCTGTGTTTTTCTTCCTTGGTACATCACGGGAGTGGTTTTCGCTATTTTTGATCTGTTTTTTATAGGGTATCTCATCCCAACCATTATGCAAATCACGCAGAGAAACGGACGAAAGTTATCTACTAAAGAACTAGAGCTTTTTTCGGACTTAACAAATGAGTTGGCTTACCTGAAAACCGTGCGTATATACGAGAAATCATGGGTGGCTAGAACAGGAACATGGCTCGTTCGTAGGAAGACGCTGGGACTAGGCCTGGCAAATACCATTCATTTCAACTGTGAAATTGATATAGAAAAAAGCGTTTCCAACCGCCGTTGGTTGGTGCATGAAGTCGCGCATACCTTGCAATTCAAACACAGAGGTCTTATTTATATTCCTGAGGCTTTGGTCGCCCAGCAGTTTTCTGGCTATGGCTTCGGTGGAAGAGAAACATTGAAACAGGCAAAGCAACTTCGTGCGTTCAACCCAGAACAGCAGGCGGATATCTTTGTAGTGATGCAACTTTCAGACTTCGAAAGTGCCATCCGACAGGAAGTGGAAAAAGGGAAGTGGTAATTCTCCGAGTACCGAAATGTACATTTTTCAAACTGGCAGACTCTCACGAAAAATGAAGAAAAAAGCCCTCAGAAATGGTCAAATAAGAAAGAATTAAGAAATTATTGGCCCAATAGCCTTTTCAAATAATGAATATTTTGTATTTTCAGAGGTACTAAACCTGAATACGAACTATTACTATTATGCGACAGACACTGTCGCCACTATTTATAAGATACTTGAAACATGGAAGATGAATTAGAATGTACGTATGACACGCAACCACCAAAGTGGGATGTATTTGACTTGTATATATGGAAATTCAGGTCGGAGAGAAGAGGTGGAGGTTGGCCCTACCTTTACAGGTTTAAGGATTCATGGGTCGTCTATCACAAAGACCAAATTAAAAGAGAGGCAAGTACTCATGGGTTTCCTGCTGAGTTATTAGCGGGAGTATGTTACGTTGAAGTTGGAGGAGATCCGCACATTATCGATACATTGGGACTTATCGGAAGAGCATTCGACTATTCCGGTCCGGATTGGGTAGATGAGAACATGACTATAACTAACCGTCCGTATAGAACCTCTTTTGGTTCAGTTAGTATGCAATTGGCCACAGCGGCCAATACCTTAGGTAAGGATGCGACGACAATGTCGTACAGTGAACTTCGATCCCTTGCGACCTGTCTCGAATCTGACGTTTTCAATATTTCGCTAGTGTCAGATCACTTGGTAGAGATCATTCAACATGATAATTTGGGTTCTACGTCATCCGAAATTTCTATGGATGATGTGCGCATTATTGGTGCGCGTTACAATCGAGGATTGGGACTTTCTTTGGAGTCAATCAATAGAAATACTAGCTACGGTGATTTCATCGTAGAGAAATGGGATCACTTGTCTGGGCTTCTTGTATAAGAAGCAGAAAAACAATTATTAGAATATTTTCTGGAATTTAACCGGCGAAGTTTCTTCGTGCGGCACGATTGCATCTGCGCTTGCGTTTTGCTTTAATGCGTTTAACGCGACGCTTTTTCTTCTTTCCTCTATCAAAAAGAATAGAAGACTCTACTCGAATGTCGGTAGATTTTTCCGCTGTAATTTCCGTAGCTGCCATTCCTGAAAGGCAAAAGCTAAAAGCGAGGGCTGTCAATAAATACTTCATAAAGTTACCTGGTTTGATGCCAAAATAACGCAAAAATTTTCGAGTTGTTACGCTGAGTCGTGCTTTACTATGAACATTTTGGATGGTAAATGTTAATAAATGTCAACAATAATTGATTTAATGTCAACTATGTTTGACAAAAAGACAGTTATAAATTACATTTGTTGAAATCATTAAAACACTGAAATATGAATTATTTACTTCCAAATAAGTTTAAGCGGGTAGGATTAGTCGTGCTCACAATCGGGATTGCTCTGGGAAGTGTGAACTTCTTTTACGCACCGGACCCATCATTGTTTGACTTGAAAATGTTTGCCATCATTAATAAAGGTTTTGCGAGTACGGATTATTTCAAGATTATTGAGAATAATTTATTCGATGAATTCAACATGATGCTGATCATCTTAGGCGGTTTGATGGCGGCTTTTTCCAGAGAGAAAGATGAGGATGAGTATATTGCGAAAATCAGATTAGATGCTCTTTTATGGGCAGTCTATTCGAATTATATCATTCTGATGCTAACAGTTTTGTTTGTTTATGGTCTGCCGTTTTTCTGGGTATTAGTATTTAACACGTTCACTACCTTGTTGATTTTCCTTTTGAGGTTTAATCTGAAACTGTCTAAGCTAAAGCGAGAACAAGTATGAAAAATACGTTAAAAGTAGAACGTGCGAAAAAGGATATCACGCAGGCGGAATTAGCTACGGAAATTGGCGTAAGTCGACAAACGGTTAATGCAATAGAGCAAGGAAACTATAACCTCTCAACAATTTTGGCATTAAAGATTTCAGGCTTTTTTGAGGTCCCAGTAAATGACATTTTTGAGTTGGAAGAGTCCGATTGGAAGTAGTTCTGTCATCCCTAGCAGAAGAAAACGATTTATGAATTCGTCTGAAGAATGCGCATTCGATACATCGCACTTGGAATCATAGGGGTGCCCACTGCGCTCCATAGAGCGTCCAGTTCTGGTAAGGACAAATTGCATATTTCCACTGTAACTTTCTCAAGTTCTGCAGGAAAAGAAGGGTTGGTTTCCGCAGTGAAAAAAGGGCACTCATGAAAGAACTGTATTCCCGCCGCCAGGAATTTTGCAGACTCAAGTTCATCCGAGAAGTTGGCGGTTAACAATAGCTCAACATTTAGCAATAAGGGTGGAGTTTCTTGCTTGCCAGCATTGGCAAAACCGACTTTTTGCCCATAGAATTGTCGATTGGCCTCGGAAGTAACATTCACGATGGAAAAAATTACTTTGCCTTGGTTTTCCTCAGGTACAGAGCCGTTAGAATTAATGAGTCTTCCCGCGATCACGACATCTTCGGAGAGACCAAATCTTAGCTTTAACTGCTCATTTAGCCGCTGCGTTAAGTATTGAATTGCTTGATTCATCTATTGGTAGTTTTGGTCAAAGCGAATACGATATATTTCCTACTCTGGGTACATGGTGATATTCACCTTAAACGTAGTATCTGGAGTTACGACAACAGGTTTTTTCCAATCCATGAAGCCTTCCATAGTAGCCGATAGCAGGTACTGACTAGGAGGCGGAAGATCGCGTAATTCGAATTGGCCTTCGCTATTGGTTACGGTTGTAATGGTAGTTTCAACGCCTTCGCCGTCAACGGATATTACAACTCCGGGTAATGGCGCGTTATCCATATCGATAGTTCTACCGACAATTGAAAATGGTAAACTCATGTGTATTTACTTTAGGTGAATATTCGATTTATGTCAGGTCTCTTAATGTGATTTAAGAAACGATTTAGCTAAATCTAGTAAAAAAGTTGAAATAGACTTTAGTAAACCAGTAGTAGTGTTCCAAGTATTTGTCGACGTATTATTGTTCTCATCACCTGTAATAGCGGGATCGTCGAAAAATAAACGAATTGAAAAAAAGGTTTTGCACGAATTGTTAACTTTCAAAGAAAAATTGTAAAAATCAAGATGTTGATTAAGTACTATTTATTTATCTCCATTTTTTTTCAATCCATGTTTGGATGGGCGGCAAGCAGTCCGGTGGATTCTTTAATCGGCAAGACTGATGAAGAAAAGATGAGTGTTTACAATCTAATGTGCGTAGAGTTTACGAAGAACTCTAATGATTCTGTCTATTTGATTGGAGATTTGATTCTTCAGCTTGACTTACCAAATGATCAACAGATCGTACATTATTATGTGTTCACGTATTACTACGAGATGCGTAATGTTAGCATTGAACAAGCTACTGAAACTCTGGAGGAGGGGTTAAGTCTTAGATCAAAATACCCCAACGCTAATTTTGACCGACTCATCTTGGGTAAAGTGCAACTTCTCAAAGATAAATTTCAGTTTTACGAAGCGGCAAATATTCTTAAAGAAGTAATGCTTCCCTTGGAACGGAAATTCAAGAAGGGTCCGTTTCAAGACGAGGACTTAGAAAAGTACTCTCTCTGTTTGAACATAATGAGCAGCATTTATAGTACAACCCAAAATTACGATCGTGCACTTAAATTTGATTTAAAGGCCGACTCCTTAGCATTGAACAATCCATTGCATTTGGTTCTCATAAAGCTAAACATTGCTGATAACTACAAACAATTGGGCCAAATGAAAATGGCGTTAAAGTATAGCCTTGAAGCAATGGAAATTGCAAGAAAGGATTATCACTCAATGTATTCTTGGACCTGCGCTAAGGTTGCAGAGGCTTACAATCAAGTAAATGAACTGAGCAACGCTGTCCAATACATAGATCTTGCAAAGGACCCGAATCGCGACACAAACACATTTGCTGGGTATCCGAGTGATGAAATTGGATTGATAGAGGGATCCATCAGACTTCGTCAAGGTCTATACGATGAAGCCATAAAAGCATGTCTTCCGGTGTATATTTCAGCAAGTGAGAAAAGGAATTTTAGTGATATTGACAAATCATGTGGGTGCATTTCTCAGGGGTATGAAATGAAAGGCGATTTATCCAAATCTCTTAAGTTCGCTCAATTTCAAATTCAAGCAAGAGATAGCATTCAGGAACAATTTAAAGAAATCCAACATCGTTCGTTGGAAGCTTCAGAGCTAATAACTCAGAACTCCTTTCAGCTCAAACTTGAACAAAAGGAGCAAGAACTGATCGTTCAAAAACAACAAGAGAAACTAGAATCAAACAAATCAAAAGTTTTTATCCTTTTTCTCGTTCTCTCTCTGCTCGTGTTGCTTTTGATAGGTCTGTTATTATATCTGAGAATTCGTCGTAGACGAGAATTGGAAAACGAACAATCTCTTAAGGAGAAAGAAGTTTTATTGCAGGAAATTCATCACAGAGTCAAAAACAACTTTCAACTCATGTTAAGTATAGTTAATCTCGAAGTGTATGAGCTAGAAGACCCTAAACAGATCACCACATTGAGGGAGATTCAAAACAGAATTACAGCAATGTCCATTGTTCACCAATTGGTGTATTCGGAGAGTGATTTTTCAAGTGTTTCCATGCAAGATTATTTCCATCAATTGATTAGCCAACTATCTTCACACTTTTTCAATAAACGAGAAATGCTTAACTATCAGATCGATGCCAACTCCCTTAGTTGTACGTTAGAACAAACAATTACCGTCGGACTTTTAAGTAATGAACTATTGGTTAATTCATTCAAATTTGGAAGGTCGGCAGATGATACATGTACCGTGCATGTCACGATGGTGCAAAAGGAAGATCTATTTGAGTTGAAAATCAAGGATGGTAGGGTAGAAACGTTTGTTAAAGTGGAAAAAAGCATGCCTCTTGAATTAGAATTAGTCAATATTTTAACTGAACAGCTTGACGGTACTTTAGCACTTGATGATTCAAATGGTAGGGAAGTAACAGTTACCTTTCCTGTACAAAAGAAGAGGGCGTTAAAAGAGTTGTAATAGTTGCTTTGGCTTAGAAAGTCAATCGATGTACTTCTACTGGAATGCTCATAAATTTCGCCATGCGATCAAATGTTAAACCATTTGCTTGAGACACTTTCTTCGACGCTTCGTTTTCGGGATGAATCATGGAGATCACGCTGCTTACACCCGTTTCTGCTCGTGCGTAATCGATAAAATTCTTGGCCAATTCGCGCGCATAACCTCTTCCCCAAAACTCAGGCAAGAGAGAATAAGTGATTTCCAAATCATCGTTTCCATACAATTCGCGGTGAATGATGCCCCCAACACCAATGAATTTTCCGGAGCTTTTTTCAATGACGGCTAGCTGACCGAAGCTTCCCTCGTCTTTCCGTTGGATTTGTCGTTGAATCCAAATTTCAGCACGTTCTTTGGCAGGCTTGGAAATATCCTGACCTAAGAAACGATGATAATCCTGCTGATTGAAAAAAGGCGTCCACAATAGGATATCGCCGAATTTTAGGGAACGAAAAAGCAGCCGATCGCTCGACTGCTCATAGTAATTTGTTTTTGGTTTAATAATGGACATTCCATCGTTTTTTCTGATCCGCATAGAAGCTTTTCTCGCCATTCGCATGACGTTTGAACTTACCTCCAGCGCTGATCGCTAGGTTGACATTCACATCACATTGATCATACTCACCTTGCCAAGCATTCAACTCGGCCATGTTGCATCGAATCATTGCGGTAATCTTATCATTGATGCGCGCTTTTTTATCGTAGTCGTTACTTTCTTCTAAAATCATTTCCCACTCATTCAACGCTTCTTCAATTTTATCAACGGCAGAAGAACGATCACGATCCTGAGAAACAAGCATCAAGGCTTGAATCGTTTTCGTGTATGCTATTGTAACATCCGAGTAATCGTACGATTTGAATTTCTTTACTGAATAGAGTTCAGCAGTACGCGTTTTTTGAACATATCCAATTTGGCCATTCAAATAACGATTCGTCTCGGTAACGGCCTTTCTTCTTGCAGCGATTTCCAAATCTCTGTGGAATTGATCTTCATTCGTGAGCATGTACGCTTGATAATCGTACTTGCTAGCGTAACTTCCAACCGTATAGGATTGACGTCCCTCCAGAATTCGTAGGAAGATCAATTTTCCTTGGGTTGGCGTTTCAACAGTAACTTCAACAGGCAGATTGTATGTTGCAGTGTACGTATATTTCGTTGTAGTTCCCGTTCCCTTTTTACTCTCATTGATTTGAATGTTGGATAACCCGAGTACGTTTACAGTAACCACGAAACCTCCGAGACCTTTGTTAAATCCAGCGATGTTGATACCGTTCAGAACAGCATTTTCGTCCATTGGTGTGTTCAATCGAGGCTCTTCCAGACCTGCTGGGAAAATAGGAGGTGCTGGATATGGCTGTTTTGCCGGTTGTACGAGTGGTAGACCATTGGCTTGAGTTTTTCCCGCGTTAACGTCTTTCTCCCACCTGCCCATCAATCGGAAGTAATTCACGTCGATGGAATCCGTAATCGCGTTGTATTGAATCATGGATTGCAAGTACATATCCATTGCCGCTTTTTTGTTGAGTTCATGCGCAGCAAGTACTTCTTGATTGGTTTGCTCGTAGCCATGTACAAACTTGACGTCGTAATTGGTGAACGCATTATCAACCTTGGTGTAAGGTAACTGTGTAAATGAAAAATTAATGTTGTTGTCATCAATAATTTGCCCGAAAGCAACTGAAATTGATCCAACAAAGGATACGATAAGTAGGAGTGTTTTCATAATTGGTTGTTTTAATAGTTAATTCAGGTTTATCTAAATTAAGTGTGTTTGGTTCTTCGGAGGTCAAATTGAATGCCAAAAATGCCCATTTAACAGGAAAATAACAAAGTATCTGTTCGAAAATCGCTGGAACACAGGGCTATTGGAAACGTGATTTTAAAGAACTAACCTCACTTCTTATTGGTCGGAATTGTCACCCTCAATCAAGGTATTCTCAGCATCTCTCTTCTTCTTTTGTTCGATAGCTTCTCGAACTTCAGCAAGCTTGATTTTCTCCTTGATGGTGGCGTCAAGTGCAATTCCCAGGAAGATGGAAACGACGACATAACCTCCAAAATAATAGAGACCAAATAAGGCATTCGCATCCATTTGAACCCCAGGGCTCATATTGGCAAAACTGAGGTAAGCCAGAAATGCACCTACTACGAATACATCAGCCATACTCCACTTTGAGATGTAACTCAGTACTTTTCGCAAGCTTTTTGCGCGAGTAATTGGGAAGAGCAGAATGATGATTGAAAACAGCAATTTGATCAATGGAACGACAACACTGAAGGTTCCAATGGCACCTGCAACGGGTTTGTTATTATTATTCCAAAGCAACATAATCACATCCATGATTCCTTTGTTCTGATAATAGAAATAGGTACGACCTTTGAACACTTGATCCTTCCCGTACTCTTCATCGGCATGCTTTTCCATAAACGCAACGACTTCATCCATTACGGGTTCTGCGACTTCTGCAACCCCAGAGAGTATATCCCGAGCGATACTAGCAATGTCCTCTTCGACGTATTCTTCAATTTCAACTTGGTCGAGAATCCCACTGGCAACGTTGTCCCCTGAGCGCATCATTTCCATAGCGTCTGTATAGTAAGGAACATCCTTTGGCTTAACATATATCTTAAACGTCATGTCTTCTTCAAATGCTCCCATTTCCAAAATGGGATTCATGACACCTTGGGCAAGCAACGCAATACCGATGGCGGCAAGTCCAAGTGTGATACCGAAGTAGATCCGCTTTCTGGCATAAATCGCCAGTATAACGATCATGAATAAAATGCACCCATACAACAAATAGTAACCGTACCCGACGGCTTCTTCGTAATGAACCTCTGCTTGTTCAATGGTTTCTTCGTACTTCACACGTTTCTCTTCCCACGCAGATTCTGAAAAAACCCAATCCCTGAATGAGAGCAAGCGATCCTTGAAATTGAGTATTTCGGCAATTTTATTTTTCTCGATTTTGAACTCATGAGAGGCATCGACGCTCTTGTTCACCATTGTGAAGGCAAATATCAAAAAGGCAATCATGATGATTAACCCCGGAATGCTGTACCATTTCTTAGTGTACCATTCTTTTAAATCCATACGCGTGTGTGTTGATAAGCTAGTTGTCACTAAAAATATACTTTTCCTTTGATATAGCTGCTCCGTTGGTCATAATGATGAAACTGAAGCAATAAAGAGAGACTGGAATTTGCTCGGTTGAAACGTTGAGATGTCGGGGTTCGAGAGCCTCACCCCTCTAGTTTTAACTTCTAGACAGAGGGGTGAGGCTCTCGAACCCCGACCTAATTACGCTCAAATTAATCCATAAAAACGCCCGCTCTCAAGAAGAAAACGGGCGCACTATTCTTAACGTGAAAAAACTAGTTTTTCACAATTCGTTTTGTAGTCTTCAAATCGTTTGTGTATACAGTGATGTAGTACACACCACTCTGAACAGCATTCAAATCGATTGTGATATGCTGATTCAATAGATCGGCATCAGTCAATTCTTGAATAACTTGTCCAACTTGATTGGTAATTACCACTTTCGAGTTTTCATCCAAAGGATTTGAAATAGCCAATGTTGCCAATCCTTTTGTTGGGTTCGGGAACAAGCTGAAATGCACTTGATCATTTTCCCCAATGGATAAATCACTCATTACGTTAATATTGTCGATGTATGTACCGTTTCCGTATCCCGTAATGTTGATGAAACGGAAGCTTACATTTGATCCCAAATAGCTAGAGATATCGACAACTTCATTTCTCCAGTCGTTCGCTGATGATGGGCTCCAGTTGCTGGTTGAAGTGTTTGCTGTCTCTATGTCGTCGCTACCTTTTGCGTAGATTGTTGTCCATGAAGCACCACAATCATCAGAAATCTGAACGGCAAGACTGTCTTTATACGTATTCGAGTATTGAACTTTCGCAAGGTCAAAAGTAAGAGTTGCTACACCTCCACCAATCATGAAAAGTTCAGTTTCGAAATAATCTTCTTCGCCAACAGCGTTGTACGAATAATTGTTCACGTAGGCTGCATCTGTATTTGATCCGTTTGAACCTGTTACCGATTCCTCTTCCCATGTATCATCATTGTCTGGGTTGTTGAGTGACCAACCTGTCGGTAAGAATCCAGTTGCTTGGAAATCTTCCACAAATGGTGTTACTGTTCCGTCAACTTGCACGAAAATATCAACCATTTGCGAGTTGTTACCGATATAACCATCGCCCGCAACATTCGCCGTACATGTAAGTGTATACGTCCCATTCGTTGTAACTGAAACAGGAGTGGTGAAAGTATAACTTGCTTGTTGTCCTGGATTAAGGGTTCCTGCGTATACTTCCGTTACTACAGGTTGTCCAGTAAGCTCGTAAGACACGTCGAAGTTCGAAATAGGTGAAGTTCCCGAATTCTGAATTTGAATTTCCGGATAAGATCCTGTCGTGTTACACGGAGAAAGGAAATCTGGTGAGTTATTAATTGCTGCCAATTCAACATCGGTAGCAAATGCACAGTTCAAAAGCCCTCCTGGGAAATAACTTGCGATCGATCGACGACCTTCCCAATCATTTGTGGCATTTTTTCCTGCAATAGCATACCAGATAGGAAGCGTTGGATCAGTGATCGTGTGCGTGTATGTATTAGTTGTTGAGTTTCCTACAACTTCCATGTATTCCGTTCCAAGAACGTAAACATCGTAGCTTTCAGCATCAGGATCTGCATTCCAAGAGAATGTTACCGTCGTAGGACAAACTTGTGTAATGGTTTGACCAGTGATTAAAGCGGCAATAGAGAATGCGTCGTCACTTTCGTCTGAAACTCCTCCACGTGTAACGCGAACTATTGCTTCTCCTGTTAATGTA
>JBGCDF010000300.1:0-9469 GCA_045105095.1 Crocinitomicaceae bacterium | reverse complement strand
ATGTATCCTCACCTCTAAAAAAAGAGACGCGAGCGAGCTACAATCCTGGAATACGAATCAGTAGCGGTCCAGTGAGAAACCCTGAGATCAAAACCGGAAATTTAAAGCATGCCATCGGAGGACAAATGATTGCGGATCAATACGGTGCTTTCCGTCAGCTTCGCGCATCGATCACCTATGCTTTACATGTTCCGATATCCAGAGATTACAACCTTTCTTTCGGAACGAATGTAGGAATTTCGAATCGTAGCTTTTTGCCTGAGAGAGCTCAAACCTTGAACATGATGACAGGTGCGGCGTATGTCGATAATACCTACGATAATTTCGCAGCCAATCAAGGAGCTCAGAATACCTTAGACGTCGGAGCAGGATTATACCTGTATTCGAAAAATATGTTCTTCGGATTATCTGCAGATCAACTCACCAAAGATTTCGTGAAGTTTGGAAATATAGCTACTACCTTCGATCCGAACATGCATTTTCAGGGAACAGCAGGAGTGAAGATTCCGCTTTCAAGAGACTTATCCATTATGCCAGCGGTACTCGCAAAGTATACGCAAGCTGCGCCAATCTCCATTGAAGGATCTCTTCAATTTGAATACAAAGAGTGGTTGTGGATTGGTGCTTCGTACAGAAATCAAGATGCTGTTGTTGCAATGGCAGGTTTGAATATCAGCGAACGATTCAAATTCGGATATTCGTACGATTTCAATATCTCCAGAATGAATAACTACAGTGCAGGAGGGCACGAATTGGTTCTAGGTTTAATGTTAGGAAGATAATAGAATGAAGAAGAATTTTGCACTTTTTGCAGCCTTCGCCTGTATCACATTTTTTAGTCAAGCCCAGTTCTGGAGCATTTCGAAACCCGTTCAGATTGGAGGGACTGTGAACACCTTTGATGCCGAAGAAAGCATACCCGTATTTTCAAAAGACAGTTCTATGCTATACTTCGTACGAACGTTTGATCCGAAGAACAAAGGAGGAGAATACGATCAGGATATCTGGTACAGTATGCGAAACGATGACGGATCTTACACGGATTGTAAGAGGTTGAAGTCGTTGAACAATAAATTCAACAACGCCATTGTTGGAATGGGAGAAAACGGAAACGTGATGTATCTTCTGAACGCCTATGATGGAAAAAAAGATTTCGAAAAGGGAATCGCTAAATCCGAAGGGTCAGGGAAAGGATGGTCGAAACCAGAGAAAATTACGATTCCTAATTTGGATATCGAAGGTGGGGCATACGGATTTCACGTAAGCGGTGATGGAAATACCATTATCATTTCGCAAAATGGTCCGAAAAGCTTTGGAGAAGAAGATTTGTATGTAAGTGAGAAGACATCAAGTGGTTGGTCAGACCCGAAACACATGGGGAATGTCATTAACTCTACTGGATTTGAAATCTCTCCATTTTTATCGAAAACAAAAGATACTCTGTTCTTTTCCAGCAATGGAATGGGAGGAGAGGGAGATGCTGATATCTTCTATTCTGTGAAACAAGGTTCTTGGACAGATTGGTCGGTTCCTGTGAACGTAGGAGCACCGATTAACTCATCCAAGTTTGATGCGTACTTCACATATTCTGATAATCAGGTGTACTGGTCGAGTAATCGATCGAACGTGCGAAGCGATATCTATACGGCCGCAATTTTGGCTCCTCCTCCAGTTTCAATTATTGCTGCTGGAACAGATGTTACGAAGTATGAAGGTACAGATGGTCGAATCAATGCAACAACAAATGGAGGAGTTGCGCCATTCAGCTATTCATGGTCGAATGGAATGACACAGGAAGATATCAATGGAATTCCGAAGGGAGAATATACTGTCGTTGTAACCGATGCCATTGGGCAAACGGCCACTGCCACGGTGGAAATTGACGAACCTAAACCGTTAATCGTATCGAAACCGCGTTCTCGCGATTATACAATGACGCATTATTTCGGCTATAATGCAGACAAATTGGATTTCGAAAATGAGAAACTACTGGCCTTCGTTGAAGGAGTTCAATCCCAAATTAAAGACGGCAAAGAAGTGACGATCAAGGTAAAATCATCTGCATCGTATGTTCCAACTCGTGAATTTAGTTCGAATGATCAATTGGCTAAATCCAGAGCGCAAAAGGTCAAAAAGCTGTTAGAAGATCATTTCGGGGATAAAGGAATGGGTGATAAGCTCAAGGTTCAGATTACCGAAGCGATTGTTGCCGGTCCTCTTTATAAGAACGACCGCGATAATGTTGAGAAATACCAGCCATTTCAGTTTATTGCTTTATCAACGAAATAGCCAACGGAAGCGGGTTGAATTACGTTCTTGAATAAATTGCACGATAGTTGCGTATGTTATTTCGCTAATATGCCATTTCGCTAAATCTCGATTGAGTTCGAATGTGCATTGAAGTGAAAAAAACTCATTATGTTTGCCTCCGTGAAAAAATGGACCTTTTTATTGATTATTTGTTGCCTTAGCACTTATTCCAGTGCTCAGCAAGTTCCTCAATACAGCCAGTTTTTACAGAATCAATACATGGTAAATCCTGCTTCCACAGGAGCTTACGACTTCATGAACATTACTGTTGGTGGTCGTTTGCAATGGGCAGGGTTGGAAAATGCACCCAAAACGACGTACTTGTACATTGCGGCTCCCGCTGAAAAGTGGAGAAATGCTTCGATGAAACGAACGTTTGGCACGATCCGTAGAGGAAACAAGAGAGTGCGCCATCCTCAAATGCGCTATGGTTCATTGGTTCATGCCTTCGGAGGGAGCTTTGTCGCGGATCAATACGGGCCGTTTAGACAGTTCAAAATGATGGGGACATATGCACTGCACCTTCCTATCACCAGAGATTATAATCTTTCGTTCGGTACCAGTCTTGGACTTTCGAACCGATCATTTATTCCAGAAAACGCACAAGTATTAAGTGTTTTGACCAATACCGGCGTTTTTGATCAGACCTATGATACCTACGCAGCTAATCAAGGGGCACAGAATACAATGGAATTGGAAGCTGGAATGTATTTCCATGGCAATGGTGGATTTTTCGGTGTTTCCATGAATCAACTGACGAAAGACTTTGTACAGTTTGGAAATAGAGATTTCAATTTTGACCCAAGAATGCACTTATTCGTAACTGGGGGAATCGAATTTGATGTAAGTAGAGATTTGACCATTACCCCTGCTTTCTTAGTGAAGTATGTTCGTCCTGCTCCTGTTGCATTCGAAATTATGTCTCAGTTCGAATTTCAAGAGCGCTATTGGTTCGCTGCCTCCTACCGTCATAAAGACGCAATTGTTGCCAACCTTGGATTGTATGTTTCGAATCAATTTAAGCTGGGATATTCCTGGGATTTGCCCATTACGCCAATTCGAAACTACAGTGCAGGAAGTCATGAGTTAGTATTGACTTTCATGCTTGGTCGGGAAGTGAGCCGCGCACGATTCTAAAAATTGTTCTTTTTCCAACGTACCCTTACTTAGTTTAGTTTCGTAATTAATGAAACAACTGCTTATCCTAACCTTTCTTGCTGTTGTATGCGTGGTGCACGCCCAAGATGAACAATCAAATCACTCACGATCCTTACGCGTATACTCAGGCATTCCTTATCAACGAGTCAATTCAACGGACAATTGGTACATTCCAGACTATGAACTCGGATTTGACCTTAATCATTCTATCCGATTATCGAAGCAGTTTCATGTTTCGTTTGGGGCAGGGTTGAATTACAGTCAGTATCGCACAGATCCTTATGTCCGGACGTATCTAACTTATACATATATACCCGTGTTAGGTATTTATGAGTCGAGTTTTGCATCGGATGATTATGAAAGACAAACACTTGGTAAACTACTAAATGTGCGTGTTCCATTGAATATTGAATATATGCCGACAGGGAGATGGAGACCCTATGCTAAGTTGGGGTTTCTGCTAGATTTTGAAGTCTGGAACCGTTCTACCGATGTTTATGCTCATACAAACTCACCTGCTCCTGTCATTACTCCTTTCGGTCAGGGAGATGTGACGAGCCAAAATTTTCTGTTGAGTGGATCAGCTGCTGTTGGGGTGAAATACTCTCGGGGAAACATGAACTTCTTGTTAGGGATTACGAGCCAAATGGGATTCTATAATTCTGAGATTCTTGAAAAAGTTACCTTGAACCGATTGTCGTTTGGTCCTGAGCTGACTATTCGAAAGACAATTCCCCATACGAACTTCCCTCACCAGGGAAAACAGGCAAACGATTCGATTTCGAATGCGAGGCCGTCTTATTTATACCTTGAAATTGGTGGCTCTGGATTCCTTGGTTCGTTAAATTTCGAAAAGAATATGGTTAGGAATGGAGACTGGAGGTTAAACGCTAAAATAGGAGGCGGAGTTTTTTATGACGGCTATGATGCTTATCCATCCTTACCTGTTGGACTTTCTTGGATCTACGGTCCGAAACACTCTATCGAGCTCGGAGTTGATGCCGTTCCTGTGATGGGGGACTTTTCGTATTCCTATGTATCACCACGAATCGGTTATAGAGGAGAGATGGGGAAGAGGTTTTTAATGCGAGTAACCGCCACTGGTTTGTGGTTTGTTGATGGAGGAGGGTTTTTCGTGATTCCTGGAATTAGTTTTGGAGCGAAATTGTAGTTAGTGAATGATCAGCCTTTCCTGTACTGCTGGTCTTCCCTTGTCATCTATCAGTATTACTAAGTAGTTTCCTTTTGAGAATTCAGAAAGATTGATAACCTTCTGTTTAGTTGATAGGACGCGTTTACCATTGACCGAATAAATCTCGGTTCGTATGTAGCCGCTAAAATCCATGAATAAATAATCTGTAGCAGGATTCGGATAAATGGTATGCTCAACTTTAGCATCAGATGAGCTTAGCCCCAGCGTGCCCAAATTGAACCGAAATAACCCGGAGGACCCACTAAAACTTTGTTCCGTTGAAATGTAATAACTCGTGCCGTCAATAGGCGCAATCCCTTCCAGCTGATACGAGTATCCACCAGGCAATTGAACTTGCGTTCGTTCTATCGTTGCTGAAGAAAATTGAGAACTCGTTAAGTCTTTTAGTTCGACAACAAAGGGGTATGTGAACGTGTATCCCGAAAGGATGATAGAATTAGAGTCTACATTAAAACTTGCTCCAGTAATAAAACCTTGAACGTCTATGCTGTCGATTCGAGGAAGCGAATAATTCCCTGGGTTTTTGGGTAATGCATAAACATTCGTCCATTGATTCCCCCAATTCTTGGTGAAGATGTACAAGCTATCATTCCAGGAGATGAGTGCTTCAGCATCGTAATTCGTAGATAGAGAAGTAGGAGTGAAATCTGTTTGATCCGAATAATCGAAGAGAATGGTGTCCGCAGAAATTGTGTCGTTCGGAGTATTGAGGTAATCGGAAATGGAAACCCGGTACACACGCAAATTTGTGCGACTACCACTATTATTGCCAAAATCCGCGATGTAAATGTGCGTGTCGTCGTAGCATACATCTTCCCAATCAATGTTGGTAACGTTATCGATGATTACCGTTCGTGAAATACTGCCTGAAGTGGTGTCAATTTCATAAAGAGCATGTTCACCACCAGAATCGTTGTGCGTGATTAAGCGATCATTGAGAAATATAAGTCCCGAAGTTTCAATCAGGGAATCGCTGAGTGGTGTAACAAGATCCACTTGTTGGCTGAATCCTGTAAACGATAAAATACTGATTGCTAATAGTAGTGTTTTCATAAGGTAGGATGAATTTACGAAAGATTGTTGGAAGACGGACTTCGAGGTTCTCGAACCCCGACCTCTCAATCTAAAAATCTATTAATCCAATAATTCAGAAGCAAAGCGAATCCAGAAAATCAATTAAACTTAATCGCCTTCACAGGATTAATCCGCGCAATCACCATACTAGGAATAATCAAAGCGCTCAAACAAACCACCAAGGTTCCAAGGTTCAATAAGATCCAATGCCAGACATTGATTTCAATCGGTACCTGACTCAAATAATACACTTCAGGATCGAGTGGTATGAATCCAAAATATTGCTGTCCGAGACATATCGCGAGTCCGATGATGTTCCCCCAAAGCATTCCACGACCAATCAGGAATCCCGCTTGAATCAGGAAGATTTTTCGAATGCTCCAGTTTGTTGCTCCCATGGCTTTCATCATTCCAATAAAATTCGAACGAATCAAAATTAGCACGAGTAGCGCCGATCCCATGTTGATGATTCCAATCAAAATCATCAGTACCAAAATGATGATCACATTCACGTCTAAGAATCCCAACCAAACGAAAATGTCAGGTTCGTTTTCAATGATACTGGTGGCCTTCAATACTTCACCATTAGGCATGAGTTTCATTTCAACAAGTCCTTCTGTTCGGGTTAAAACTTCGCCCAACTTAGACCAATCATTCACCATGATTTCGAATCCACTGATGTAATTTTCATGACTTCCTTTGCTGTCAAATTTTTCGACAATCAAACGCTTGGTTCCATCGCTAATAGCAAATTTCGTCCCTTCATCATTCAAGTATTCTCGATCGATTTCTCCTTCTTCGTTCACTTCAAAATAACAGCGATACTCAGCTCCTTCTTCTACGGTTATTTTCAGATACGCTGTGTCGGGAATAGCAGATCCTGAAAGGTCTTCGCGCGTGCTGGAAAAGTAATCGGTAGCAATCAAACGGATCAGTGTATCCTCATGAGGACAGAAAGGAATTCCAGAGTATTGCTCAAACCCTTCGCCCCAGTCGTATCGATAATTAATACCGTTTCCACCAGTCACATCTCCTTCTACAACCACAAGGCCCGCTACCGTGGTGTCAGCGATTTTCACCTCTGCCTTAATTCCCCAATCGTTGAGTTGTTGTACTGAAGATAAACTCCCAAGAACCACCTTTTTGTCGAATTCTTCTAACCCAGTCTCATAAATTCCGACGATCTTAAATTTTTGCTTGACAGGTTTTTGCTTGACAAAAAACGCACTAACTCTATCTCCCACTTGATAATTGAGATCAGCAGCCAGTTTTCGAGAGATGACCAAATGATTTTCACAGGAGTCTTGTCCATAGTCAGGGATTGTCCCGTCGAGTAAATAATTCTTAAAGAAAGTCCAGTCGTACTCAGAATCGACCCCTTTGATAACTGCTCCGTGTACTTGATATTGATTTTCGACAGTATCCTTACCTGAAGCAAGTTTGTACGATATTTCCCGCTCTTCAGATTGAAGTAAAACAGGCTTGTATCCAACAGCAGAAATCGACTTGATTCCAGGGTCGTTCTTTAGTTCAGCTAGAAATTCCTGATTGCGTTGAATAGGATCACTTTCGTAGATCGAATTCTCGCTCGCCTCCATAATGAAGATGTGGGATCCGAAACCACTCACTTTTTGGCGTACTTCTTGCTGAAAACCCGTTACAACGGCGATGGTAATCAAATTAACGATGACCGCCAGAGCAATACTAATGACAGAGATTCGAACAATAGGTTTAGAAACTTTCTTACCTTGCACGACACTCTTTAGCGTTTTCTTTGATATGAAATATTCAAATGCCAAATTTCTGGGAACTTTTCGACTAAAGTACACAAAGGTTTTGTGCTTGAAAAGCATTTTTATTTTTTTGATTTCTTCTTGTGGATATAGCAATTCTCCGCAACAAGAGGAGGGAGGCCCTGTAATCTTTGAAGATCAAATTGAGCGTATAATTTCAGTTTCTGTAGGAGCCGAACAATTAGAAGAGTACTTACCTTTATTAGAAGGGAAAAAAGTTGGAATAATTGGAAATCAATCTTCATTGATTGGGGAGACACATTTGGTGGATTCTTTGCTCAGTATGGACGTGAATGTTGCCAAAGTATTTTCCCCTGAACATGGATTCCGAGGAAAGGCAGATGCAGGTGAACATGTCTCGAATGAGAAAGACCAGAAAACAGGATTGCCAATCGTTTCTTTGTACGGAAAGAATAAAAAACCAACACAGGAGCAGTTAAAAGGATTGGATGTGGTGGTCTTTGATATTCAGGATGTCGGTGTACGATTTTACACCTACATTTCTACCTTGCATTATGTGATGGAAGCCTGCGCCCAAGCGAATATTCCCGTAATTGTGTTGGATCGTCCAAATCCGAATGGACATTATGTAGATGGTCCAGTTCTCGACATGAAATACAAGTCATTTGTTGGAATGCATCCCGTTCCAATCGTCTATGGAATGACAATCGGTGAATATGGAAAAATGATCAATGGAGAAGGTTGGTTAGAAGGGAATCTAAGGTGCGATTATACGGTAATTCCTTGTGGGGAGTATACGCACGACATGCACTACGATTTACCAGTTCCACCATCTCCTAATCTACGCTCTTATTCGTCGATTCAGTTGTACCCAAGTTTATGCCTGCTAGAAGCAACAACTGTTAGTGTTGGTCGTGGTACGGATCGCCCCTTTGAATATTATGGACACCCTGAGTTTCCAAAATCTAATTTTGCATTTACTCCGAAATCTGGACCTGGATCAAAGAATCCGAAGCACAATGGAAAGGAGTGTAATGGATATGATTTACACATGTTAGAGAATGAAACTGCAGCGAGAATTGATCTGACCTACTTGATTAATTCAAGAGATATTCTAAAGGGAAAAACCTTCATTGATCGTTCTAAAATGTTCAACTTGTTAGCAGGAAACAACGTATTGATTCAACAGTTGAAAAATGGTAAGTCTCGACAAGAAATTCGTGCTTCCTGGCAGGACGAATTGGATGCGTTTAAGCTAATTCGCGAGAAGTATTTGATGTACGAATAGCACGCACCGACTATTACAATGATTTACTGTTTTGACACCCATTATTTCGAAGATAAGGCTCAGACCTCATGCGTTGGAATATCTGATTGGTCAAGTGATAAGGTGGAATTCGAATTGACTGAAATTGTTGGGGGAGTGGACGATTATGAGAGCGGCTCCTTTTACAAGCGAGAATTGCCTTGTCTGAAAAGTATCCTAAAAAAGATCGAATTACATCCGCAAGAAGATTACTTGGTGATTGATGGTTTTGTCGTCCTAGATGATCATGGAAAACTCGGCTTAGGCGGATATTTGTTCGAATGTTTGGATTCGACTATTCCTGTTATTGGAGTAGCGAAGAATAGCTTTGCGACAATAGACAAGCTTCGAAAAGAAGTACTTAGGGGAGAAAGTACCAAAGCCTTGTATGTTACGGCGCTCGGTGTGGATTTGGATCTTGCAAGCAACTTTGTGTCCAACATGCATGGCGAATTCAGAATACCAACGATCCTTAAATTGGTGGATAGTTATTGCAGACGAATATAATTAGGATGGATCAAGATCAAAACCTGTGGATTTAATATCTTAAGCATCTCGTATTCCGAAAATGAAAAATAGAACTTAGTATGTTATCGGCGCCTATTTTAAGGAGTGAAGGAATCGAATTGAAACGAGCTAGTGTTTGAGGAAGCG
>JBGCDF010000299.1:0-9576 GCA_045105095.1 Crocinitomicaceae bacterium | reverse complement strand
CACTCCCAACTTATATTTGTTTTGAATAATTCGTGCTTTTGTCACTGGATTTGCTCAAAAACTAACTTTATGGAACGCTATTTTACCAAATTTGGTAAGCATATCATTGGTGTGAATGATACAATGAAAACGCCTTACCATGATTCTATTCGAATCGTATATGCTGACTGGACAGCCAGTGGACGGATGTATCAGTCAATTGAGGATAGGGTATTGCAAAAGGTTTTGCCATATGTCGCTAATACTCATACGGATACGAATTATACCGGGTCTAAGACAACCTACGCATACAGTAAGGCGAGACAAATCATTAAAGATCACGTCGGAGCAAACAGCTCAGACGTTCTCGTTTCTACCAGTTCAGGGATGACCGGAGTGGTGAATAAGTTTCAACGAATTTTGGGACTGAAAATTCAAGAATCGTTCCGTGATCGAATTGATTTGAAGGAAGATGAAAGACCTATTGTTTTCGTTTCGCACATGGAGCATCATTCAAATCAAACTTCTTGGCTGGAAACAATTGCTGATGTTGTGGTTGTCAGTCCTGATGAAGAAGGACTCGTTTCCTTGTCTAATTTTGAAAAAGCGTTTGAAAAGTATGCGAACCGAGCGAAGAAAATTGCGGCAATTACTTCTTGCTCCAACGTAACGGGAATTATCACACCGTACATGGATGTCGCAGAAATAGCTCATAAACATGGAGGTCTCTGTTTTGTCGATTTTGCCTGTTCTGCCCCGTACATTCATATTGATATGCATGATGATGATGAAAAAGGCCGTTACCTAGATGCGATTTATTTTTCACCTCACAAGTTTTTAGGCGGACCGGGAACAACAGGAATACTCGTGTTCAATAGTTTGCTTTATTCGAATAAAATCCCAGACCATCCTGGAGGAGGAACAGTCGATTGGACGAATCCATGGGGTGGACACAAATACACCGATGATATTGAAGCGAGAGAAGATGGTGGAACTCCGGCATTCATTCAGACGATTCGTGCTGCTATGTGCATGCAGTTAAAAAACGAAATGGGGGTGGAGAATATTAAACGTCGAGAGGAAGAATTAATCGAAATCATTTGGGATAGTTTATCGAAGTTGAGTAATGTGCACATTCTTGCAGAACAGCACAAAGATCGCTTAGGGGTAATTTCCTTTTACATAGATGGTCTTCACTACAACCTTGGCGTGAAACTATTGAATGATCGATTTGGAATCCAAACCCGTGGTGGATGTTCGTGCGCTGGAACTTATGGTCATTATTTATTCGGAGTAAGCGAAGTGACTTCGGATCAAATAACGAGCGATATCAATCAAGGGAACTGCTCGACAAAACCTGGTTGGATTAGAATGTCTATTCATCCAACAATGACCAACGAAGAAGTTGAGTATATCATGGACAGCATTGCGGCAGTTGCTGCGAACTTCAGAGAATGGTCAAAAGATTACGTCCTTGACCTAGTGCAAGGAATTGTTCAGTATAAGGAAGATAAGTTTGCCATGAAAGTGAAGCAAGAAGTAGATGAATGCTTCGAAACAACATTTGTTTAGTACATGACGATTGTTCGCGCCCTTGCAGAGGATAATGCTGTTTTAACAGATTTGACTATTGCGTCCAAAGCGTATTGGGATTATTCAAAGGAGCAAATCGATGCGTGGATTCCCGATTTAACGATTACTTCCGCGTACATAGAAGAACACGCAGTATTCAAGTTAATCAAGGAGGAGGAAGTTATCGGCTACTATAGTTACTGCATGCAGGAAAACAATCAGGTTCTCTTGGATAATATGTTCATTTCTCCCGATCATATCGGAACGGGGATGGGAGGTGTTCTTATGGATGACCTTTTGGCGCGAACAAACTCGGAAGGAATTTCTGCCATTATTACGTATTCCGATCCAAATTCGGAGGAATTTTACATCCATTTTGGATTTGAACAGATAGGAAAGGAGCCAACTTCTATCGAAAATCGCTTTCTTCCAATTCTCGAGAAATTATCACCCTAAAACCTTTGGTCTCCCCATTTTAAAGGCGTTTTAGAGCTTTTTTTGATGGTGTAAGTACATGGCTGAAGCAAGAAAAACAACCTTATACCTAAGAAAATTAGGTATTTATTTGGATATACATCAGAATCTTATGTATATTTGACTTATGTATTCATCAGAACTAATTAAAGGAACCCTAAAAACAATCGTCATGAACATGCTAAAGGAGCATGGTAGAATGTACGGTTATGAAATCACTCAAAAGGTAAAAGAACTAACAGACGGAAAAATTCAAATTACTGAAGGGGCGTTGTACCCAACTTTGCATTCGCTCGAAAAAACCGGCGAGCTGGAAGTAGAGAAGGAGTACATCGGCAAGCGTGTGAGGAAGTATTACAGACTCACACCACAAGGTCAAACAACGGTCGCCCTGAAAGTAAATGAGTTTTCCGACTTCGTGGTCACCATGAAGGCATTGTTGGATCTTGGACCTAATTTGAGCCATGGTTAGTGTTTCTGAGCAACAATTAGATTTTATTCTCGATAACATTGTGGCGCGTGGAATTGAAACAGAAGACTTGAAAGATAATCTTCTCGATCACATATGTTGCATTGTTGAGAATGAGATGAATACAGGGGATGACTTTTATGAGTTCTATGAGCGCATATTACCTAGATTTTTCACTGATGAACTTAGAGAAATCCAGGAAGAGACAGACAAATTACTAACATTTAACGATTATTACGCCATGAAAAATACATTGGTAAAATCAGGATTAATATCCACAGGATTAACGCTCTTGGGAGTGCTGTTTAAGATTATGCACTGGCCTGGAGCTTCGATGATGCTCGTTTTGGGAGTAGCCATTTTTGGTTTGCTTTTTATCCCACTAATGATCGTCTTAAAGTTTAAAGATGAAGAGAAAACGATTGATAAATGGGTGCTATCCATAGGATTGGGACTCGGAATGATTGCTTCGGTGGGAGTCTTATTCAAGATTATGCACTGGCCTTTCGCCAACATCTTAATCATTTCCAGTTTGGCAGCGTTCATACTGGTTTTCGTTCCAACGTATTTTCTAACGAAGGTACGACGCGCCGAATTGAGGTTTAACACAACGGTAAATTCCGTGCTAATGATGGCATGTGGCTGTTTGTTGTTTGCCCTGTTCGGAATGGGAAATAGTAAGGCATACATCAATAGTGTTACTCCTACGTACTCGCGATTGATCGAGAATACCGAGAACATGAACAAAGCAAATTTGGAGATATCTGAAAAGGTAAGCGACTTTCAGGATTTTGATGAATTGCACACTGCATCTCGGGATCTTTACAACAAGATCGATGAGATTAAAGTAAATACAATCGCCAAATCAGAAGGAATCTCATTGGCAAAAGCGAAAGATCTAGATGTATCTGAATTGAAATATCCACAAGATGCAAACGGGGCGCAACAGGCATTTGTGTTGGCTGAAGGAGAGCTGGGTTTGGATGCTCTATCGAAAGATGTAGCGGCGTACAACGAACTCATTCAGGACAAATATCCGAATCGAGATGAAAAAGTGTTGGAGCTCAGCTCATCGCAGTTCGAATACAGCGCAATTTCTGTGATTCTTTCAGAATTAATTCAAATTCAACTGCAAATAGCGACAAACGAAAATACCTATTTGAATGCGTTAAATAAGGAATGAAGATGTAGAAAATTGAAAGGGCAGGTGAGAGCTTGCCCTTTTCTAGTATAGAATGTGGCTTGAATCGATCCGCCTAAATAGAATCGTCATAATCAATACGATGATGAAACTTTGAAGAACCATTATTCCCTGCAATTTCTACCGCTTTGTTTTGATCGTTGTAGCGCACTTTTTCGAAACTCATCAAGCGTCCACCAGCATCTGTTTTCTCATAAGCTACTCGGTTTCCGCTCTCGTCAAAAGTGAAGCTTTCCTCATAGTTCGTGTGCGGTTGAGCGCTATTTTCAAAGATCGTTTTTGTTCTGTTTTTCCCATCAAATTCTTGTCGGAATGATGATACTTTGTTCTCTCCAATGAACTCAGAGCTTTCAATGAGATCTCCGCCATCGTTTAACACTTGAACTTCTACATAAAACTGCTCTTGCCCTGGAATTTCCGACTTCGTAGTGATCGTGTTGCCATCTTTTGTCACCGTATTCACTTGAGCGAGTTCCCCGTAATCGAAAAAGCGATAGGTTTTCACCTCACCATCGATTTCTACTTCCACTCGTTGAGATTCTTCGTCATCCTGAAGCGTGGTTCGTTTTTCATGCGTCGCCGTTTTCTCAACAGTTGTTTTTTCGTACAGATCTCCGTTAATGTTGTGTCGTTGTTCAATGATGTTCCCTTCCGAATCATATTCAAACTCCTGAGAATCGCCTACGCGCCCCTCAACCATTGATTCTTCTAAAATCAGTAGGTTCTTATCGTTGTACGTGAATTTCTTTTCTTCATGGGGTCGCATCGAGAAGTCGACACTTCGAATAAGGTTGTTGTGATCGTCGAAGTATTTCTCGTTGATAAGAATTTCTTGATCGTCTAGAATGGAATAGGTAGATTGTTTCATTTGGTGAAAATGAGAAATTAATCTGTAACCGTGAAATGCAAAGATGAATATTTTGCAGGGTCAAATATCTCTTCTTTGTGGGATGTTCTGAACAAAAAAAAAGTGTACTTTTAATTACACTAATCATTATTCGACTTGGTTTAAATACGTCCAATGTATTTTTGAGTCCATTCAGTTCTGAACGATTCAAATTGTGGAATTTCCTGTGGGTTGATGAGCTTTTGAATAAGAATAGTAGAATCTAAAAATGCTATTAATTGTCTGAATTCACCACTAAAGTTCCCAAACCACAAGCGTCAGTCTCCAAGTCTGACAGTCACGAAGAAAGACAGAACAGTCAGGTTTTTATTCAATCGCAGACAACTGAAAGTAGCTTACTCCAAAGTTCAGGATTCATTCAGCCGAGAGTAAGTCCAAGGGAACTGCCGAAAAAGGATGTACAAACAAAAGCGAATGATGAAGAGGTAGAAGCAACTGTTGGTGATGAAACGCAAATCACTGAAAAGAACGCTCAATCGAAAGAAGATGGAAATGACCCACCAAAAGATTCGCAAGATACAGCTGTAATCTCAACGAGTAGAGAGCCTCGTCCCTCGATAAAGTATCATACTCCACTTACGCCAAAAGAAAAGGAGTTATATAACTGGAAACAGGTATTAGCACAATTCAAGGCGCTGGAATCGCATTCAGGTATTTCCGACTACTACATGCAGCGCTGGGCAAGAAAACAATTAAGTCTTGGATGGTCTTTGGGCGATCCGATCCCCAGTTTAAACGAATTCAGAGTGCATTATGGCGATCCTTACGTCTACCAAGTGACCAAAGAAAAGGTGCCAACACTATACGTTTATTGGTACGGGGGAAATAGAAGCGAGGTGCGGGATGAACTCAAGAATAATCGGAATTACAATGGCTTTTGGATCTATATTGATTCTATAACGGGGCATAGATCAGAGCTACAACAGCGAGATTCATTTACGAAGTATTACACTACACACCCAATTTCTTCCTCAGATGTACAATTGGTGTTCAAATTTCTCGAGATAAGAGGACAGAAGTTTCCTGGGGATTCGACTCTAGTTACAAAGGAAAGTGGAACGTTTAGAAAAGCAGTAGAACGAGCTCAAACGCTGATTTACGGTTCCTCAGTGAAAAATTTTGGTTTACTAACGCCTACCACGAAAAATGCGATTGCCGCTGAATTGAATAAGGAGCAAGTAGAAAAGGAACAAGAGTTCTTGTCAATGGATGCTGAAAAAAAATTCATAGATGCTGGTAACATTACTGCCTTAGCAAAAGATCCGCCGAAGAAGAATGATAAAATTGGAGAGTGGGAAGGTGGAGGCGTCAACCTTCGCAGCAAGCCTTTCACTCCTGATGATCCAAAAATTAAAGGGAACGCTATCTTCGAGAGCGAAATCTCCAAAAGTATCATTGCCCACCTTCCGTTTGGAACACGAATGACGGTGCTAAAAGAAACAAGTGTCGGAAGTGATGGAAAGGATCCCGGTTGGTATTCTGTAATGACCGAAACTGGGGAAAAGGGATACGTTGCTAAGCATCTCGTAGAAACGAGATTACCTTCTCCAGATGTTCGATATCATTTAATCAAGCAGGATGAGACCTTACTCCAGATAGCGAGAAGGTACTACTCACCGACAAGTGAGGACAAGGTCGGAATTGTTGAGTCGAGTGGTGAATTCCGAAATTATGTATTGGAACTTGCTCGCTTTAACGAAGAATGGCGAGGAGATGAAGCAGGAGCTGTTTTTAAAGCAGGTATCGACTCGAACGATCCAAAAGCGTGGAAAGAAACAATCGTCAAAAGTGGACTTCGAATGTGGATTCCAAGTGCCGCAGATATGTATTATCGTATTCACGACCGACCCGAAGGCCAGAAATTTGATAACACGAATTGGGCAGAAGATGGAGGTCAATGGATCATAGATAATTCGCCTGTTACCGTGTTGATCAACTCTTATCTTGATTGGTGGACAACCATTCCGCAAGATGTTCGCGAGAAAAATGTACAGAAGTACTACGAACAGCAGCTTTCACTTTATGAGAAGATGCAAACCGATTGGAGTTGGTTGGATAGCTACATCTTACCGCTCATGCCTTTCGTCCCGGGTGCAGGAGCAATGGTTGGTGTATCCTTTATTTATGACCTCTATGTTTCCTTCAATATAGGTTACTTCGATTTTCTGAGTAAAAGTGATCCAAAATTGCTCGTGATGAGTACGGAGCGAACGCTGAGGAATTTGACGCAATTGGAGCACTACAAAGGTTTGCTGTTTGGGTTCTTTGAAGGCGTATATGATTGGGGGAAAGATTTGGTTGATACCTTCGTGATGGTTGGCGACGCTATTAGCACCATGGCTGATATCTTAACTGATCCAGAGACCTATGAAAAGATCGCAAATTTCGCTGGGGATGCCTTAGAGTATGTCATTGCCAATAAGGATGAAATTCAGAAATCCTTACAAGATCTGAGTTTTATGGATGTGATGATTGGCGCAATTTCTGGAATGCGCACAACTTTGAAAGCGAAAGGAAAGGAAATGGGGAGCGGAGCTGCTCAAACGCTTGTGCAATTCGCGGGAGGTTCCCCATACGAGCAAGGATTCTCATTCGGTAAAATTATCGGTTACATTGTTCCAGAAGTGATTCTCGCTGTTTTCAGTTCTGGAATTTGGGTAGCCGTAAAAGGCGCATTGAAAGGTGTTCAAATTATCAGTAAAATCATAAAACCACTTCTCAATGGACTCAAGGTAGGATTGTCCATGCTGAAAAGTGCAGCACGCGCTGCAGGCGATTTGGTGAAATTTATCAAAATTTTCATTAACGGAGTTCTTTCGAAAGCAAAGAAAGGCGCCTCGAAGTTCTGGGAAAAGATGCAGGAGCTATTCGAAGGCTTCCACAAATTTTTGAAAGGGAAGTATGACGATGTGGCGAAAACGAAGAAAGCGGGTACACCTGATGTGGATGATTATGCGGATACGAATAAATCAAGACTGCGAGATGAAGTCAAAAAAGACCTAGACGGAGGAGATAAGTACAACGAACGATTGGAAGATGCGATAAAAGCTTTTGCGATCATCGAAATGAACGATGCTCTTGACCCTTCGCCGCCTGCGATTGATGTGGTATACTTCCTGAATGCAACAATCAATCTCCCGAGAAATGATAAATTTGCTTCACGAAGGATTAGTGGAGATTTGTATGAGATTTCGTTTAATCCGAGGAAGAAGTATACGCAGGGAGGAAATTTTGATTCCAGTACACCGATAAATGAGGATCTGGCAGAGTTCAAAAATGTCAGAAATCAAAGAATCGAATCCGTAGAAAGTGAGGAAATGAAGAACGTCGTGAGACAATTGTACAAAGATAAAGGAGATAATGCTGCAGGAAATATTGTAGGAGATGGAAGTGCTATGGACGCATTGAGGAATGAAATTAAAACGGGGCTTCCCACAAATGGTATCTGGCACGATATGAAATTAAAAGAAATGAGAAATTCGTTGGAAAAACTATTGAAAAATGAACGTATTGTTAAGGTTGATTCCGTTTCGAAAAGAAAGTTAAAGAAATCCGAATGGTATAACTTAATTCTTAGTCATAATGATCGAAGTGTTGCTCAAAACTTACTAAATGAAATAAATGATGTATTGAATCAAATACCAGCGTCTGGTTTAAAAAAATAGTCAATGAATAATCTTACAAAAATTCTATTCCAAGCATTTTCAGAAGACCCTCAATTTGAGATTTACTTTTGGGAAATTGATCCAGATCAAGATGGTAATTATGCCACTTTCGGCGTCTATGGAGAGGTGCTAAAGAGCCTTTTGATTGGGAAAATCACAGATGATGAATTTTTGGGAAAATTATGTTCTTTTCTTAATCAAGTTATATTCCAAGGAAATCCTGAATGGACAAATGTATTGAGGAGTGAGGTATTTTCAATTCTCGATAAAGCTGAGCTAATCAAATTAGATTCCATTCTATCGGAAGATGCGCGCAAGATTGTAGCTGAATATTTACAACCTCAATAATTTATAATAATTCTTGGTGTAATCTGATTGGGTCATAGGGAGCACTTGAAGCACTAAACCACCTCCCCATACAAATCATAATGGTCAGCACTCGTAATTTTCACCTCCGCATAATCTCCAATTCGAACGTAATTCTCATCTGTTTTCTTCACCAAAACCTCGTTATCTACTTCAGGTGAATCGTATTCGCTTCTTCCAATGAAAAAGTCACCTTCAATGCGATCAAACAGAACCTTATACGTATTTCCGATTTTCTCCTGATTGAGTTCATAACTAATTCCAGCTTGCAACTCCATGATTTTATCTGCGCGCTCTCGCTTCACCTCTTCGGGAACGTCATCTTCGAAGTTGTGAGCATGCGTATTTTCCTCGTGAGAGTAGGTGAAGATTCCCAAACGATCAAATCGAGATTGCTCCACGAAATCATACATTTCCTGAAAATCTTCTTCGGTTTCGCCGGGATACCCTGCGATTAAGGTTGTTCTGATGGCAATCCCCGGAACAGTTTTTCGGATGTTCGCGATCAATTCTTCCGTCTTCTCTCGCGTGATTCCTCTTCTCATTGCCTTCAACATATTCGTTGACCCGTGTTGAAGCGGAATGTCCAAATAATTACAAATATTCTCGCGCTCGCGCATCACCTCAAGTGCGTCCATTGGGAATCCACTTGGGTAAGCGTAGTGCAATCGAATCCATTCGATCCCTTCAACGTCAGCAAGCTGATTTAACAAGTCAGCAAGTGCTCGTTTTTTGTAGATGTCCAATCCGTAGTAGGTAAGATCCTGTGCGATCAACATCAACTCCTTTACTCCCTGAGCAGCAAGACTTTTCGCCTGTTTCACCAAATCTTCAATCGGAGTAGAAACGTGCTTCCCTCTCATCAGTGGAATCGCACAAAACGAACAAGGGCGGTCACAGCCTTCAGCGATTTTGAAATACGCGAAGTGAGAAGGAGTAGTCA
>JBGCDF010000298.1:0-5171 GCA_045105095.1 Crocinitomicaceae bacterium | reverse complement strand
GCATGTTTTTTTCTGTCAAATTCATTACTTGAACAACCTTTTTTTTTTTTTTTTTTTTTTATTTTCGACATTCCTTATTTCTCATTTTATAGATGGAACAGTTATTGTCTTCTTTCAAAATAGTACATGTTTTACTTTTGAGCACCAAGTCTCCATCTTCGTCTCTGGTCAGGTAATTGTTTTCGAACTCCTTTGTGGAGCACTTCATCTTTTTCGAGATTCTTTTAACATCAATATCCCGAAATATTGGACTGGTCGTTTTACAGCAGTTGGCGCATTCTAGACAATCGATTTTCTCGAAGGCACGCTCGTGTGCATCCTGAAATGTATTGTCTAATTTTTTGGGCTTCTTCTTAATTACTCGCTTTAGAAACGTTTTCAATTCTGCTTCGTTTTCTTGGGCATTTTCAAGATCTTGTTGATACTTCATTTTGATTTTGGATGGCTTTCTTATCTTTAAGCCGCAATTTAATGAAACATGGAGAATTTTGACCTTATTGTGATTGGTGGTGGACCTGCTGGATACGCTGCTGCTATGCGTGGAATTGATTTCGGAAAGAAAGTCTGTTTAATCGAAATGGACCGAGTTGGTGGCGCTGGTGTATATAACGGAGCCTTGACCTCTAAAACCTTATGGGAACTTTCTAACCGTGTATCTGACATGAACAGTACCTTGAAGTCGTGTGGTAGATCCCCTATTGACATGCCATGGGCAGATGTTCAGCGGACATTGAATGAGGCCATCTTTGAGCGCAAGTTCCAGTACTCTTGTCACATTAAATTGTTGCAAACGGAAACCATGAACAAACTGCTTCACTACGAGCGAGGAAAGGGTTCATTGGTTTCTAAACATGAAGTAAAAATCACGCACGAAGGAAAAGAAAAAATTGTTCGTGGTGAAAATATCGTTCTTGCTACAGGAAGTCGTCCGAGAATCATTCCGAACATCGAGGTTGATGAGAAGCACATTTTAACCAGTGATGGGATCGATAATATTTCAGATTATCCAAAGAGTCTGGTTATTGTTGGGGCTGGGGTAATTGGTTGTGAATATGCAACGATCTTCTCCAACTTCGGAAAGACAAAAGTGTTCCTAATTGATCGTCAGGATAGAATTCTTCCGTTTGAAGATCCAGATATCAGTCAAATGGTAGCGAAAAATCTGGAAGATCAAGGCGTGGTTATTCATCACAACGCTAACCTTGATCGACTCGAACACAAAGATGGACAGATCGAATACGAATTGAAATATAAAGATGGAAGTTCGGAAGTTATTCAAGTTGAAAAAGCCTTACTTTCTATCGGACGTGTTCCGAACATTGAGTCATTGCAAATCGAAAATGCCGGTGTTGCTATGTCGAAGCGTGGACGACACATTGGCGACGATGACACTCAGACGAATATTCCGAATATTTACGCTGTTGGTGACCTCTCAGGGCGCATTGCCCTCGTAAACATGGGCGAAATTGAAGCTCGTCACGCGGTAGAAAAGGCCTTCAGTGAGTCTGTTGAGCGTTTGTCATACGACAACGTGTGTACAATTATGTTCCTCAAGCCAGAGGTGGCCGCTGTTGGAATTAACGAGCAACAGTGCATTGAGCAAAACATTCCAGTGAAAATTGTAAAAGTGGACTACTCGGTTATTGCGCGCGCCATTGCGATGAGAAAGACACAAGGTTTCTTCAAAATTATTGTTTCGAATGATGATGAGATGAAGATCCTAGGAATGCGCGTGGTTGGAGAGCATGCTTCTACTGCCATTCAAGCTGTTGGGCTATTGATTAAAACTCAAGCTCCTATTGAAATTTTATCTGAGCTAGTACACCCTCACCCTTCTATTGTGGAGGGAATTCAGGAATGTGTGCGTATGCTACTGAATAAATCCATTTTTAAGTCTTCTGTTTTCAAGGATAAGCTGGCTTGTTATTCTTTGGTGGATGGAGTGAAGACGCATTTGGAGCGATTGTAGAGTCGATTATCTGATTCGCTGCGCTGTTGGATTATCTGATTGTTTGATTCTCTGCGTGACTGCCTTCGGCGGTGTTGGATTCACTTTCAAAATCAGTGCTTTTTACTTACTTCACTAACGTTCGGTCTTCAGAAGCTAACGTTTCTTCTTGGCAGTGTTGGATTACTGGATTGTTGGATTGTTCAGTTCGACAGGCTCACTGCGAGGGATTAGCTTCGCTGCTGCCTGCGGCGGTGTTGGGCTGTTGGATTCGGTAGGTGGTGGTATTAAAATTACAGGGAGTGAGTATAGAAAAAGCATATAATTCGTGGGCGGAGCAATATGATTCCAACAACAATAGGACGCGTGATTTAGATGCGCATGCTACGATTTCAGTTTTGTCGAGATATGATTTCCGAAGTGTTTTGGAATTGGGTTGTGGAACTGGAAAGAACACTGGTTGGTTATTGGAAAACGCGCACGAAGTTATTGGGCTAGATTTTTCTGGAGAAATGCTGAATAAAGCCAAAGAGAAGATCAACAGTCCTCGGGTTCAATTCGAAAAAGCTGATCTCAAGAAGCCTTGGAATGTTGAAGACGCATCCGCTGATCTCGTTACTTCCAGTTTGACCCTAGAACACATTGAGGATCTCGATCACATATTTGATCAAGCCAGAAGCAAGTTGAAAAGCAATGGCCTATTTTTTATTTGTGAACTACATCCGTTCAAGCAGTATCTTGGGAGTAAAGCAAAATTCGAGACGGAGAAGGGAACTCAGGAACTTGAGACGTACACGCATAACATTTCCGAGTACGTCAAGGCTGCTGAAGCTTGTGATTTCAAGATGCTTGAATTGAAGGAATGGTTCGATGAAGATTCGGAGAAAGAAATTCCTAGGTTGATTTCTTTTGTTTTTGACGTGGGGTGAGTTAGTGGATTCGTTGTGCGATTGTCTGATTGTCCGATTGTCTGATTCGCTGCGCTGTTCGATTGTCTGATTTTCCGATTGTTTGATTGTTCGATTAGTTTCGCTGCTGCGTGTTGGATTGAATGAGTGATTGTGATGCGTTAGTGATAGGAACGGCATCCTTGACTACTGCTGGAAGGAGTGGCAAGATACAGTGGATAGCACGACCCTGTGCCGATAGCTATCGGTACTGGGGAACACCCATAAAAAAAGGGAACTTATCGAAATAAGCTCCCTTCATTCTTTTTATATTTATTGCTAGATGACGCTCAGGACAATCAGGACGGCGTAGATTACTGCTGCTAATGCCGCTAGGTATGCCAATCCGCCAAGTCCGATTCCTAAACCGATACCGAGTATTGCCAGAAGCAAATCAATCCAGAAGCGTGATGTAGCTCCTTCGAAAATGAATACTGCTAATGGTGGGATGAATAATGCCAAAATCACAAGAAGAACGGTCATTCCGTCAACTGCTGCAGCCCAACCGCTTAATCCCTTCTTCGAGCTTTTGGTCGTGTATGGTGCTGTATTCTGTTGAACTGATTCGCCAGATTGAGCCTCATTCGTTTCTACTTCCATCCATTCGAGATCATCGGAATCATCGCTCAATAGTGCGCGTGTTTCAATTGGAGATTGCTCTGCTAATCCTTCGTTTGGAACAACAATGTTAAACGCTTCAGTCTCCACATCAGTAGTAGCGATAGTCGTTTCGAGTACATTTCTTTTTTGTGCCTTTTTCTCTTGCTTCGCGGTTACTTTTTCTGCTTTAGCAATTGACTTATCTTCTTTGATATCAGTACTCTTTGTCTTCGCATCAGCTGTTTTATAGTTGGCCTTCTTATTGATGAAGATTCCCTTGTTGTACTTACGCTTTGAGAATATGCTGTTGCTTACCACGTTGTTCGAAGAACCACAAGACGAGATCACAATTGCAACGAGGGTGATTAAACTTAAAATGGATACTTTTTTCATTTTATTCGGTTTTGGTTTGTTTTTATGTAAGGTTATTTTCCGTTTAATTCCATTGCGCGCAGTGTATTGATCATCAAGGAGGCAATTGTCATTGGCCCCACACCACCTGGCACAGGAGAAATATACGAACATTTCGGGGCAACTTCATCAAATTTCACGTCGCCTTTTAATGCCCAACCTCTTGCTTTTGAGGCATCTTCCACTCTGGTGGTACCTACGTCAATTACTACAGCGCCGCTTTTCACCATGTCTGCGGTTACGAATTCTGGCCGACCTATTGCCGCAACAATGATGTCTGCTTTGGAGGTAATATCACTCAAGTTCTTTGTTCTACTGTGCGTAAGTGTCACTGTACAATTCCCAGGACTCTTGTTTCGTCCGAGCATGATACTCAATGGAGTTCCCACAATGTTACTTCGGCCAATTACCACACATGATTTCCCTTCGGTTTCTACCTTGTTTCGTTTCAACAGTTCGACAATTCCAGCTGGAGTAGCAGGTAAAAATCCTGGAAGGTTCAACACCATGTTCCCTAGGTTCATTGGGTGAAAACCATCAACGTCTTTTCTTGAGTCAATCGCTTGCGTTACTTTGAGTTCGTCAATGTGTTTCGGTAGCGGCAGTTGCACAATGAATCCATCTACGCTCTCGTCTTCATTCAAGGCTTCAATTTTACGAAGTAAAATCTCTTCGGAAACGGTTTCATCGTAGCGTATCAATGTACTTTCGAAACCAATTTCATCACAGGCCTTCACTTTTGCATTTACGTAGGTCATCGATCCTCCGTCATTCCCCACCAAGACTGCCGCCAGATGCGGAATTTTCTTTCCTTCGTCTTTGCGTTGTTGAACTGCTTTGTGCAATTCTTGTTTGATTTCTGCCGATGTTGCTTTCCCGTCGAGTAACTGCATATTTGGAGTTTTTTTACAAAGATAATGAGTAAGAGGCTGAATCGAATCCAAAAAACGATTTAGTATCCACGTTTTTATGAACAGTTTTTTGTGGGGATTGGTTGGATTGGTTGGATTGGTTGGATTGGTTTAACAATGTCATTTTTGATAGTTACTATATTACTGTGCTTTTTTTTACCACAAGGACACGGATCAACTGTTTGTTGATGCACAAGAGCTTTGTGGAAGAGCTCTGCTCGCTTTGTGGGATTTGTGGGATTTGTGGGATTTGTGGGATTTGTGGTTGAAAAACTATTGTAACAAATTGATTGGCTGACTGGTTGGATTAGTTAAACAATGTCATTTTTGATAGTTACTATAAGATCGGAAGAG
>JBGCDF010000297.1:0-33247 GCA_045105095.1 Crocinitomicaceae bacterium | reverse complement strand
GTGTCCGTTCCAAGGGTAGAGGCGACGATCTGAAATGTTTTCAGCTCCTTCTTGAAGGTTTCCTATTAATCCTGTTGCGGCGAATTCCCATTCAGCCTCAGTTGGTAGACGGTATCGAGGTAGAAGAATTCCATCTTCCATACGTACGATACGTCTTCCTAATTTCTTACCATCTAAGTTCGATGGATTTAAATCTTGTACATTTCTAACGAGTCCTTCTTCATACTGTCCAGCATAATAAGACTCAGTATTGAAAGTCGCATCATCTCGTTGATCAATGTTGAAACCAAGAACTCCTTCACGGATAAGGATATACTCGTTTACACGATCCGTTCTCCATTTACAGTAATCATTTGCTTGCAACCAAGAAACACCAACTACCGGGTAATCACGGTAAGCAGGGTGACGCAAGTAGTAATCAACATACTTTTCGTTGAACCCTAATTTCGAACGCCAAACTAGTGTATCAGGCAATGCATTCTTGTAAACCATTGGATACGTCTCGTTGTATGCACGTGAAATCCAGTACAAGTACTCCAACCAGTGGAAGTTCGTAACTTCCGTTTGATCCATGTAAAAAGAGGAAACAGTAACACGTTGTGCTTTGTTGTTCCAATCATGCATTACGTCTTGCTCAGCGCGTCCCATTGTAAATGTTCCACCTTCAACAAGAAGAAGACCAGGTCCTGTTTCTTGATCAACAAATGGTACTTTCTGGAAACCACCAGTCTTGGGGTTGTTGTAATCCCAACCAGTTGTATTCGACGCTTCCCTCGAACAAGAGGCAACGAAGAATGCTCCTACAAGCGCTAGTGATAAATAGCTTAAGAATCGCATATTGTTATTTTTGGTTTTCATAATTCTTGATTCACAAATTTACTCATTACAACGGATCAGAAATAAATAGTTACACTTTTTAGAAAGAAGGACACGAAATCGTTCTAAACGATAGCGGTTTGTCTTTACAATTAAAGTTAATTCCTAACGAAACTTCATGAGATCCACCAGAGACCCCGTTGTTCAATCTTGATACAGTTACATCATAACTATATCCCAATTTAAATTTTCCAGTATTTACACCAATAGCGAGAATGAAGGCATCTTTGTTTCGGAACCATGCTCCCGCTGTAAACGCTCCGTACTTCACATATGTACCAATATTAATCTCTTGGAAGCCATTTTGATATTGATAAACAATATTCGGCATGATAGAGGTACTGTTTGCGTACTGTGACTTATTTCCTAATTTAATTTCTGCTCCCATATGCCCTGTCATTCGGATGGGAAGACGAGATTCGCCAACAATCATTGATTCATTTGGACGATTCAAGTGATGTGCAGCAAATCCAAAGAAGAAATTCTTGCTGTAACCAACAACTCCAGCAGAAGCGTCGAAGAAATATCTTGATCCACCTCGAGGAACATCGCCAGTTGCGTAAATAAATCCACGTCGAGGATCAATCATATCTCCAAATGTCAATTTATCCCAGTCAAGTGTTTTGTTAAACATTGATGCCCTAGCTCCGAAAAGCATAGAAAATTTTCTGTTCACCTTCAGGTGATACGAATAAACCAAACCGAGCATTGTCGTGTTGATCGTTCCTTGCGCTTGTCTATCGTGCAGTGCGATTACGCCAACTCCTCCAGAAACATTATTGAAGTATTGGTCATAGGATGCGCTGTACGTTACATAGTTTCCTGTAAGGTTGGGCCACTCATTTCTGTAGTTCATGGAAAGCCTAGGACAACCGTTGGAACCAGCAAATGCGGGGTTCAGATAGACAGGGTTGGCGTAGAATTGCGTGAATTGAGGGTCCTGTGAATAGACATTACCTGCAGACAAGCTGATCAGGGTAAAAGTTAGTAAGTATGTAATACGTCTCATAAATCGGTTAAAGGTGAGTCCGATTAGTCTATAACGGGATTCTTAAAATAAAGTTACAAATATTACAAAATGCATATAATATTCAAAGAATTGTTCCGTTTTTTTGTTGGATCAGAAAAGTCACTGATATTTGTACTATGAAAATACGAACTACGTTTAATTCAATTTTTAGCTTATTTATCGTACTAAACTGTTTAGTTTGGGCCAATCAAGCAATAAGTCAACAAGATAAACTCTTGGATATTTCATGGGGAGAGCCCGTTGAAATTCTGGAAGGCGAAAACTCAGTGACCATTCCTCAGATAAAAGGCCAAATTTTAGACGGAAAACGGCCCAATTTTTTCTGGCGTGAAAAAATTACGTCAAAAGCGGCTCTGGAAATTGAGCTCGAAATCAAAGGTACATCACCAGCTGACCCAAAAGAAATCAAGTATTTGGATGATCAAAATATTGAGATTGGCGATCCGGAATACTTGCTTACCATATCTACGGCGGCGTCTGAGCGTCATGCAGTGCTAAATATGATGCCTTTCATGAAGGTGGGCGGACAGATTCATCGAATTACTCAAGTGGAAGTTAAGTTTGTTAAAGGAATTGATCTTCCGAATGCTATTCAGAAAGATTTTGTAACAAACTCTGTTCTCCAAAATGGATCAGGTGTTTGGATAAAAATTGCTGTAACTCAGGACGGTGTTCACAGAATTGATAGAGATTTTTTAGAAGAGCATTTGTCTCCGCTGGGAGTAAATATTAATGCATTAAATCCCGACCATATTAATATTTACGGGAATGGAGATGGTCGTCTTCCAGAGCAGAACAGCGCTCCGAGAACAGATGACTTAGCGAAAAATGCTATCGAAATCGTTGGTGGTGGAGATGGTTCGTTTGATATTGGAGATTATATCTTGTTTTATGGATGGGGGCCCAACAGAATTAGTGCAAGTGGTGGAGAGTTGACGCAGGATAGAAATACGTATTCAACTATTTCTTGCTACTTCATTAATGTAAACTCTGCTGAAGCTCCACTGCGTGTGGCGGCCATACCAAACTCTGATGATCCGGTTACTCATTCCTTATCGACTTATTCATTTTTTCAGAAGTACGAAACAGAATCAGTTTCTCTAGTGAAAGGAGGTAAGCGGTTTTATGGTGAGGTGTTCGATACACAGCTTTCCCAAACTTTCTCAATGGGAGCGCCAGGTATGGATGCATCATCGCCAGCAGCATTTAAAGTGTTTTTCGCAACCAATGCGAGTTCTGGTGGAGGAAATACTCACAGTTACTCGGTAAATGGGGCTCAATTAGCATCTTCATCACTTCCAACTACAGGTTCTGATTTTGTGCGAGGGTCTCAGCTTTTCCAAGTAACAAATCCGTCGGCATCCATGGCCGTTCAAATGACCATAACGCGCTCTTCACCATCAATCTTGACATATTTAGATTACATTATCATGAATGGTCGTCGTGGATTGTCGATGACGGGTGGTCAATACAATTTTAGAGATCTTCCATCTGTAGGAGCTGGCAATGTTGGAACTTTCCAATTGTCAGGGATACCTGCAAGCGGATTTGTTTGGGATATTACTGACAGACATATTCCAAAATTGATTAACGGAACCAATGTAGGTTCAACATATGATTTCAATGCCGATATAGATTCATTAAGAGAATTTGTTGCATCGAATGGTTCAGTGTTCCTTACGCCGACGTTCGTTTCCACTGTTGATAATCAGAACCTTCACGGTTTAGCACAAGCAGATTACCTAATCGTTACGAATAGAACCTTCACCTCTCAAGCAGAGCGTTTAGCCAATCTTCACCGAGCGAATGGATTGACTGTTCACGTTGTTACTTCTGAGCAGGTGTACAATGAGTTCAGTTCGGGTGCTCAGGATGCTACGGCAATCAAGATGTTTGCGAAAATGTTTTACGATCGAGGTGTGTTAGCTCCAGAAACTCGTCCAAAGCAAATGTTACTCTTTGGAGACGGAACATTTGATCATAGAAACCTCATTTCCAATTTGAATTATTTGGTGACGTATCAAGTTGATAACTCGGAAAACCATATTGGAGCCTTGGTAACAGATGATTATTTTGGTTTACTAGATGATTCAGAGGGAATTGGAGCCAACGACGAAATGGATATTGGAGTAGGGCGATTGTTGATTTCATCGACAGACATTGCGAAAGAACAAGTCGACAAAATTGAGCATTACATGCGTAACGGATCGGCGTTGTATTCTACGGCAAACACCAATTGTGGATCCGATGACGGATCATCTACTTTTGGTGATTGGAGAACCAAGTATGTTCAGGTGGCAGATGACGAAGAGAATGGGTATTTCTTGAATATCGATTGTGAGCCAGCGGCGAGTTACCTCAAGTCGAATCACCCTGAAATGAATGTAGATAAGATTTACTTAGATGCGTTTCAGCAAGTAACAACAGCAGGAGGAGCGAGATACCCAGACGTTGTAGAAAAAATCAATGATCGAATTGAGCGAGGTGCGCTTGTACTCAACTACGTTGGCCACGGAGGAGAAGTGGGAGTAGCAGAGGAGCGTGTTGTAACTGTTCCTCAAATCAAGGATTGGAAAAATATTGATCGTCTTTCACTGATTGTTTCAGCTACTTGTGAGTTTACAAAATATGATGATCCAGATCGTGTTTCCGCCGGAGAATGGGCTTCGTTGAATCCTTACGGTGGAGCAATTGCGTTGATGACAACCACTCGTTCGGTATTCTTTGGAGTGAATACTGCGACTATTTCGGAATTCATTAGTAGAGTGTTTGAAAGAGATGCGAACCATGAGCCATACACATTTGGTGAAATCATGCGTTTGACAAAAAATAACTCAGGTTCTTCAAACAATAGAAGAAGTTTCACGCTGATTGGTGACCCTGCGCTTCAAATTGCACTTCCGAAAATGAACATTGTTACGGATAGTGTGAATGGCTTGGATCCTGGGATCGTAGTTGATACAATTAGTGCATTGAGTAAAGTGACCATCAAAGGGCATTTGGAAGACTTTAATGGAGCTATTTTGAATTCATTCAACGGAGTAGTGTACCCTACAGTATTTGATAAAATCAAAATGCAACAGACCTTAGGGAACGATTCAAATTCGCCAGTGGTTGATTTTGAAATTCAAAACAACAAAGTGTACAGCGGAAAAGCGAGCGTAACGAATGGTTACTTCGAGTTTTCGTTTGTCGTACCAAAAGACATCAATTATTCTTTTGACTTTGGTAAGTTGAGTTATTATGCTGAGAACGGTTCAATTGATGCGATCGGATCCGATACACGCGTAGTGATAGGAGGAATTGATCCAAATGGAATTAATGATGTTGTCGGACCGGACATTGAATTGTACCTCAATGATGAAAGCTTCGTGAGTGGTGGGATTTCTGATGAAACGCCTATCCTGATTGCTAAAGTTTTCGACGAAAATGGAATCAACACGGTTGGGAATGGAATCGGTCATGATTTGATCGCTGTTCTCGATGGTGAATCTGGAAGCCCAATCGTATTGAATGATTATTACACTGCCGATTTGGATTCATATCAATCTGGAGAGATTCGTTACAATTTCAATGAATTGGAGGCTGGACCTCATACGCTTTCATTGAAGGTGTGGGACGTGAATAACAACTCTTCAGAAACAAGCATCGAATTTGTTGTTCGCAACAAGGAGAATGTTGAATTGGAACATGTATTGAATTATCCAAACCCATTCACTACGAGTACAGAATTCTTCTTCGAACATAATCAGGCGTGCGTTGATCTTGATGCTCAAATCCAAATTTTCACCGTTTCAGGACGAGTAGTAAAAACCATCAACGAATCCGTTCAATGTGATGGCTTCCGCTCAAAGGGAATTCACTGGGATGGATTGGATGATTTCGGTGATCAACTTGCCAAAGGGGTATACGTTTATCATGTTAAAGTGAGAACACCTGAAGGTGAGATCGCAGAGAAAACTGAAAAATTGGTCATCCTTAGATAAGGTCTTTGTTTTTCATTTTACTGAATATATTGGGATAAGTTTTTTTGAACTTATCCCTTTTTTTATGTTTTCTGTTGTTTCAATGTAATTATCTGTATTTCTTTCAGTTAAAGGTGATTTTTATTTAAAAAAAAAGTAGAGGTTAGCATAATATAGTAGCGGTCAAAACGTTTCATAATTGAACCTATTTAAGTTTCGTTTTACGACTATTATGAAAACAAAAACCACTAAGAAGTACTGGCTGATCTTCACCTTATTTTTCGTTGGATTTACTCCTGTCAATCACGCATTTTGTCAAGACAACGAGACAATTAGCATCCCCTGGTTAGAACCGACCGAGTTCAATTTTAATGATCAACAGATCATAATTCCTGCCATTGACGGACAAATACTTGATGGTAATCGACCCAATTTTTTCTGGCGCGAGAAGGTGACTTCCAATGCAGCTTTAGAAGTCGATTTGGAAATCAAAAGTACCACTCCCGCGCACTCGAAGGAAATCAATTATCTTCAAGATCAGAACATAGAAGTTGGTGAACCGGAATACCTCGTCACAATCTCCAATGCCTCATCCGAGCGTCACGCGGTTTTAAATATGATGCCTTTCATGAAAGTTGGCGGACAGATTCACAGGATAACACAAGTTGAAGTAAAGTTTTCGAAGGGAATCACTACTCCGAATGCTGTCCAGAAAGACTTCGTGACGAATTCTGTATTGCAGACTGGTTCGGGAGTTTGGATAAAAATAGCAGTAACACAAGATGGAGTTCATAAAATTGACCGAGATTTTTTAGAAGAACATTTGACTCCACTTGGAGTGAACATTAATACCTTGGATCCCAATCATATCAACATTTATGGAAATGGCGACGGGCAATTGCCAGAACTGAATAGTGCACCAAGAACGGATGATTTAGCAAAGAATGCAATTCAGATTGTAGGAGGTAATGATGGCTCATTCGATATCGGAGATTACGTGTTGTTTTACGCCTGGGGTCCGAACAGAACACGTGTAGCTGGAGGGAGACTCACACAGGATAGGAATACGTATTCGGGTGTTTCATGTTATTTCATTAATGTGAATACTTCAACGACTCCCTTCAGAATAACGTCAATTCCCAATTCTACTAATCCCGTTACCCACACTATTTCGAATTATTCTTTCTTTCAGAAATATGAAACAGAATCGGCTTCCCTTGTGAAAGGAGGTAAACGCTTCTATGGTGAACTATTCGACACAGAACTTTCACGAACATTTACATTCGGAGCACCAAATGTTGATCCTTCGGCAAACGCCTATTTCAAGGTGTTTCACGCGACGAATGCCAGGCCAGGAACCGTGAATACACAAAGCTACTCTATCAATGGAGTGCAAGTGTCTGATACAACTTTGAGTACGGTTGGCGAAGATTTTGTGCGAGGATCAAGTTCTTTTCAGATATCAAATCCAGCATCTTCATTGGGCCTTCAAATGACGATTACGCGATCTTCTCCCGCAGTGCTAACCTACCTAGATTATATTGAGATGAATGCCCGTCGTGGTTTAACAATGTCTGGAAATCAATTCAATTTTCGGGATCTCCCTTCTGTTGGCCCCGGAAATGTTGGAAGATTTTCATTAACGGGAATTCCGACAAGCGGATTTGTGTGGGATGTAACAGATCGACATGAACCAAAATTGATGAACGGAACAACAATTGGTTCATCCTATGAATTTACAACAGGCCTTGACTCAATTAAGGAATTTGTCGCGTCTAACGGGACCGTATTCCTAGCGCCAACGTTCGTTTCGAACCTAGCCCCTCAAAACTTACATGGGTTGGAGCAGGTAGATTATTTGATCGTGACAAACAAGCTGTTTACCGCTCAAGCTGATCGATTAGCGAATCTTCACAGAGCGAATGGATTAACTGTTCATGTAGTTACTTCTGAACAAATCTACAACGAATTCAGTTCGGGTGCTCAAGACGCAACGGCCATAAAAACCTTTGCGAAAATGTTCTACGATAGAGGAGCGAGTGCACCCGAAACCCGACCTAAGTATCTGTTATTGTTCGGGGACGGAACCTTCGATCACCGAAACCTTGTGTCCAATTCAAATTATTTAGTGACGTATCAAGTGGATCATTCTGAACATCATATCGGCGCGCTTGTTACCGATGATTACTACGGTCTTTTGGACGATTCAGAAGCGATTGGAGCGAATGATGAACTGGATATTGGCGTTGGACGCCTCTTGATTTCATCCACAGAAATCGCGAAAGAACAAGTGGATAAAATCGAACACTATATGAAGAACGGGTCGGCGTTGTATTCTACCCAGAATACCAATTGTGCTTCCGACAATGGATCGTCGACTTTTGGTGATTGGAGGACGAAATACGCCCAAATTGCTGATGACGAAGAGTACCAGTTTATCGGTGTTGATTGCGAACCAGCATATGATTCCTTAAAAATCCATCATCCTGACATAAATGTTTCCAAGATTTATTTGGATGCTTTCGAACAGGTGGTAACCGCCGGAGGTGAGCGGTATCCTGAAGTCGTTCGAAAGATCAATGATCACATGGAAAGAGGCGTTCTGGTGATGAATTATGTCGGACATGGAGGAGAAGTAGGAGTGGCCGAAGAACGGGTCATCACCATCCCTCAAATTAAAGATTGGAAGAACATTGATCGAATGCCATTGTTTGTTTCTGCTACCTGTGAATTTACCAAATTCGACGACCCAGATCGAATCTCGGCAGGGGAGTGGGTTTCGCTTAATCCATACGGAGGAGCGATTGCTTTAATGACAACGACGAGATCTGTAACGTATTCAAATAATAAAAAAACGATTAAGGCCTTTATTCAAAACGTTTTTACCAGAGATGACAATTTTCAGCCGCATGCTTTTGGAGAGATTATTCGTTTGACAAAAAATGGAACAGCCGGAGATCTGAATAAGAGAAGTTTCACCTTAATTGGCGATCCAGCTCTTCAAATTGCCCTCCCCAAAATGAATATTGTTACAGATAGCGTGAATGGTCTTGATCCTGCGATAATCGTTGATACCTTGAGTGCATTGAGTAAGGTGACAATCAAGGGGCATCTGGAAGATTTTAACGGGAGTGTTTTGAATTCGTTCAATGGAGTGGTGTATCCGACGGTATTTGATAAAGTCAAATTACAGGAGACACTGGTAAATGATCCCGGCGCGCCATTAATCTCGTTTGAAATTCAGAATAACAAGTTATACAGAGGAAAAGCGAGTGTTGTTAACGGGTATTTCGAGTTTTCTTTTGTCGTTCCCAAAGACATCAATTACTCCTTCGGTCTCGGGAAATTGAGTTATTACGGTGAAAACGGCACAATTGACGCAATTGGTTATGATAAACGAGTGATGGTGGGCGGAATTGATCCGAACGGAATTAATGATGTGGTAGGGCCAGATATTGAAATGTATCTCAATGATGAAAACTTTGTAAGCGGAGGAATATCTGATGAAACGCCTATCCTAATAGCGCAGCTGTATGATGAAAACGGGATCAATACCGTTGGGAATGGAATTGGTCATAATCTGATTGCGGTTCTCGATGATGAAACAGGAAATCCAATCGTATTAAATGATTATTATACGGCTGATCTGGATTCCTATCAATCGGGAGAAATTCGCTATAATTTTGCAGAGCTGGAACCAGGGCCTCATACACTCTCTTTAAAGGTGTGGGATGTCAATAATAACTCTTCCGAAACAAGCATTGAGTTTGTTGTTCGAGACAAGGAAGAAGTAGAATTGGAACACGTGTTGAACTACCCGAATCCATTCACGACGAGCACAGATTTTTTCTTTGAACACAATCAGGCGTGCGTTGATCTTGATGCTCAAATTCAGATCTTTACGGTGTCGGGAAGAGTCGTGAAAACTATCAATGAATCTGTTCAGTGTGATGGCTTCCGATCGAAAGGAATTCATTGGGATGGATTGGATGATTTTGGTGATCAATTAGCAAAAGGAGTTTACGTTTATCACGTCAAAGTGAGAACGCCAGAAGGAGAAATAGCAGAAAAAACGGAAAAATTGGTGATTTTAAGGTGACACATACAATAAAGGGTCTCCAATTACGTATATTTGCCAGTTGTAAGTGATAAAGAATTATGATAAGTAAAATTAGAAATACAGTAATCTTCTCGTTTGTTGCAATGTCCGCTTTTGGACAAGCTACAGATGACGATCTTCAGTTGAATACGATTACTACCGCAGTTCCATTTATGTCAATCACCCCAGATTCCAGAGCAGGAGCAATGGGAGATGCAGGAACGGCATTAAGTGCATCAAGCACTTCCATTTATTGGAACACTTCTATGTTGAATTTCGCAGAGGAGAAGTCAGCAATAAGCATCTCTTACACTCCATGGTTGAGACAATTAACAAATGATATTCACTTGTCATACTTATCTGGATATTACAAGATAAACGACCGTCATGCAATTGGTGGAGCTTTACGTTACTTCAACCTTGGTGAAATTACTTTTACTGATGAGCAGGCTAATGTCATTCGTGAGGATAAACCAAATGAATTTGAGCTTACTGCAGGTTATGCCTTCCGCTTATCTGATAAGATGAGTGTAGGAATTAACGGGAAATTCGTTTATTCGAACTTAACAGGAGGTTTACCAGTAGCAGGAGTTGAAACAAAGCCTGGTGTAGCAGGTGCAACAGACATCTCCTTCACCTACAGCACAGACGAAGCGAAAATTGGTTCTACACGTGGAACGTACAACTTTGCCGCAACGATTAACAATGTTGGGAACAAGATCGCTTATTCAAGTGTGAGTAGCGGATTTAGAGATTTTCTTCCAATGAACTTGAAAATTGGAAACGCTTTCGTTGCTGATTTTGACGCATACAACAAAGTAACGTTCTCAGTAGACCTTCAAAAATTATTGGTTCCTACACCTCCAACGTATGAATTCATCGATGGTGAAGTAGTTCGAATTGCTGGTAGAGATAACAATGTTGGGGTAATTTCAGGAATGCTTCAATCATTCTACGATGCGCCTGGTGTTGTGTTGACAGATGAAGTATCAGGGGATTATCTTCAAAACGATGATGGTACGTACCAAATCAAAAGTGGATCACGTTTCATTGAGGAGCTAACGGAAATCAACCTGGCAGCAGGAGTGGAATGGTGGTACAATGATGTATTTGCTCTTCGTGGAGGATTCTTCTTCGAGTCAAATAACAAAGGAGCAAGACAATTCTTCAATCTTGGAGCAGGTTTCAAATACAACAAGTTCGGAATCGATATTTCTTATCTCGCAGCGTTACAAAGAAATAATCCTTTAGCGAATACTTTACGCTTCACACTTAGAATGGTGTTAGGGGAGTCAGGTTCTAGCTCTTCAACTGCGCCTGAATAGATGAAACTTAGGATAGGGTACGGAATTGACGTACACAGACTAGAAGCAGGTATCCCGTTATTTCTAGGGGGAATTCAAATTGAATCAGAGTTAGGCGCTGTCGGTCATTCCGATGCAGATGTTCTATTGCATGCCATTTGCGATGCCTTGCTCGGAGCTGCAAATCTACGAGACATCGGTTATCACTTTTCAGATACTGATCCACAATTCAAAGGAATTGACAGCAAAATTTTGTTGGAAGAAGTAATGAAATTAGTCCTTGAAAAAGGCTATAAAGTAGTGAACATTGATAGCACAGTGATTATGGAGCGTCCGAAGCTTAATCCCCACATTCCCAGCATGCAAGAAGTAATTGCGAAACTTCTTCAAGTTGATATGGATGCTGTGTCTATCAAAGCGAGTACGCACGAGAAAGTCGATTCTTTTGGGGAAAGCCGAGCAGTGAAAGCCTACGCCGCTTGCTTGCTTACGTCCGAATAAATATTCAGTCAAATTCACATTAATTAGTTTCTTTTTCGTAGTTTGGAGAGAAACACTTCTTTGGAAAAATACACTAATCCGGTTAAAGATAGATTTAGGATTGCGTTGATCCCTTCGTTGCTCATGGGGATTGTTACGAACGTATACATCTCGTGTATTATTCTCTATGCAGATTACCCAATTTTATTGCTTTCCCCAATCATCGGAACGGTATTGTTTCTTTGGGCGTACGTCTGGTTGAAGCGATCGAAATTATCTGCAAGAAATTCGTTCAAAGTTGGAGCATTGATCGTTTCAATTGAAGTAATGATTCACACCTATTTTTTCGGATGGGATGCTGGTTTTTATTTCTTCATATTTCTGCTCCCGCTGGTTTTTCTACTGGAAACGAATTGGAAAATCTGGACAATTGTTCTATTTAATATCCTCATTTTTGGCGTTATCATCGTGCTGAGTGTAGGAATGAGGTACTCCTCACGTCCAAGTTTGCTTGATGAATTTGAAATCTCTATCCTGTCATATCTGAACGCCATTTTAACGGGAGTTGTAGCTATCGCAATAATTATTTACAGTAGTAAAACCTTAAGTAAAAGAGATCAACTCTTGTTGGATATCATTGCTGATTTAGAGAAGAGTAATCGGCAAATTGCGAGACAAAATGACAATCAAAACATCCTACTCAAAGAGATTCACCATCGAGTAAAAAATAACCTTCAAATCATTTCTTCGCTTCTTTCACTTCAGTCCCGTAATTTGGAAGATGATCGCATTTCTGGAGTGTTGAATGAAAGCAGAAATCGTGTAGAAGCAATCGCTTTAATTCACAAGAAACTGTATCAAGATGATCGAGGAGGAAATTCGGTAGATTTTAAAGCATATCTGGAAGATTTCATCGTGACGCAGAGTATGCTTAATCCTCGAATTCACTTCAAATTAAATGCCGAAGAATTAATTCTTCACCTCGATATAGCTGTTCCTCTTGGTTTGATTGTAGCTGAGTTGATTACTAACTCTGTGAAGCATGCCTTTCATAACGTGGAGATTCCAGCAGTAACCATTGAATTGTTAAGTCTTGGTGAGCACTTTGAATTGTGGGTAAGGGATAACGGAATCGGGCTTCCGGATGATTTTGACCTTACTTCGGATGATTTAGGCCTTGGTGCAGATATCGTTGTTGCTCTTACCGAACAAATTGAGGGAGAAATAGCTTTTTTCAATAAGAATGGAGCGAGTTTCAAAATTTCTTTTCAAAATAAGGCACTGGATTAATTCAGATCGCGCACGAAAAAATTCCTAGTTTCTCCAACTCTTTTATCTTTGTCCTAGAAATGATTTTTTATGAAACGAGCACGATATTTTTAATCATATCATAAGGACTTGATTACAAAATATTTTGCGAGAGTGAAGCGATTACATGGTGCAGAAATTTTTCTGCATTCATTCCGCAGAAAAATTTTAAAAGCATGAAAGTAAACCCTCAATATAACACCAAAGAAGCATTGCTCGAACTGTATAATAAGCCGCTCTTAGAACTGGTTTTTGAAGCAGCAACTGTGCATCGTCAGTATCACAATCCGAGAGAAGTACAGATGTCATCTCTGTTGAGCATTAAAACAGGTGGATGTCCGGAAGATTGTGGTTATTGTCCACAAGCGGCTCGTTATCACACAGACGTTGACGCGCACAAGTTGATGACGGTTGACTCTGTCTTAGAACAAGCGAAAAATGCAAAAGCGAACGGTTCTTCTCGTTTATGTATGGGGGCCGCGTGGAGAGAAGTACGGGATAACAAAGATTTCGATAACGTCATAGAAATGGTTCAAGGTGTGAATGCCTTGGATATGGAAGTGTGTTGTACCCTCGGAATGATGTCGGAAAATCAGGCGAAACGCTTGAAAGATGCTGGTTTGTTTGCTTACAATCACAACTTAGATACATCTGCAGATTATTATGATGACGTAATTTCTACCAGAGAATATGAAGATCGTTTGAATACAATTGATAATGCACGTAAAGCGGGCATCTCAGTTTGTTCAGGAGGAATTATCGGAATGGGAGAAGCAGTTGAGGATAGAGTCGGATTGCTGATGAGTTACATGCAAATGGAGAATCCACCAGAGTCCATTCCGATCAATGCACTGGTAGCTGTTGAAGGTACTCCAATGGAAGACCAAAAGCCGATCGAACAATGGGAAATGATCCGAATGGTTGCAACCACGAGAATAGCTTTCCCAGAGTCTGTTGTAAGACTTTCAGCCGGACGAACAAAAATGAATATGGAAGGACAAGCGCTTTGCTTCATGGCTGGTGCAAGTTCTATCTTTGCTGGTGATAAATTGTTGACAACGCCAAACCCTGAGTATAACGAGGATATGGAGATGTTCAAAATCCTAGGGTTAACTCCAAAAGAAGCGTTCGCAGATGGTGAGCAGCCTGTAACGAAGGAAGATCCAATCATTGTTGCTCGTAAGGAGAAAGAACGCCTGAGAGCGGAAGAATTGGCAGCGGCACGCTTGAAAGTGAAGCCTGAAGGATTTCAGCCTCGCAAAGTAACGACTGCCGGATAAAGAGCATTTTGGACGAGAAATTACATAAGAAACTTCAAGATAGAAAGGAAAAGGGGACATTACGTTCCCTTTCTTCGTTTGAGGGGATGATTGATTTTGCTTCAAACGACTACCTTGGCTTTTCACTGAACAATGTGCTTCATTCGGATTTGCCTAAGCGAGGAGCAACTGGGTCAAGGTTAATCAGTGGAAATACGAAATACATCGGAGAAACAGAGGAGAATTTGGGGAAGATTTTTCATTCCGATGCTGCCCTGTGTTTCAATTCTGGTTATGATGCAAACGTGGGGATTTTCAGTTCTATTCCCCAGCGAGGCGATATCATTTTATACGATGAATTCATTCATGCTAGTGCACGGGACGGTATTCGATTGTCCTTAGCCAAGTCCTATCGTTTCAAGCACAATGACCTGAAAGATTTGAAGCGTTTATTAGAATTGAACAAATCCCAAACCATCTATATCGCTGTTGAAAGTTTGTATTCCATGCACGGTGATTTCTGTCCTTTGGAGGAATTGATTCTGATGTCGGAGAAGTTCGGAGCCTACATCATTTTGGATGAGGCACATTCGGCAGGAGTGGTAGGTCCAAGCGGACGAGGTATGGCTTACGCACTTAATCTGCATTCGAAGTGTTTTGTACGTCTTGTTACCTTCGGTAAAGCCTTTGGTACTCATGGATCGGTAGTACTGTGTTCGAAGGAGTTGCGCGCGTTTCTCATTAATTTTGCTCGCTCGTTCATCTACACGACAGCACTTCCTGTTTCTGCCTATGACAAAATGCTTCAAGCTACTCAAATCGAGGATGCCGACCATCTGCGACGTACATTACAGAAAAGGATCGTTTATTTCAGAGAGAAATTGAGTAATTCTCTACTTAGTTCAGCATCAAATTCTCCAATCCAGTTTGTGAAATTCGATGATTTAGATGAGTTGAAAAGGATCGAACGAGTTCTTCATAAATCAGGAATCTTTGTTAAGGCAATATATTCGCCAACGGTCTCGGAAGGAGGTGAAGGCCTGAGAATTTCACTGCATAGTTTTAACTCCGAACAGGAAATCGACTCGCTAGTTCGTGTTATGTCGTCATAAAGTGATATTTTTCGGAATAGATATTATTTGAGAAAAATCCTATGAGTTTATTTGATACTGCCAATCGCAAAAAGCATCTAATTATTGCTGGATCAGTTGTCCTGGTTATTCTGATGGTCTTTATTTACTTCAGATATGCATTCGTATACAGTGAGGGAACGCGTGTTGGAATCATTTATAAATTCTCTAAAAAAGGAACGGTTTTCAAGACCTACGAAGGCACGATGATGCTTCCCGGTATTAAAAGCAAAGGGGATAGCAAATCTCTGTCTACCAATGCATTCTATTTCTCTGTAACGGATGAAGAGTTGGCAGAAACGCTTTCAAAGAGTCAAGGAATGGAAGTAGAAGTACATTATGTGAACTACAATGGTTCTCTGCCTTGGCGTGGTGATAGCTACGATAGCGAAGATGGTCAGTACATCGTTGATAAGTTAGTCCGTATTAAAGACGAAAATCCGAACGGTTACGGCCTGTAAACTTGCAGTCATTCATTTTGAATTCTGGGTGCAGATCAATAACTGAATAGTTGACGTGTCAACCGTTGATAGGTGTCAATATCGATATATGTCGATATTGCAATATTCGAATATTTGGATTCTTTGATAAACCATGTCTCACTTCCAAGATAAATCCAACATCTACCTAAATAGTTTGCACGACTTTTTCCGTGTTTATAGTATCCAGTTTACAGGTCTTCTGCGACGATTTACGCTATGCGTGAATAATAAATTGTTAATATCTTTTGGCAACCATACTTGTAACTAAAACGTTTTAGTAGTAATTTAAGTGGAAACTTGATGTGAATTCAAGTTGAAGTCGAATGCTAAACTACACGTTATGAAATTGCTATTCCTTTTCTTAACAGTACTTATTTGGACTACTGCGAGCGCTACTGAATATACCATAACTACGGTGCTCAAAATTGATAGTTCCGAAGAGTCATCCATCTTATTCGTAGAGATGAAAGCAGTGTCGTCTTCAAAAATCGTTCACTTCAGTTGGGAGGTAGAAGAAGAACAAAACGGAGACCACTTCGTTATTGAAAAATCCATTGACGATGGTGAAACTTGGGTACATGTTTCCCGAGTAGAATCACTTGGAAATCACAAAGAAAGACATACATACAAGATTTCAGAAATCAATATGATTGAAGGAATTACGGAATATTTTCGAGTAACGAGAGTGGATGTGGATGGAGAACAGAAAGTGCTAGACGCAGTTAACATCAATCACCCGATTTTGTACAATATGAAGCTCATTCCTAACCCGAAAAATGTGCGAAAGGCTACAACGATTTCGTGTGAATCTCTGATTTGTTCGGATGGAATCATGAGAATCTACAACAGTAGCGGAGAAATGATTCAAAAAAGGAAACTCAACCTATCAAAAGGGTATAATCGCTGCCAGATAGAGGTTAAGAATCTTGATCGGGGCGAATACCGAGTGTCGATTCAAGATGAATTCGATAATAAGCTAACTAAGCGGCTGGTGGTTCATTAACCATCAAAAAAAAACCATCCACTCGATAATTTGAGGGGATGGTTTTAATATAAGTTATTTGTCTTGACTTACTTATCGACTTCGACAGCAGCCATTTCTTCAGATTGGTACTCTCCAGCATCCAACTTAGCTTTCATTTTACTGAATGTTTCAATTGTATACTGCACGTCTTCCAATGTGTGAGCCGCTGTTGGGATCAAACGAAGCATGATCACATCTTTCGGTACAACAGGGTAAATGACAATTGAACAGAAAATATTGAAGTTCTCGCGAAGATCAAACGTCAAGTTTGTTGCTTCAGCCAAGTTTCCTTCCAAGAAAACAGGCGTCACACACGAGTTCGTTTCACCAATGTTGAATCCGTTTTCAACCAATCCCTTTTGAAGCGTACTTGCAATTTCCCACAAACGAGCTTTGTGCTCAGGTTGCGTGCGCAACAATTCAAGTCTTTTACGCGCTCCAACAACCAACGGCATTGGAAGAGACTTTGCGAATACTTGAGAACGCATATTGTAACGCAAGAATTCAACGATATTTTCCTCTCCACAAATAAATGCACCGATAGATGCCATTGATTTTGCGAATGTTCCGAATAAGATATCGATTTCGTCGTGCACTCCTTGCTCTTCTCCTGATCCTTGTCCTTTTTCACCAACGGTTCCAAAACCATGAGCATCATCAACGAAAAGTCGGAAGTTGTATTTACCAGATTTTCTGAACTCAACGAGTTCTTTCAATTTCCCCTGATCACCAGCCATTCCGAAAACACCTTCTGTAATCACAAGGATACCTCCACCAGTAGTATTCACAATTTTAGTCGCACGCTCCATTTGCTTGTCAAAGCTCTCCATTTCATTGTGCTTAAACACAAAACGCTTTCCAGCGTGAAGACGCATTCCATCTAGAATACACGCGTGAGATTCGCTATCGTATACGATAACATCGTTTCTATCAACTACAGCGTCGATTGCTGAAACCATTCCTTGATATCCAAAGTTGAGAAGAATCGTATCTTCTTTTTCCATGAAATCAGAAATCTCCGCCTCCAATGCTTCGTGTTGACTAGTTTGACCAGTCATCATTCTTGATCCCATTGGATAAGCCAATCCCCAATCTGCAGATGCTTGAGCATCAACTTCACGAATTGCTGGGTGATTTGCTAATCCCAAATAGTTGTTAACTGACCATACGAGGCATTCTTTCCCTCGGAAAATCATTTTGTTTCCAATTTCACCCTCCAACTTAGGGAACATAAAATATCCTTGAGTACCTTTTGAGTGTTGCCCTAAAGGACCTCTATTCTTTCTAATTTTGTCAAATATGTCTTGAGCCATAGAATTTTAATTTGCGCGAAACCCGTTGTTTTATTGAGTTGCACGAATTTTCAGCTACAAAAGTAGTGGTTTTTGAATTAACGTTACTTTTCTCCAGTAGATTTTATCAACATAGATTTTAGAATAAATGAAAGTAACCTGTTAATTACCTGTTACTCTCGAATGGATGAAAGCACAAAATTTCTAGTATTAGTGCACATTTTTGTGAAAATAATCTAATTGTCGATGGAAGTTGTTCATTTAATGTAAAAATCACACTATTGTTTAGTTATTAACCTTCGATTAGTTATCTTCGCTTCAATGCTCTCACGTCTACTGATAAGCTTATGTCTACTCCCAATTGTAGCTACTACTTTTGCCCAGCAATGGGGATGGGTGGATAACTCGAATGGTAGTAGCAATTTCAGTTTTACTTCTGATGTGGCAATAGACTCAGTGCGCGATGTGGTATATGCAGTTGGATATGTCGATGGTAATCCAAATTTTCCGGAAATCCCGAATGCTAGTTATAGCGGATTAAAAGACGGTTTCCTAATGAAGTATAACCTCAACGGAAGCGTGATTCATGGCTTTCTAATTGGAGGTACAGAGAATGATAGAATCGAGGGTGTTGCTGTTGATCAATTTACAGGAAACGTTTTTGTTACTGGATATGTTGGAAATAGCGTTTCTAACGCAGTAGATCTGGAAGGTGCTGCTCCTGGTTCGCCCTCTGCCGTTTCGGTCAATTGGGGAGGACAGGACGCATTTGTTGCAATGTACAATGTCTTCGGCCAAATGGTTTGGTATCGAATACTCGGAGGGTCTGACAGAGATCGGGGCGTAGATATTGCAGTAAACTCCATAGGGGTGTTTGTAAGCGGTAGTTACATAAATACTCCTGGAATTACGTCATTACCTTCAGCCATTTCAGCGAATAATGTGATTAACAACTTCGTGGTTGCTTTGGACAAGACTGATGGCAGTACCATTTGGGATGCAGTACAAGGATCAGAGGTTGATGATCATGACTGGTCAGCACACAATCCTTACGGTGTAGAAAGAATTGGTATTACGGCCGACGACAACGGAGTATACCTAGTGAATCATTTTTTTGGGAACACCTATGAAATATACAACTCCTCCGACGTGCTGGTAGCATCCGTAATTGATCCAAATTCTTCGAATGAGGATTTTGTGGTTTCGGCATACTCGAATACTGGAGCCTACAATTGGTCGGTGCTGTACAACAATGTGGGAGCTGAAATTAATGGTTTGGATATAACCAATGATTGTGATGGGGTATATGTGACAGGTACTTTGCATGATGGAAGCACAACTCCCGGGGGGACTGTAATTAGCTCGAACCATGATAATGTAATCATTTCTAAGTTGAACAAGACCAATGGAAATGAAATATGGTTAAAAGAATTTGATTCTAATAACAACCATGATGACTATTTTATGGGACTTCATGCAGATGGGTATGGTAACTTGTATGCAGTCGGACGATTACGAGGCTCAACTTTCTCATCAGGAACTGATTTTAGTTTCACAGGTGGAGCTTCAAATCAAAGTGAAGTAATGATCGCTCACTATCACACTGACGGAACGTTCAAAAGCTTTGAAGTGCTTCCATCTTCCAACCTTTCTTGGGGAATGAGCATCGCTACCTACAAAAAGGAAAAATATGTAGTTGGTGGTTATTACAACAGTACGATTAACTTCGGTTCTATAATACCTGGCGTTGCTTTTGATAATGCATTCTGTGCTTTGCGTGAACTTTCTGATCCGTTTACCTATGTTTCGTCGTCCTATGGAAATCAGAATTTCTGTCAGTCTGAGCTAACAGCACTACCTACCATAAATGACAATCTTATTGCGGGAGGGACATTTTCAGGACCTCCGCAGGTCGTGTTTACGAATACGAGTACTGGAGAAATAGATTTAGCTGCTTCTGGCACTGGCGGTCCTTTCACAATTGTGTATAGCGGTTTTCCATTGAGTTGTAGCAGTACAACATACAACTACAATATCTATGTCGCCGCTGCTCCGCCAGCTACTTTTACATATGCCGCTACGCAGTACTGTGCAGATGATGCTAATCCAACGCCCTCATCGATTACAACTCCAGGTGGAACTTTTTCCGGGCCTTCTGGCTTGTCCTTTGTTGACACGGCAACAGGCGAGGTTGATTTGTCGGGCTCGACCCCTGGAACATATTGGTTAGTCTATTCTACATCTGGAAGTTGTCCTGTGAGCGATTCAGTTGAGTTAACGATTGATCCAGTGCCAAATGCTGGTTTCAACTATGCTTCATCATCTTATTGTTCCGGAACAGGAAGTGAATTGCCTAGTTCTATTATTACGCCCGGTGGAACATTCAGTGCTTCGCCTTCTGGACTTGTAATAAACCCTTCGACAGGAGAAGTCAACCTAAACACCTCAACTCCTGGAATATACACAATTGATTATGTCGTAAACGGTGTTTCCTGTCAGGGAACAGGGAGTTTTGTGTTTACGATACTTCCATCGGAAGATGCAACATTTACATTTGCTGAGACAAATCTTTGTGTAGCTGGCACGAACGTTTTTCCTGCGTCAATCGCTCAGTCAGGAGGATCATTCTCTTCTTCACCAGGTTTGACTGTTATGAATAGTGCAACGGGAGAAGTAAACCCTGGAACTTCAACCCCTGGAGGACCGTATCAATTATACTATACGACATCTTTGGGAGCTTGTGCTGATACGGATTCCTTAGAGTTCAACATTTCAGCTCCTGCTGATGCTACCTTCTCTTATCCGCAATCCATCTATTGCACAACTGACGCAAATCCGAATCCTACAACAGCTGCATCAGGAATATTTTCGGCAAGTACAGGTCTCGCTATCAATACAGCAACAGGAGTTATTGATTTGGCAGCCTCAACAATCGGAGGTCCTTATACCATTCAGTTTGTGGTAACAAATGGAAGTTGTGCAGATAGTTCAACGTTCGATGTGACAGTTGTCGCAGCGGATGATGCGACTTTCACTTATGCAACAATAAGCTTTTGTCCGAATGATCCGAATCCAGTACCAAACTTTATCGCTACGTCTGGAGGAGCATTTAGCGGGCCAACTGGAGTAGTAGTAAATCCAACAACAGGAGAGGTTGATGTCTCATTGTCGACGGTTGGAGGACCGTACTGGATTGTTTATGAAACATCAAGTGCGTTTTGTCCAGATAGCGATTCAGTTCAGGTAAGTATCGAATCAATTCCCGATCCGACGTTTGCATATGTTCAAAGCACATATTGTTTTGGAGGAGGAATGATCTTACCAAATATTTTAGCTACCCCTGGTGGAACATTTAGCGGGCCAGCTGAAGTAGTATTCACAAACACTACTACTGGTGAGATTGATTTAAATGCCTCCACGATTGGTGGGCCATACAGCATTCAATATGTCACGCCAGCTACGCCTTGCTCAGCGACAACAACTTTCAATATTGTTATTGGTCAAAATGAGGACGCATCTTTTTCATACGGAGCAACTCATTTCTGTAACAATGAAGCGGACCCAGTTCCAACATCGATAACTATTTCTGGGGGAACGTTCAGCGGTCCAACGGAATTAGTGCTTAATTCAACAACAGGTGAAATAGATGTTTTATCTTCCGTGGTAGGTGGCCCATACTGGTTAGTTTACACTACACCAGGACCAACTTGCCCAGGAAGCGATTCAATTGAAGTGTACATTGAAGAAGGACCAAATGCATCCTTCAGTTATTCTCAAACTTCATTTTGTGAAGGATTGGGATCGATAGTACCTAGCACAATCGTTACGTCAGGTGGCACCTTCAGTGCGCCTGCAGAGGTTGTGATCGATTCGTCTACGGGAGAAATTGACTTGAATGCCTCGACTCCTGGAGGACCATATGTGATAGAATACACCGTTTCCAATACCTACTGTCAAAAAACGTTCACCTTCGATTTAACTATCGTCGGACAGGATGGATTGATTTCTGTTCAATATTCGTCGGACATGTTCTGTACGTCTGATGTAAATCAAATTCCCGTAATTGATGGATTAAGCGGAGGAACGTTCACAGCAACAAGCTCTCTTGATATCGTAGATAGTACAACTGGAGAAATCAGTCTTTCAAGCTCCTCCGTTGGTGGACCTTATTCCATTGTGTATGTCACACCTGGCGCCTGTCCAGATAGTACCGAGATCCTGATTTCTATTTATGACCTTGTTACCGCTTATGCCGGAGAAGATCAGGAATTATTCTTTTTGTTCTCAACAGATTTAGAAGGTGGGATACCAACCAATTCTGCTGGAGAATGGTCGACAACGTCCGCTGCAAGTATCTTTGATCCATTTGATCCTGGTTCTGGCGTATCAGGATTGGAGTTGGGAGATAATGTGTTCACATGGACAGTTTCAAATGGAATATGTCCAAGTGCGACTGATGAGGTAATCATAAATGTTCAGGATATCTTCATTCCGCAGGCAGTAACTCCAAACAATGACGGTAAAAATGATTTCTTCGAACTTCATTCCATAGATGATGTGACCTGTTCATTGCAGATCTTCAATCGATGGGGGCAAATAGTATACGAGAATAACAGTTATCAGAACGAGTGGTACGGTCAAAACATGAATGGTGATGAATTGAAAGGCGACACCTACTTCTACACGATTCTGATAGATGATTCAATTTCATACGAAGGATTTATAGTATTGAAGAAATGAGAATACTAATCGCCATATCGTTCTTAGTATCTTTTTCCGCTTTGGGACAATACACCTCTTTGCAGAGTCAGTACATGTTTAATCCAATAGCGTTGAACCCTGCTGCAACGGGAAGCGAGGAAGTAATGAGTGCAATAGCATCATTCAGAGCTCAGTGGGTAGGATTCGATGGAGCTCCGACCACACAATCTGTTACCGTGCACGCTCCTTTAAAGGATATGAATTCATCAGTAGGCGCTCAAGTGTATGCGGATCAAATTGGCGTAGATAATCGAACGACGGTGAATGCACTGTATTCATATCGAATAAGCATGGATAATGCTAGCCTACGCTTAGGGATTTCTGGTGGTGCGAGCTTTGTTCAATCAAACTATTCGGAATTGCAGGTGTTTGAATCAGATGATGCTGAAATTGCTAGTAATTCTCCTGTTGGGGTACAACCAAATTTCGGTATTGGGGTGTATTATACCGCTGAGAAGTACTTTGCGAGTTTCTCGATTCCTGCGCTACTCGGACATCGCTTTGAAGACAATCAATTCAGAAGTTTTAGTGATGTTCAGAACTATAATTTCCTTCTGGGAGGAGGGTACGAATTTGAGTTTAAGAATGAAATGGGGTTGAAACCATCGATTTTGATGAAGCTTAGGGCAAACAACCGCGCGCAATTTGATATAAATGCAAAGCTCCAATTAAATCAGCGCTTCGATATTGGACTTTCCTATCGAACTGAGGAAGCAATTATTGGTATGTTTGAAGCCAAAATTACCAACCAGTTTTTCGCAATGTATTCCTTTGGAATGCCAATTAGTGATCTGACGAAGTATACCTTTGGTTCACATGAGGTAGGAGTGAAGTATAACTTTATCTATAAATCTAATACGCAAGGACCACGATTTGCAGGATGGTAAAAAGACTACTCACATATTTTATTGTTTTGTGTTCAGCGCTGGTTTCTGCTCAGGATGCTTCTCAGTTCAATGTAAAACCCATTGATGTTCCGATCAGTGGTGACATTTATTCACCCACATTTCGGGATACTCTGTTGATCGTTTGTGGAACGAGAAAAGACCGAATTGCACACACTCATTTGGATAAAAACGGATCAGAGCCGATTGATCTCTACGCGCTAGATGCGTCTAATTCGTTTGCATTTAGTCGCTTTGATAAGCAGTTCCGATCTGATTTCCATGATGGACCTATTTCCTTTAACGAAGAGGGAGATGTATGTATTATCTCCAGAAATTTACGCCTCGATCAACGATTTAAGGCTTTGCAGGATGACGAAAACTTGCTCGGATTGTTCACGAGCACGTTGGATAGCAATGGTTGGACTACTCCCGTTGCTTTGAAAGTGAATAGTTCTTCGTACAACTGCACGCACCCTGCGCTATCTGCAGATGGAAATACCCTTGTTTTTGCAAGCAATATGCCTGGAGGAATTGGCGGATATGATCTTTGGAAGATGGTGAAAGTAAATGGAGGTTGGGGTGAACCAGAGAATTTAGGGAGCACCATAAATACGCCGCTGAATGAGTTCTTTCCGACATGGATTGGAAATACATTGTACTTTTCTTCAAAACGAAATGAAATTGGAGGACTCGATATTTATCAAGTCGACGGTTTTGGAAATATGGCAGGTACAAAACTGCTTAGTGAGCCCTTGAACAGCACAGGGGATGATTTCGGACTGATTTCCCAAACTCAAGGCAATTCGGGTTACTTCTCATCCAATCGAGATGGTTCAGATCGGTTATGGTCGTTTGAAATGCGTTTCCCGACTTTCGAGAACTGTGATTCGATTGTAGACGATGATTTCTGTTACACTTTGCTAGAGGAAACTGCCTACGAGCTTGGAGGAATCGACGCACTGGTTTATCGCTGGGACATCAATGGAGTAAACAAGTATGGATACGAAATCGATTATTGCTTTCCAGGTCCTGGATTGTACGAGATAAGCGTTGATATTTACGATACCATCATTAAGAAAACGTATGCTAATCAAGCAAGTTATGCACTGGAACTGGCCTACGAAGAACAGCCCTACATTACCTCACCCGATAGTGTTAAGCCAGGAGAGGAGTTCCTGCTTGATCCATCTAAGTCCTTTCTTCCTGGAGTGGAAATCAAATCCTATTATTGGATGTTATCTGATGGAACCTTGTTTACCACGAAAAACCCTACGCATAGTTTTACTGATGAGGGAAATTATCAGGTAAAGCTTGGAGTAGTTGGGACGCGAGATGGTCTAGAGTTTAAGGACTGTTCATATAAATATATGGTCGTTTCAAATGATGTAACAGGATATGAAACCACTGCTTCGAATACTGCGGAGATTGCTTCTACTCAGGATATCAAGCCAATGGGATCATTTGAAGATGATGGCAAGATGGTCGAAAGTACTCCTCCATTAGCGGATTCCGATAGTTCAATGGTTGTTCACAGTATCGAGTTCGCACGATCAGAGACGCAATTGTCCGACACAAGTGATATCTTATCACCGATTGAAGATCATTACATCGTAAATACCTTATTCGATCCAACAGATTCGACGTACGTTTATTCTGTAGGACAATGGTTGGACCTGGGGGAAGCTCATGAAACCTGGGTAGAAGTAGTTCAGCTAGGATACGATGATGCCACTATCTATTCGAGTAAAAGAGAAACACTAAAAGATTTGCCCCTGAATAAGTACTTCGTTATTGAGAATGTCGAATTTGAGTCCAGTCAATGGCGCGTGACAAAGGAGACGAAAGACAAGCTTGAAATATTGGTACTATTATTGAAAGAGTTTGAAGGTGTGAAGTTGTTAATCAATGCGCATACCGATGCAACAGGGCCTGCGGGGGATAATTTAGTCCTTTCAGAAAAAAGAGCCAAGTCTATCGCAGACTACCTCGCAGAGAATGGTATTGATGCGAGTAGAATTGAGCACGAAGGTTTTGGCGAGGAACGACCAAAATATACGAATAAGACAAAAGAGGGAAGAGCAAAAAACCGCCGAGTGGAGTTTAAGCTGATCTCCTCGAGAGATGTCGAAATAATACAGGATTAATTTATGCAACTAGTTTACTCATTCTTACTACTAATCATTCCATGTAACGTGTTATTCGCGCAGGCGGTGCCATCACCTGAAGAAAACATTCCATATCTTGTTACGTTCGGAGGCGATGGGGAGAAATCCTGGGGAGACGACGATTTCTGTCAGATTTTTTTCTTTGTTGTTCCTAAAACACAAAAGACTTCAATCTATTTTCGCATTTACGATCCTGGCACAGGAGGGTCTCTTGATGAGAAAAAAGGGAGCTTTAATACCAAGACGAAATTTACCGTATTTGGAGGGAAAGGATGCATTACCAACAAAGAAGCGCGTGGAACTGATCCCAGAGGGAAATGGTATAGCGGAAACATTCTCGATTATAAAACCTTTGGAAACGAAAATTTAGATGAATGGTACACATTCGGTCCCTTTAATCCAACATCTGGGGAGTACTCGAAAAAGTATGGAGGATATGTATTTAAGTTGAGCGCAAGAGGTGTTTCTGGTGACGATGGAAACCTGTATAAGTATTTCATGAGTACGTCTAATACATCAAATAACGCTGTGGAAGGAGGAAATGCATTCACATTTGAGTATACCTTCCGATTGAATGATGCAGCAGGCGAGGTATCTCATATCTATCCGTATATTGATAGCAACGTGATTTCAGTAAAGCAAGGAAATTTCGACTGGGACAACGACGGAGAAATGAAAATCATTACAAATACACGATTGAACATTCCACTCTCGAAGTCTGGTGATGGAGACTGGAAGAAGAGTGAACATAAAGTATTGAAATCAGAGAAAGAATCAACGTTTGATGTTCAGTTCCACAAGAATAAGTCGACACCTGCAAAGAATAACAATGTAAGTTTCTATATTACCAACCAATATGGTGAATCTATGCCGTTTTATACGGTGCCAATTGGTGGAGTCCCCAAACCAAAATCAGTCATTAGAATAACCAAAAAGAAATAATGCGCTTACTTCTACTTAGCTACTTTCTTCTTCTCGCTGCTCTCGGTTCCGCTCAAAACTTCCAATTCAATGAATACGGAATAGAAGACGGGATGGCTCAGAACTTTATCTACTCCATGGATCAGGATGAGCAAGGGTATTTGTGGATAGGAACGGGAGAAGGTCTTTGTCGATACGATGGTCAGAATTTCGTTACATATACGACCAAGGACGGTTTAGCAGAGGATGTTGTAACCAGCACAAGCCTTGGGGCTGATGGTGTTCTATGGGTTGGACATAACAGTGGAGAAATATCAAGAGTCAAGAACGGTAAGATTACCACATACGGAGATCAGGATCAGGTGATCAGTACAGTTAACGGCTTAGTCGTATTGGAAGATGAGTTATTTTTCATTAGTCAAAATGAGGGGGTGTTCCAACTTTCTTCCGGAAAGTATAAGCGCGTGGGTAAGTTCGGTGCATCTCATTTTTACGCTATTCAGCACGTTGATGGATCAAATATGGTTCTTGGAACAGATAAAGGTGTCATTCACCTTTCAAAATCTAACAACAAATGGGTGAGAAAAAAGAACTTGTTTGTGAGTCACGAAATTAGCTCAATCACTCGGAGTAAACAGAATCGCAACCTTTTTGCTACCACTAAGGACGGATTACTTTGTCAACTCAAGTTAACTTCTGGTATACTGTTAGGAAGAACATGGGATGGTGAACTGCCTGAAAATATGGAAATCCGATCCGTTATTCAGGACGATCAGTTGAATATTTGGTTAGGAACAACGGGAGACGGTTTGATCAAAATTCCGATCACGGCGGTGGACGAAGATGGTCAGGAAGTCGTTTATTACAATACTAGAACTGGTCTGAATTCCGACGTAGTTCAAACCATCTTTCAAGATAGAGAAGGAAGTATTTGGGTGGGATCCTTCGGAGCTGGATTGAGTACAATGGCAGATGACTTTTTCACCTTCTACGAGTTCAAGAAGGATGAAGTTCTGAGAAATATCACGTCTATTCTTGTGGACAAAAGTTACTGTTGGTACGGTTCAACAACTGGCTTGATCCGAACGAATGTTAATGGAACGAATGAGCAGGATATTGAGTTTCCAAGCAGCGTAGGTGATCTTTCCATTACCAGCTTGTATCGAAAAGACCAAACCTTGTATATCGGGACAGAGAAATCAGGAATGTTTTTGCTTGAATCCGACGAAACAAAAGCAAAGAAAATCAACTGGAATTTGGGAACGCTCTGTGATCAAATTAATCAAATTGATGCAAATGCCGATTTCCTCTGGGTTGCTACCAATGGAGGTTTAGTAGCATTCGACCTTGAGACACAAGCAACAGAGGTTTATGGAATTGAAAGTGGCCTCGGACATAACGCTATTCAGGCCGTATTTGTGGATAATAAAGGTGATATTTGGATTGGAACCTTCAGCCGTTTCGTCTTCAAAATTACTGAGACGGGAATAGAACAAATTGAATTGATTGAAGCTGGACAGTTACAAGTAAAATGCATTGTTGAAGATCTTGATAATCATATTTGGGTAGGATCCTCCGAATCAGGAGTGTTCCAATTGAGTGAAGGGAAGATTCAGCACTTCTCGAAGAAGAACGGATTAGCATCTAACTACATCTATTCATTATCGCATGATATCAATAATCACATGTGGGTTGGACATCGTGGCGCGTTAAGCAAAATTCGGGAAGAGGATGACGTTATTACAACCTACGATTACAACTTTGGAATTCAAGGACAGGCAAACACGCGCGCTATGGCTTTGGATAAAAGTTTTAATGTGTGGATTGGAACGGAAAATGGAGCCATTCAATACGACGCTTCCAAGGATGTAAAAAACGAGCTACCACCCATCGTAAGTTTGGTAAAGGTGTGGATTGATGATAAAGCGTATGAACCAACCGAAGAGATTTCTCTGCCATATGGAAGTTATCGTGTGCAATTCGAATACATCGGAGTAAGCTTGAAAGATTCGGAGAAGATCACCTACCGGTTTATGCTCGATGGCCATGACCAGGTACTTTCTGACCCAACGAAAGAGATGACGGCGTCATATGGTCGATTGTCCGATGGAGAGTATACATTCATGGTGAATGCCTTTAACGCTGAAGGGTTCGGAAATGATAAACTGACGACCATTCGACTACTCATTGCAAAGCCTTATTGGAAGCAACTTTGGTTCATAGCCCTAGTGATTCTTGCCTTTATCGCTGTAGTATTTGCTGTTATCCAATACCGTACGGCACGATTACGTAAGTCTAAGGAATTGCTTCAGGATGAGTTAAGGGAGAAAACCAAAGAAGTAGTTGAAAATGCTCAGAAAATTCATTTGATCAACAAAGATCTTACGGATAGTATCAATTATGCCGAACGTATTCAGAATTCGATATTACCGAATGTGGACGTCATGCGTGAAGCGTTGCCAAACTCTTACCTTTTCTTCCAGCCGCGAGATGTGGTAAGTGGAGATTTCTATTTTATCGAGAAAATCAATAACAAATTAATCATTGCTTGTGCGGATTGTACGGGACACGGAGTGCCAGGAGCCTTCGTGAGTATGATTGGCTCCGTGACATTGAGAAATATTTATTCCCTTGCGAAATTCCAATGGAAGACCCCTGATCAGGTTCTCGAGGAACTCGATAAAGAGATCCAACACATTTTGCATAGAGAAGAATATCGTAAGACAAATGATGTAAGCCTTTCTCAAACGGATGGAATGGATATTTCCTTGTGTGAGATTGATTTGGATACGAAAGAAGTACTGATTGCCTCCGCAAAACGAACAAGTTTGGTGAAGCGAAATGGCGAAATTGAACGACTAAAAGGTGATAATCGATCTATTGGAGGACTTGATCTCATGAAAACTAAATTCACGACAACAAAACTGAATTTGGCGGAAGGAGACGCACTCTATTTATTTACAGATGGACTAACCGATCAGTTCGGCGGTGTAAATGATAAGAAACTGATGATCTCAGGAGTTTTAGAGATGTTAGAAGCGTTGGAGGGTATGAAGGTTTCATTGCATCCAAAAGCTATCGAGTCGAATTTCGCACTCTGGAAATCGACAACCCCGCAGGTTGATGATGTTCTATTCATTGCGCTTCAGTTTTAATTCAGTTTCCGAATCCATTAAAATTCACCTAATAAACAATTGTTTAGAATTGAATGGCTCTCATTCCGCGAACTTTTGTATATTCAATGCTCATATTTTGTGAAACGTAATGAACAAAGAGCAAATTTTCATAGTCGATGATGATCGATTCTTCGCGAAGTACTTCATTATGAAGTTCCGTCTCCTTGTTAAAGATAATGTAGAGTTCGAGCATTTTACAGAACTTGAGCCTCTTTTTAGAGCCAGTAATTCAAAATCACCTTCACTCATTTTTTTGGATAATGAATTGAATGGAGAGCTCGGATTAGATGCCATACCAGAGCTCACAGAGGTGTATCCAAATACAGAAATCATCCTGATATCGTCAGAGAATGATGGCGAATTAGAAAAGAAAGCGGTAATGAACGGCGCATCCCGTTTTGTTTCGAAGGATGATATTATTCTCGATAAGATTGTTGAGCGCCTCAAGAGTAATGTGCTTGAAACTGAAAAGACGCAGAGGGCAAGAAGTTTGTTGAAGCGATAGAGATTGAAAATTTCTGGACGGAATGAGGAGTAAAGTTGAGGTGGTACTTGAATGGATCGATTTGCTGATAGATTATCTTCCAACGTGGGCATGGATTCTTATCGGAGTGATTATTTTACTTGCAATTATTGCATATTTTGATTCAAAGCGACCTATCATTAAGAATAAGAAATCGATCAAATTAACGAAGCCTATTCTACCAAATTTCAAGAATAACCAAGAAGTTTTGCGTTATGCTAAGAAAGCTACAGTTCTCATCAATGTAGATGGAGAGGAGTGCGGAGCTGGCGTTTTTATTTCAGGATATGGATTCATTGTAACGAATTATCGTATTATCGAGTTTAAAGGTAAAATTCAGATAAGAGTTATTAATGGTGAAATGTATGATGCGAAAGTCGTGCACATGGATGATGGTCACAACCTTGCTTTGCTGAAAATCAAAGGGAAGAACTTTGTGGCTTTGCCAAGTGCGAGAAGATCTAGCTATGAAACAGGAGATAAAGTATTTGCGATTGGGTCACCATGGTGTAACAAGATTCAAGACAATCCAGTGACAACAGGTATTGTCAATACCAAAAGAGACTCAGATGGATGTTCGATTCTTGAAACTGATGCGTTAATAAATCTTGATAATAATGGAGGTCCACTTGTGAATGCAAAAGGTGAGATAGTTGGAATAAATGTATTCGATACTATTGTTGAGAAAGAAATTTCATTTAATGCCAGTTATTCCATTGACATCAATCATGCTTTCGAGCGACTGAAGATTCGTTGTTAAGTTCTTACAAATTCGAATCCAACAAGTAGAGCATCGTAGCAACCGCCGCAGCTCCCAATTCCAACTCACGTTTATTGACATTTTCAAAGACATCACTCGGTGCATGATGAAAATCAAAATAGCGCTGCGAATCAGGGATAAATCCGAACAAAGGAATGTCGGGATAGTATAATTTAAGTGGACTGATGTCTACACCGCCGTATCCTTTATCGAAGTCATGTAAATCGTATTGCGCCAATTTCGGTTCGAATGATTTTAGTAAACTCACGTATTCCTCTGGTCCATCACAATGAAACCCTCGCGGAGCGAATCCACCTCGGTCGCTTTCAAGTGCGGCAATTTGTTTTTCCCCTTTGTCGCTTACGATTTTTGCATAATCTTGTCCACCGCGATTTCCGTTTTCTTCATTCATAAAGAATACGAGTCGGAGCGTGTGTTTAGGTTTGTATTTTAAGGTTTTTAGAATGCGAAGCGCTTCTAGACTATGAACAATTCCAGCACCATCATCATGCGCTCCTTCTCCTGTATCCCATGAATCCAGATGTCCTCCAAACGTGATGATTTCGTCTGGTTTTTCTGTTCCTGTCATTTCACCAATTACATTGTATGATTGAACATTCGGATAGGATCGGCAATCCATTTCCAACACAAAATTTGCCTTTCCGTTTTGGAGCACGTTTGAGAGCTTTTCAGCGTCCTTTGTTGACAAAGCTGCGGCTGGAATCTTCTCAACTGAATCTACGTAGCGCATGGAACCTGTGTGAGGATGGTCATCTAGCGGAAGCCCCAAAGATCTTATCAAGACGGCAGATGCTCCAAGGTGCGAAGCTTCTACAGCTCCTTTTCCGCGAATGGCATAACAGCCACCGTATGCTTTGAAGGTGTTGATCTGTTTCTCGTCCATTGGTTGGTTGATGAATACAATTTTTCCTTCAACTTTTTTTCGTTTCGCTTTTTTGAGTGCATCTAATGTTTTAAACTCGATTACTTCAGCTTCCATCAAACCGTCCGTTCCGATTGATCCACCGAGAGCAAGAAGATGAACCTTCATTAAATCTCCATCCTTCGACTTGATCCATCCAGCCTCTGTCGTCCCACGCTCCCAATGAGGAACTTCTATTTCTTGAAGATAGACCTTGTCGAAACCGTATTCTTTCATTTTGGCCTCACCCCAATAAACGGCCATTTCAGCTTCTGCTGATCCTGAAATACGCGCTCCAATGTCTTTACACAAACTGCGCAAATCTTCGTATGCTTCCCCGTTAGAAAGGGCTGCGTCGTAGATTGAACGAATAAATGTAGAGTCGTTTTGAGCAGTGGTAGAGAAGGAGAGAAGTAAAAAAAGGAGAATTCGGTACATGCGATTGTTTTTTCGCTAAGATAGATAACTTGGTTTAGAGAAGCTAATATGAACAAGAAGGTGAAAGTATAATTTCTCCATATTGTTTGTTCAACAATCACGGCATATGTTTTGAGGATTTTGTTCAGTTAAAATTGTAAAGAGTTGGAGTATTTAAGATGAATTTCAACTTTTTTCAATAAAAGCGCGTAACCACCGCAAGTTTTAGTTACTTAGAGCAACTAAAGTTGAAATTGATACCATATGACATCTCTTAAAACGGCCCTAGTGGCTCTTCTTTCTACTCTTTCAATTAGTTCTTTTGCGCAAATTGAAGGTGATAGTATTTTCGCTACCGATCAGGTAATGACGATCGAACTTGATTTTAGTCAAACAGGCTATTGGGATAGTTTGGTAGATAATTACGCTACGTCTACGTATATGTCTGCGGACATGACCATTACTA
>JBGCDF010000296.1:0-3539 GCA_045105095.1 Crocinitomicaceae bacterium | reverse complement strand
GGACGAAGCCTTCCCAGTGGTAAAAGAAGGAACATCAATCGAAGAAATTTCTAAATTGATCAACAAAGAAATGCACGCCGTTCTTGTTGAATTAGAAGATGGAAGTCATCACATTGTTACACGTCATGATATCATCTCAGCGATTGGATAGATGAATGAGTACACAGATCAAATGAATCAAACAATCCGACTGGAATCGACTCCACGTCGGATTGTTTCGTTAGTGCCCTCGCAAACAGAACTTTTGCATTACTTGGGAATGGAAGATGAGGTCGTGGGCATCACGAAATTTTGTATTCATCCGAATGAATGGTTTCGATCAAAAGATCGGGTGGGAGGCACGAAAGCTGTCAACCTGGAGAAGGTGCTCGTGTTGAATCCGGATTTGATCATTGGAAACAAAGAAGAAAATACGAAGGAAGATATCGAAATGCTCAAAAGTGTTGCTCCCGTTTGGATGAGTGATATTTATGACCTTTCGGATTCGGTATTGATGCTTCGCGAATTGGGCAGAATTCTGAATAAATCTGATTTAACTGATGCCCTAATAGAAGAGATTTTAACTGCCTTTTCGCAATTGCATGAGTTTGTTGATAGTCACTCGATCAAAGGGAAAACAGCACTCTATTTTATTTGGAATGAACCTGGATTTGTCGCAGGAAAAAATACATTTATCGATGCCATGCTCTCAGAATGTGGACTGAAAAATGCAACGAGAGAAAGCAGGTATCCCGAGGTTCCACTTGCGCTTCAACCAGATTTCGTTTTCCTGAGTTCTGAACCTTTTCCATTCGAGGAAAAGCACATTGAGTCGTTTCAAAAGCGCTATCCTAATTCGAAAATAGTATTGGTAGATGGCGAGATGTTTTCCTGGTACGGATCCCGACTAAAAGATGCTCCAAAGTACTTTCAAGAGCTCCTCTTGAGTATTGTCTAGTTGTTTAGTTTTCAGATTTTATTTACCGATTTCCGAGCGAGCACTGAGCGGAGTCGAAGTGCGGCAAAGATCAATCAAAATACCCCAAATCCATCAAAAGAATGATTGTTTCATTCAAGGCGCTTTCGCCTTTTTTAAACGTGATATCACCGAGTAAGTCAACCTTCGATCCGTCTTTATCCCTGATGTAAACGTTAGATGCTTTTATGTTTGAAAGAAAACGCTCGGCAGCATTGTACTCAGGAGCCAGCTTAAGGAGGCGCTCAACAATTCCACCGTTTCGAATTTCCAATAATTGTTTCAAGTCACCATTAACTTCTAAGAGCGCATTTTTTTGGTTGTTTGAAGACTGAGGCTCTCGAAGTCTGTATTTGGACTGTCCAAGATACACCGTCTTTTGATCAATTTGCTTGTAGTAAATCTTCTTGTCACCCACTTTGAATGATTGCAGGTTGAGAGAATTGATTTTTCTCGATGCCGAAAGGGCAATTAACGGAATGCGAATTTGGAAATTCTTCTCAAAGGCATAGATTCCATCGAAATTTGGAAGAACCTTCATTTCTTTAATTGGTGATGGCTCCGAGTAGTGATAATTTCCGTTAATGTAAGTCAGTTTTGGGAAGGGGAGCCCCAGGTTTTTCATGTTGTTCATCCAAAGCGTGTTGAGTTGATTGGGGATGAATTGCGTTTGTATGCTCAAGTCACTCTTCTCCAAAACGGGAAATGTGCGTTCTTGACTCGACTGAAAATCAGCATATCCTTCAATGCTCAGCTTATTTTTTTTAACCGCTAGCGAAAGGTGAAGATTTTTGAAAGTCTTTTTTTCGTTGAAAGAATATTCCTTAGACCAATAAATCACTTGTGAGTCGTCTTTTACAGGGCTTAGAACGGACCTGTCAAATTTGCATGGAGTCTTAATTAAATCTTCAGCGAGTATTGAGAGAGATTTGAAACTCTCTGGCTTTCCGTCATCTTGGAAAAGCATCATTCCCACGCCATCGCGAACGAAGTATCCAAAGCCAGTTCCCGTTTCAGTATCCATTACTTTTCTGAATTGATCTTCATTCGTGACATTGATCAAGATTCCAGTAAATGCTTTTTCGTCTTTTTTGAAGGTGAAGATGTAACAATTCCCGAAATAGTCAATACCAAGTGGTTCTGAGGAATCTTCGGAAGGGCGAACGAATTCGTTGAAACGTTCGTCTAGTGTACCTTCAGCCAAAACACCTTCGAGAAAGGAACGAATCAACTCTTCACTTTTGATTTCCAATACACTCTCGGCATTTTCCGGAATGTACAGTTCGTGATGAGAAATTTTTCGTTCAAAGATCCCTCTGATTATACCAAAGGTCAACCACAAAAGTGCGATTAACACAAGGGTTGAAAGGATTCGAATGGTTTTCTTTCGATTTGACATTGCCCCAAAAGTACAGAGTATTGTTTAATGAACGTGAATAATTAACTTTGAGCAATGAGAAGATTCGCACGTTTTATTTTCAAGATCTTTGGTTGGAAAATCGATAAGAACACTCCTGAAGGAATCGACAAGGCGGTTATCGTAGTCGGTCCGCACACATCTAATTGGGATTTTATCATTGGAAGATTAGCGTTTGCCTCATTTGGAATGAAGGTGAAGATTCTGATAAAAAAGGATTTGTTTTTTCCTCCGATGGGTTGGATTCTAAAAGGATTGGGTGGAATTCCAGTGGATCGAAAGAAAAACAATAACATCACTGATTTGGCCGTGGAGATCTTTGACGAAAAGGAATCTATGTACATGTTGTTCACTCCTGAAGGAACGAGAAGCTACAATCCAAATTGGAAAAAAGGGTTCTATTACATCGCGCTCAAAGCCAAAGTGCCCATTTACATGGCGTACATTGATTACTCAAACAAAACGGGTGGTTTTCATGGGCTATTCGAACCTACAGGTGATATTAAGAAAGACATTGCATTCATCAAAAAGGAACTGAGTCAGTACAAGGGGAAATTTCCAGAAAACGGTATCCGTGAGGTTGAGTAACTCCGTTTAATATTCAATATGATTCAGAATGAAATTTCAAATAGGATCATCGATTATTGTATTACTTATTTCTGCTTCATGTGGTTACGTGACAACTTATGAAGATGATTTCCTACTCGAACAAGAGTCACGTGCACAGATACACACGGGATACGGAGATGTTCCAAAGTATCAAAAATCCTTCAAAACGATACTGTATCCTGATTCTCTCGAGATGCTCAAAGTCTATAAGAAAAGGCAATTCGATGCTGCGTATGGTGAGTATATTTTGAAGGAGGTAAAGTACGATACGATCCCGAGAGCCTATCCGTATATCGCTCCATTGGATACTTTAAACATTCAACATGAAAAGGAGCTTTCTGGAAGATACAGTCAAGGCGGAGTTATTATGTTCATGGGGTATGATTTCATCGATAGTGTTCATTTCAGATGGGTGTTTCCAATCAGGCCAAGTTCTACAGGATATACACCTCCAGAAATGACTCACACTATGCCAATAATAAAAAACTCTGATTATTCGGGAGTATACAGCTATTTTGGTGATACTGTGTTGATGTTTACACAGCGTCCAGGTACAGT
>JBGCDF010000295.1:0-25039 GCA_045105095.1 Crocinitomicaceae bacterium | reverse complement strand
AAACATACGAATACAACTGAAGGTGTTGTTCACCTGCGCTTGCCAATAATTCATAATCTAGTCCTGTTATTTTGGGTGTGATGCTCTTGAAGATTCCCTGTGTGAAAATGCTCTCCTGACCTTCTTTGACTGTTGTGAGTTGTGCAATTTTACCAGCAAAGAAGTGACCGTAGAAGGACGCTAAAAACCACACTCCCATCAGAAAGGCAACGTATTTCTTTGGTGAAAGTTCAGTAACCTTTGATAAACCAATGGGAGATAAGAAGAGTTCACCAATGGTGTAGACAAACACTCCCATCACCAAAAACATCATTGGCACTTGTGCATTTGCGTTCATACTGTTTGATGAACACCCAAAGATCAGAAAGCCCACGCCTACGAGAACCAATCCCAGACCCATCTTAACAGGGGAGTTCGGGTTCATTTTAATTCTTGAGAGATAGGTCCACAGCCAAGTAAACGGAATGGCTAGTAACACAATGTAGGCTGAGTTTAAACTATTCGATTGCGAAGCATTGATCCATTTCAGGTTCACATTTCGTTCCGTAAACAACGTAAGTGAAGATCCAGCTTGCTCGAAAACAATAAAGAAAACACATGCTAATGAGGTAAAGTACACCAGTACCAATAATTGCCCTTTTTCCGTTTTTGTCGACTGTCGATAGATGAAAATAACAACGAACAAAATGACAACGCTCACGAGCCAGATGAGGTAATGTTCAAACTCGTTGAACCGCACAATCAGTGCCATCACGGGCACCAATAACAAGGCCCCCAATATGATCAGTTTTTGTGTTGATAGAGGACCGAACTTTTTTTCGTACAACTCCGTATTCGTCACGTTTCCGTGCTCACCAAAAATTCCTTTCCGCGAAGCATGATTGAACACAAATAGCCCGAACAACATTCCAATCCCTGCGAGCCCAAAGCCATAATGCCACCCATAGCTGATTCCCAACCATCCGCAAAGCAATGGAGCAATCCAACCACCAATATTCACACCCATGTAGAAAATCATGAAACCAGAATCTCTTCGGTTGTCCCCTTTGTCGTATAAACTTCCAACTAGGGAGGAAATGTTCGGTTTAAAAAATCCATTTCCAACAATTAACAACGCAAGCGCTGTATAAAACATGATTGGATGCTCAATGGCCAACACAAAATGCCCGAGTGCCATCAGGATTCCTCCCAAAACAATCGACTTTTTGTAACCCAACACTCTATCGGCAATCATTCCTCCAATTAGTGGAGTTACGTAAACAAGTGATCCATACGCAGCAAATACTCCAAACGAAACCTTATCACTATACAACAAATGATCAGTCATGTACAGCATGAGTAATGCCCTCATTCCATAAAAGGAAAAGCGTTCCCATAGTTCGGCAAAGAATAGAAAGAAAAGCCCTTTTGGGTGTCCGAATAGTGTTTCTTGATTGCTCTGAGTATTCATGTGTACCTGTTTTTGTTCGTTAACGGGTACAAGAACCTGAATGGCCTCAGGAACAGGAAGTGTTGTGAGAAATAATAATCTTAAATCAGCAATTGTGACTAATTGTTACTCGTCAGAATCGCTCGTGTTTAGGGTAAATTGAAGGTATTGCTCATTATTCTGGTTGTGAATAAACTCGTTGAGAAGAGCAGGGTCAATTTCGATGTATTTCTGAATAAAGCGCAGTCGATACTTCGCCTGACCAATAAATGTGAAGAGGTCATTTCTGTTGAGCTTGTCTTCGCCTTCCAGTTCCAAAATTTCATTGATGTTATCCACGATTCGCGATAGATAGGTTTGACTCGGTATTTCTCCACCCGCCGACACCTCAATGCACATATCCTTTTCTTGCGCATACTTTCTGCGAATGGCAAATTTCAAAAAGTTATTGAACTGTGTTGTTTTGCTCCCGAATTCTACTTGACGGTTGTCAATTCCTTTCGAAGGGATAGAAATGGTCACTTGATTCCAATCAGTAAAGTGGATTTTCATTGTCACAATATTCGGTGTTTGCGCCAATTCTATTACCCAACTCGTTCCAAGTACAAGGAAAATGGAAATCAACCCCGTTTTTGCTGCAATTTTGATGAGGTCGTTGTAGAATCCAAATGATTCAATGTGAAATGCTTGAGGCAGTTGAGAGGCAAACAACAAAATGATCACAACCAACGCTACACCTGATACAACTTTCATTTTTCGGTGCAGAAAAGTTCTGAATAAAGAGATACCCAGAAACAACGAAAGGATAAATGAGAGTAACAAATCCGGAATCACACTATAGCGGAGGCCATCGGTATTTGTCGTGTCATTAAAGACAAGCGCCAATGCAAAAGATAGAACCGACAAGCCAATTAAGAATACAATGGCCTTCCTCGCATTTTTTTCATTGTTGTATAAATAAAACGGAGCGTGATCAAAATAGAAAATAGCCAGAATCAGAAACAAACTATTCAAAATAGAAAAGATGTTCTGACTGATGAGCAGTATCCATTCACTGTCTGAAATATTCTGGGACAAGAGCGTTACTGAGGCCGAAGCGCACCAAACAAACAATGACAAACTCAAGTAAAGAAGGCCTTTATCGATTCGCTTGACACGAATTTCATGTGATAGCTTATTCTTGAAGTAACGCTGAACTGCGGACCAAATAGCCAGCAACAATATCGCACCAATAAGTGAGATAAATATTTCTGATAAAAGGTAGAACTCGCGTTGTGAATGAAGCATAGAAGATCAAAATCTGGCTTTAAGATCGAGATTTTTTTCGAATTGTCTATTTCTTCTTGTTCCTCTTCTTTGCACGTTTCCGCTTACGGTATGTCTTTTTACCGTCTCGATACGCCTTCATTCCATCTTTGTACACTTTTTTGTCAACCTCCTTCATTTCGAGGTTGAAATAAATCGTCCCTTCTTCTATTTCATCGATGATCAACTCTGTCAGGTAATCCTCTCCGCTAGGATCGTACTCACTTTCTAGGTTTTGTCCGCCAATGCGTGCAAGAGCGCTGTACCACCTACGTTTTGACTTTCCTTCGAATGCTTCAATGATTTCAGCTACCGTCATTCCCGTCTCGCGATGGATGAGCCGAATGAGTACAACTCCTTCAGAGATATACAAATCCTTAATGTTATATCCGAACTCTTCTTTCAGTGATTTATGTGCTTTTTTTCCTGCCTTTTTGCGTTTTCGTTTATTCGAAATATTATCTATTTCTTCCTGATGCTCTTCCAACACTTCCTTCGCATGAAGTGCAATTGGGTACACGCGTTTCATTACATTGAGGCGAGATCGATACTTAAGTTTAAAGTTTTCAATGACTTTCGCTTCCTCAACGTCTTGTTCGATGGAGATACTATCTCCCTGAGCGAATAAATGCACGCTGGAAAAAAGAAGGAGAAATAGGAGTACTCTTTGCATATATATGAGTTCTTGTGTTTCAATAGAATAAGTTACAAATATTCTGCCATTCGTACCAAGCTCACTCTTTTTCAACTTATTTGATGGTACTTCTTTAACTAAAACGTGCAATTTCATCATTTATGATGAGGGCGGTTAATCGCTTATCATCAATTGTGATGAGGACGTAAACTTCTAATAAACAAACCTTTGCACCATTATTAATCTAAATACCTTATCAATATGAAAGCAAAGAAATTAGTACTATTAACCGCGTTTACTGCCCTCGGAAGTTTATGCATAGCACAAACACTTACACACGTTCACGATTGGTCCTTGGGAAGAGGAGATGACGGGTACGAGTCTGGGGAAGACATCGTCGTTTCGAGCGATGAGTACAATTATACAACAGGGGTATTCGAACAGACCGTTGACTTCCACCCTTTCACTTCAGCTTCAGGTTCGGTTATTAGCAATGGCGGAAGAGATGTATACATCTGTAAACGTAACAAAGACGGAAATTTCGGGTGGGTCAAATCTTTCGGAGGAACTTCAACAGAAGATGTTGTTGCCATTGATATCGATAGCGAATCAAATATTTACGTTACTGGACGATTTTATGGAACCGTCGATTTTGATCCTTCACCAACTTCAAGTTTCACGATGACACAAACAGGAGGAGCGCTTAACGCTGATGTATACATTTGCAAGTTCGACGAAAACGGAAGCTTCATTTGGGCAAAACAGCTCGAAGGAACAGGACTTATGGAGAGCACTGACATTGTAGTTGATGGTAGAAACGATGTGCATGTTACGGGTTACTTTCACAATCAGGTTGATGTGAACCCAGCACCATCGATTTTTGGGATGCAGTTGTTAACATCGTCAGGATCTGGTGATAAGGATGGTTTCAGTGTTACATTGGATCAAAATGGGATCTACAAAAAATCCTATCACTTAAAAGGAGCTAATTCCGATGTATCCATCGAGGCGTTATTTGTGGACGCTGTATACAACCAGTTATTTACTGGAGACTTTAGCGGAACGTGCGATTTTGATCAGACATCCGCTGTTTACAACATGTCATCGACTGGGACAGGAACAGATGCCTTCATCATGCGTGTTAACCCTTTCAATGGATTTGAATGGTCTAAACAACTGGAGTGCTCGAAAGGAGCGAACGCGAAAGCAATTGAGATGGACTCAAATGGTGACGTATATTCCGTAGGTACTTTTAAAGGAACGATTGATTTAGATCCTCACTCTGGAGTAGACAATCATGTTAAATCACCTTTAAAAACACACACATACATCAGTAAACTCGCGCCTAACGGACATTACTGGTATGGCAAAACCATTTCAGGATCTTATCCATTATTCACAATGGGAAATGTATATGCTACAGGATTATCTGTAACTAGTGCAGGAAACGTCTACATCACTGGTTACTTCGATAAAAAGGTTGACTTTAATCCTGGAACTGGTGCGTATAATGTTACTGCCGTTGGAAACAACGATGCATTTATTTGCGGGTTAAATCCATCTGGAAACTTTTGGTCGATTAATCGGATTGAATCGCATTATTCGAATGGATATGTACGGAATAATGCCATCGACATGAGTGCTAATGAGGATATTTACACGACTGGTCGCTTAACGCGAACGGGAGATTTTAATCCATCTGGGTATCCTTACTACGTCATTTCTCTTGGCGGTTTTGATATGTTTACACACAAACTTGAGCGTTACACTCTCTTCCCAAATCCTTTCTTTAAGTCGAATAGTGAAACTGAGAATGCGGAAATCGAGGTATTTCCTAACCCAACATCTAATTTCATAAACCTCAGACTAAAGGGTGATAAAGATGCAAAGGTGAGCTTAGTTTCAATGACTGGACAAGTAGTTTACAGTAGTGTCCATACTATTGGTCTTTCAACGATCAGTTTGGAACACTTGAGTAGCGGTACATACATGCTGCTTGTAACTCAGGAAGAGAAAACAACTCGTATGAAAATCGTTAAGCAATAATTCATCTAACCTAAGATTACACAAAAAAGCGGGTGTCAAAATTGACACCCGCTTTTCGTATAATATGTATGTTCGGTTTACTTGAACATTCCCATTTCTTCAGCTTTAGCGTGAGCATCTGGACATTGTTCCTTCAACTCTGCACTAAATCCATCTTCAGAAATTTTTCCTTCATAATCCTCTTGGAATTTCGTAACACACTCTCCCATTTTTTGAGCGCTTTCCAAAATTTCAGCTACGCTAGTTGCATCTCCTGCATCATTCATTGAGTAGCATTCGCAGAAAGCTCCTGCAGCCTCCTTGTCTTGTGTAGAACTACATGAAGCCAAAAGTGCTCCCGCAGCAAATACGATTAATAATTTTTTCATAATGTAAATTAGTTTGAGCTAGCAATTTACTCAAAATTCAGTGGGTCCAGCTGGAAAAAAGCTCCATTTTCAGTGCGGAAAATACTGCTTTTATCGCTTGGTATAATTATCTGGACAGTTGGTAAAGTGAATAGAAAAAACTGATTGTGACAATTGTCAGGACATATACAATCTCAGGGAAGATGATGAACTGGGAAAGACCAATGCTCAAACCGGTAAAACCAATGATAATCAATAAAGATATCAAGCGCGGTCGCCATATTCCGTCTATCGAAATTGTTCGAAAGCGCGCTGGCATCAGGAAATTCATTCTGTACAGCTGATAGGCAGAAAAAGCAATGAGTGGAACAAGAACGACCCCTTGAGGAATGCCTAATTCTTCATACATGATGAAATCATACAGCTCCTGTTTAAATGCTATTCCCGGCTCAATAAAAAATACTGCGAGATGAATCAGCGCCAAAGCCACGAGCAATAAAAATGCGCTTTTCAAACCGCGAGATGACCATTCTTTCTTGTTGATTCCGCGAAATTCAACCGTTTTTTTCGATTTAAGATGTAAAATCACCTCTTGCGCTAACAGGTCCAGGCAATAGAATATGAGGATGAAATACAGGCTCCAATCAAAAAAGAAGGCTCCGGCAAGCGGAATAATCGCGTCACCAATTAACTGAATATACGCTTGCTTGATCTTCACAAAAAGCGAATGCTGTCCGCATATTTTCGGGACAATTCGAAATTAGGATTGTACTTCAAAGCCTTACTGAACGATCGAAGTGCAGCTGTTTTGTCTCCTTCTCTATCATAGCAGATTCCCAGGTTATGATAAGCTTCGTAATATCTCGGCTCTGTCTTAACAGCTTCTAAATAGAAATACTTTGCGCTGTCAATATCCCCATATCTAAATTGTTTCATATGACCCTGTTGGAAGTACGCTTGAGAAGAGTAATAATCAGATGTATCTCTTGACATTTCTCTGTAGAGTTGAGCTGCATCTTCCTCCTTTCCAAAGTGCTGCTTTGCGTAAGCCAATGAATACTTTGCTTCCGCTTCTGTAGGTTTGAGTTGAAGCGCGGTAGTGAAATACTCGACGCACAATGGACTGTTCTCACTCTGATAAATAGCACCCAGCATTAAGTAGCCTTCGTAGAACTCAGGGTCTTGCTGTACAGCTGTTTCATACGATGATTTCATCAAATCGGTTTGACCGAGGGTGCGGTAAATTGACCCTTTTAATTGGTATGCCTGACGGTAACGCGGATCTATTTTTAGTGCATTATTAATGTATTCAAATGCTTTTTCAAAATCCTGTTGCATGCTATACGTAGATGCCACGCTCACCAACAATTCCGTGTTTTTTCCATCCTTTTTTAGCAGTTCTTTGTAGTGTCTTTGCGCGATGTAAATATCCTCCACCGAACGATTCGGTCTATTATTGAGCACGTCAGCATAAAAATGCTTTACTAATCGTTTCGTACTATCCAGGCGAAATGCTTTCGCTGCATCGGACATGGCCAACTTGAAATCAAAGGTCTCGAGATACTGACGCCCGCGAACAACGAGCAACTCAACACTGTCCTGATATTTTTCAATCGACTCCTCAATGGTGAGCTCCTCTTTTTCTTTCGTCTCTTCTGTTGTACACGAAAACAAAACCAGGGTAAATAGAATTCCAAATACAGTTATTTTCATGGAAACAAATTTAACTGAATTTTTTAGGTTGATGGCGTTCTACAGTTCATAGAAGGAACTGTTCGTTCGATACTTTGTATATCTCACAAAATCCGTATTTTTGTAGTATGAAACATTGGAAGATCATTACCTTGGTTTTTGTCGCTCTTTTAGTGACGGATATTGCCTTTGGTCAGGGGTGTTCACAGTGTAAGTTAATGGCCGAGCAGGGATCATCAGAAATCGATGAGAATGCATTCGGTAGTAACATCAATTACGGAATCTTTATCTTAATGACGATTCCCTACATTCTCTTGTTTGCCTTGTTTCACAAGCGCATTTTCAAATTCTTCAGATCGTTGAAAAAGGGATAGTTCTCTTTTGGAAATGAATTGAACAATTGTCTTAACGAACCTTCTCTTAGAGGTCTTTGTAATAGTTATTAAATAAACAAGGCGTGATAGAATCACGCCTTACAATATTATTTTAAACTATAAACGTTCCTACATTCTACGCTTACGTGTCTTGAACAAGGAATCGTTTCTATTGATATACGATAACGAGAATTCGAGTGATCCTCCGCGGTAAGCATTTCTCATTGCTGAAAGTGTCACGTCGTAAGAAATTCCAAATTGGAACCCTCTCCAGTCCACCATCACAGATGGGATAATTCCGTCTCTGATTCTCGCGTAACATCCGAAACCTACGAAAGCATCATGGCTGTTCCCTGTGATTTTCGTTGCGTTTTCGAAACGGTAGCGAAGCATTGCTCCTATAAGTGTTTCATAGTGTCCTCCTTGAGCAAATTGTAAAACTGATCCATCAATCGCGAATACTGTACCAGGAATGTCGGCAATAACCCCTGCATTCGCCACAAGTTTCATGTGCAAACGATCGTTTGCCACTCCATTCGTATATTTCAGTTGAGGTCTATTCAAATGATAAGCTGCTACTCCTAACTGGAATTTGAAATCTTCGTTACGAGCAAATGTGTTCTGACCTCCATCGTAAACGTAGTACAATCCAGCTGATGCATCCATGTAAGCAAATGATGTCGCTGTATTCTGTTCACCACTGATAATGTTCGGGTCGAATGCATTTCCATCCCACTGATTCAAGAACGTAACATTCGCCAAATCTGCTTTACGTTGTCCGAATCCTCCTTGAACGCCCGCAGAAAGAATGTGTCCTGATCCTCCCATTGGAAGAATACCGCTTAGGGTCAATGACCCCATTTGTGATCCGAAGTTCGAGTCTCCACCGATATCATTGTAGAACATAACTCCAACTCCAAGGTGTGCCTTATCATTGAACCTTGATTTCGCAATGTTTGCATCTGCCGCGATGGACGTAGTCATAAATTGAGTTCCTGCTCCCAACCACTGATTACGGTGATTGATATTCACTCTCTCCCAGCCATCAAAAACTCCCGCTGCCCCTGGGTTGATTAACAAAGGTGTTTGTGCCGTTTGAGAAAAGTGTAAGTCTTGTGCATTTAACGAATGAAAAGCGAAAAATGCAAGTGCTAATGTTATTGCCTTTTTCATTTTTTATCGAATTACTGTGATGTTTCCAGAGTGCCATTCGGTCAATCCGTCTGTATACGTTACTTGATACATGTATGGATACACTCCTGCATTAACGGCTTCTCCGTTGAATGTTCCATCCCATGTGAATGCTGGGTCATTTTTCGCGTGAACGATTCTATTTCCCCAACGATCATATACGAAGAACGTGAAGCTTGCAACGTCTGGTCCAACAAGGACAGAGAAGATTTCATTTTGTCCATCTCCATTCGGGCTGAAGCCTGTTGGAACGTGAATTCCATCTTCAGATGCTCCTGGAGGATCTCCTATTGGACGGAAGTGGGCAGTGATCGTCTCTGGCCCAGTTATCATTATTCCATTTGTGTCTTCTACATCTGGAGCCAATAGCGGACCTGTTGTATACGACCAGAAATCAAACTCATAACCCGCAAAAGGCCTTGCAATCAAATTGGTTTGAATCTGCCCATAATAGCTTGCTGTCCACGGTAAGTTGTCCTGCCAAATAGAGTTCACCTTAATTTCTCCAGCCCCTGGAGGGTCCGCATCAAAGGTAATATCAAACGGTCCTGTAAGGTCATAACAATCGATTAACCCTATCTCCATTGCTAAACAACGCTCATCAATGAAATCTTTCAAGTCCTGAACTGCGCCTTGCCAACCTGCATATGTTCCTCCCCAAAGAGAAATCTGATCATTCATTTCTGGTTCAATCTCATTCAGCATACTATCCAGCAAAATATTCATCTCAACACATGAGAAATCCGAATTGATTAAATCAATGTATCGGGTGATGTAGTAATTTTCAACAATGATCGTGTCTGCCATCAGCTTAACGAGGATGTCAGTGTGCCCTTGCCCTCCTGGGTTCGGCAGTCCCTCCACGTTACACGGATCTGCATTTGCCGAAGGGTCAGGAATACCTGTGTAGTTCACATAGTGACCGAAAGAAGCATCCATGTCCCATAGCACATAACGCCATTTTTTCTTGTCTCCAGCAGGATCCATTCCACGCCACCAAGCCGTGTTCCAGTTCAACCAATCTTGAGATACAATGTATGAATTCAACATGAAGTAATCACACAGCGACTCCCAGTTCAACAAGCTATCCACATAGTCGTAGTTCGCAGGAATCGAACAATCATTTGCCAAAATATAGGCAACAAGATCATCCCAATCTGTTTGCGCTTGCGCACCTCCATATTCAGACCATGTTCCTCCCCATGTTTTCAAGAATTGTAGGTCATACTTTCCTTGATCATAGTAGTAGCTTGTAAAATCGTGATCATCAATTTTTTCTCTGAACTCGTACACTCCCCAGTAATCTCCGTTTATATAAAGAACACAAGGTCTCCATGTTCTTTCGTTCATTTTCATGTCGGCACGATCCGATAAGGTATGAACGAAGGCATCACGAATGTGCGCTCCATCTTCAAATGGATAATTGTCATTTGCTGCAGGCTTCATAATCAAACGCTGGAAGGCGTCTCTTGATTTTTCTGGGAAAATCTGGTGTTCGAAATCACCGTTATAACCGAATTCATCCCGTAGAATCAAGTCAAACCCTCTTTGGTCGTATGCCCAAGAATCATTTCCGTGCTCATTGAAATCTCCTTCTCCTTCATCGATGAAGGTTCCGTCTTGTTCAAAGATTTCAGAACTTCCGACAACGTTACCTCCTCCGAATTGGTTTCCACCTGCAATTAAGTCATACACATCCTCCGAACAAATAGACATTACAGGAATTGGGTGTGTTACATCGATGAAATAAGTATTCGTTTCGTTAAAGCTTGGATCATTGACTCCAAATGCTTTTGCACGAACTACCGTAGTGTTTGAAATACTGATTGGGCCTGAGTAAACCGTTGACCCTCCGTCTGGTGTTGACCCATCTAATGTATATCGAATTGTCGCTCCAGCTTCAGCACACGTAATGTTTACTGTTTGCCCTCCTGTGTAAAACCCAGGAGCAAGATCAAAAACAGGCTTTGGTGTGTAAAACGGTTGTGCTCCCGTATTTGCAGCATTTGGTGTTGGCGCGGTGAATAACCTCCAGTCTGTAGCGCCATCTGTTGATCGACCTACTGAGTGGTCTTCCTTGGTCATGTTAACCATTTTCAAAGAATCAACCACATTTCCAAGATCATTTGCTAAGATGATCCACTCACCTTTTGTTTGTGTCCATGAAAAGTCCGTATGTAATTCTGCTCCATTTACTTGATCTCGCTTCGAGCCGAATACCATCGTGTATCCATTCGCAGGAACTGAAACACCCGCTGGCACTTGCCATTTGGTAATGTTTCCTGATTTATCTGATAAATAATATCCTGAAATGTCGACTGCTGTACCTGATGCGTTGTATAATTCTACCCAATCTTCTTGTTGACCAAAAGCATCAGTTATACCGTTTCTGTTGGAGCATGAATATTCATTAATGACAATTTGTGAAATTGCATTTTCCGAAAGAAGCAAGCCTAATGATAAGACTAACATCTTCATAAGTATAGTTGTTTGCATAATGTTAAATAAGGATGATAACGAAGCCTTTTAATCCAAGGATTAAAAAACTGTTCACCCAATGTTACTAAATATATTGCTGTTTTACTATATTTAGAACGACAAAAAGGGCCATAGGGTTGTAAGCCCAACCATCTTTTTTAATTGAACTCATATATGAAAATCATCAAACGATCTCTCCAATTCTCTCTTATTTTCGCAGGACTTTTGTTCCTCTTTCAATCTTGTTCTAAAGTTGAGGGGCCGGGCGGCTCATCTTCCATTGCAGGTAAAGTCCGTATCGAAGTATACGATATTGGAGGTACTTTGATCAACTCTTACGACGCTCCAGGTGAAGATGTGTATCTCATTTATGGTGAAGACGGAACGTTTTACGACGATGACGTAGAAACTTCTTACGACGGTAGTTTTGAATTCAATTTCCTACAGAAAGGAAAATACCAACTGTTTGTTTATCAGGACTGTAACACTTGCCCTAGTGGAAAAGATGTTGTGTTGGTTGATGTAGAAATCGCAGACAATAAATCAACTACTGATATAGGAACTATCACGATAATCGACTAATCGTTTATGAAGCAGTTAGTATTTTTCATCTTCTTATTTGCAGGAGCTTCCGCTTATTCACAACATGAAGGGATGGTGTGGACAGAGGTTGGTGTTTCGGGCAAAGTGGCGAAGCGCTTAAATGCGTCTTTCGATATCAATTCACGATTTGGATCATCTGGTTTGGAAACGTTTTTTCCTCAACTCGGACTTAAATACAAAGTGAAAAAATGGTTCCGTCCTTCGATCGATTACCGATATATTTTGGATAAAGATCGATACGGTAACATGTTGAGCGGTCATCGTTTGAACTTCAACGGAAACTTTGAAAAGTCCGTTAAGCGATTTGAGATTGATGCACGATTACGTTATCAGTATGCTTTCAACGCACTTGGCGGGACAGATTTTGATATCGACCTGAATCAAGCATGGCGATTGAAGGGAGCTGTAAAGTACGATATCAACAATAGCATCTTTACTCCATTGTTTAGTGCTGAGTTGTTTTACAATCCACAATTCGGACCTGATCAAGGGTTTTCGAAAATTCGAATTGCCGCAGGAACATCTTTGGAATTAGATGGACCGCATAAAATATCTGTAAAGTATCAAATGGATAAGCGTTTTGAGTTCGGTCGCGATGTGCGTCATGTTCTCGCCTTATCCTACGGATATAAGCTGTAAGCTCTTACTCTACTAACATAGCATTTCCGAAACTGTTTTCGGTAAATTGTTTATATGGATAAATTACTGCTAGTCATTTTTGTGTTCTTGTCGTTCGCATCTTTCGGTCAACAACGAGCGAATCATTTCGATTCGACTTATTTCAACAAGCAACGTTTCGCGCATCGTGGAGGTTATGCAAACGGTCCTGAAAACACCTTACAAACGATTCTCTACAACATCGAACATGGTGTAACGGCTGTTGAAATTGATGTTAACCTGACAAAGGATAACGAACTGGTGATCTTTCATGATGATTCTGTCAAGCGACTATTAAGTTGCGACCAAGAACGTCTTGTGACTGATTTCACTCTAACCGAACTAAAAGAAATTCCATTACGCGATTCTAGTCAAGGTGTTCAGTATGTTTGTTCACTGGATGAACTCATTGACACACTCATCATTCTTATCCCTTTGCGAGAACGCTTAGATTTTTTGTTAGAAATAGATTTCAAACCAAATGGAACAAAGACGAAAACGGCAGTCGCTGCTCTTGAAAAGATATTGTTAGATCACCTTTCACAAATTGGACCTCGTATCTATAATTACTTTTTCGTTTCCTCTTTCTATCCTGACGTACTAAAAGAACTAAATAAGATTGACACAAATATTGTGACTGCATTTGCCGTAAACGGTTCCGCTGAAACGCAAAAACTAAAGGCGCGACTCGCAGTTATTCTGGCTCCCATCATTGCAAAAAAATATGACGTCGACATTTTTGAACCGAATATGTGTATGGTCCGTGAACGCTATATCAGGAAATGGCAACGTCGTGGTTATTTGATCAACACATATTCGGCGAGCACAGAATGTGAAAAGGACTACCTCAACGCTTTTCACATTGCTTATACAACCAAATGTCCTTTGAGTGTATGTGATCCCGACCCAAGTGACCAATTGGGTAAACCAAAACGCTGGTGCAAAAAATGCCAGCGCAAGAAAAAGCACTAAGTTTTGACCTACTTTCCAGTCGGAATTTTCTATTTTGAGTAATGGTTGAAAGATATACTTGTCCAAGATGCAATCGGGTATTGCGAAAAGCCAATGCTGTGCATTATTGTCAAAAAGTGGAGATTGATGATCTATTCCTTGATAAAACGGACGAAACCGTCTTGGCCTTCGATAATATCTATCAGCAGTATCTCGATATGAAAGATGTGGATATCAGTGCCACAAAAAACTGTGTTGTCTTCCTTCGAAATAAGACCTTTTTGGTCATCAAGCCGATGAAAAAATGGTTGGAAGTGAAGTTCTTTTCTGATGAATTGATTGACGATGATTCGCTTCACAAATTTGGTAAACAGGGGAAAAACTACTTTGGAATTCTTCGATTCGAAAACGAGCATGAAATCAACCAACGTTATTTGGAGTATTTCAGGTATTCGTATGAAATTTGCTGAAACGCTTTCTTTGACCTGTATGAACGCATCGAGGTTTGTACTGCTTATTTAACTCAATATCAGTTTTTTGTTGTTACTTTAATTTCTCGAAAATCCAAACGACATGTCAATTTTTATTCGTTCGTTCACCTTAGTGATATTTCTGATCAGCCTCAACTCCGCAAACGCTACCCATATCGTTTCTGGGGAAATTTTTTACGAATACCTTGGCTCGGATGTCTACCGTATTACACTTATTGTCATCCGAGATTGCGAAAACTCTCCCGTTGCGCTTGACAATCCTGCGGCTATTGGCATCTTCGATGGTGATACAGATACACTGGTTGATTTTTTCCAAGTACCTAGTGCCATGTTGGATACCATTCCCTTTAGTCTTCCTTGCGATACTCTGAACACCTCTTTCAATGGATGTTGGCAAAAATCTACTTATCAGACGGATGTATACTTAACTTCTCGACCTGAAGGGTACACGATCTCTTATCAACGCTGCTGCCTTGTAAATAATGTGGTTAACATTGAGGCTACTTCCAACGATATCGGTTTCACATGTTCTACAACCGTAAATGGTACAAACTCTAATGCCCAGATAAACAGTCGACCTTACTTTAAGGAAAACCCGCCTTTAGTGACTTGTTTGAATGATTCTATAACATTTGATCATGGGGCAATTGATCTTGACGAAGATTCTCTCGTGTATGTGATCGATTCCTGTTTTCAGGGGGGAAGTGGTTTTAATCCCATGCCAAACCCTCCATCGTCTCCTCCTTACGCTCATTTCAATTATGAACTTGGATTTTCTTTCTTGAATCCACTGGGGCTTTCTTCTACTGTCAACGTCGATCAATTAGGAAATATCACCTTTATTCCATCTACGGTAGGGGATTACCTTGTTGCTGTTCGAGTAGATGAGTATAGAAATGGACAGTTAATCGGTAGTTCTCGGAGGCCGTTCATTATACGCGTAATGAACCTTTTGACCAACGATCTAGATGAAAATCTTGAAGACGATTCAGTCCTAATTTCCCCCAACCCTGTTACATCTTACTGTATCATTTCGAATGCTAACAACGCGAAACTATCGGTCGTTAATTCGCTGGGGCAGAAAGTCTTTAAAGAAAAGCTTATGTCTGATGAAGAAACGATACAACTTGAGTCGTTTGATTCAGGAATCTATTACTTCACTATTGAATTAAACGAAAAGAGGATTATCAAAAAGGTGGTTAAGTTTTGATTACTCCTCACCCTTACTTTCCTCCACCATAAAGGTCAAATCATGCACCTCATCAACAACTGACTGCGTAATTCCCTGCTCAATTATAAAGGTATACTTTCCTGCTTTTGGTAGTTTTCGACTTCGGAAATAGAGCGGTGTCGTCACAACAGATCCTGACTTCTCACCCACCCATGAGCCGTCATCTTTTGTAATAATGATTTCGAAGGGTTCACGCGCAACGGTACCATCCGGCGTAATCGTTTTCATGAAAATCCAAAGGTTGCTGTATTGATAATCAGTAGAAGTGCGGAGTGAAAGGGTAAAATCGTATTCCTTGTCTATATCTTTCACTTCGAACGAATATTCAGGTTTGACATCGAGCTTCCATTCTCGGTCATCAAACGCAACCACTTTTTCGTAAAATGGTTGCTCACCGCACGAAAACAGTACGACACTCAAGAGTATCAATATGATGCTATTTCTTATCTGCATTGTCACCGCCGTTATTCGGTTTTCTTCGTCGATTGTTGTTGTTTCTACGTTTGTTATTATTGCCTCCTGAAGTCTTTGGGTTCGCTCCTTCCGCCTTTGGTGCATTAGTATTCGCGTTCGCTTGTTGGTTCCCTCCTTGTTTTTTAGGCGGTCTTCTACGCTGTTGTTTCTTTTTTGCTGGAGCCGCTGTTCCTCCTCCTTCACCTTTTGGTTTTTGGTTTGGGTTCGCCTTTTTCGCTTGCTGGTTACCTGACTTATTTCCTTGCGGGTTATCGTTATTCCGGTTCTTGTTTCGATTTCGGTTATTCGATTTCGATCTGTTTCCGCCTCCCTTTTTCTTCTTTTTAAAGATGTGTTCGAAACGGTTCAAACTTCCCTCTCCCATCGCATTTTCGTAGTCTGGCTCAACTTCTACTTCTACAACATCCATGTAATCGTTCAAGTCTGCAGGCTTATTCCCTTCTTTGTTCATGCGAAGGATTTCGCGAACACGATCTGGGTGCAATGGAATCAATCCTCCACCAAATTCACCTTCATACGCATACGACATTTGTTGCTTAAACACATCCGTTTTGATGTGAATCGCTGTTCCTTTTTCCGTGCGTAATTTCACATCTCCTTTCGGAAACGCTTTAATCGCATCGAGGTACATGTCCAATTCGTAATTCAAACAACACTTCAACTTACCACACTGCCCTGCTAATTTCTGAGGGTTTAATGACAATTGCTGATAACGTGCTGCAGATGTCGAAACGGAACGGAAATCTGTCAACCAAGTTGAACAACACAACTCGCGTCCACATGATCCAATGCCGCCCAATCTAGCAGCCTCCTGACGAGCACCAATCTGGCGCATCTCGATACGTATTTTGAATACATCCGCCATGTCTTTGATCAACTGACGGAAATCTACACGGCCTTCTGCTGTGTAATAAAATACTGCCTTTGAAAGATCACCCTGATACTCGACATCAGAAATCTTCATTTCCAACTTCAAGTTTACTGCTAAGGTTCGTGCTTTATAAATCGCTTCTTTTTCGAGCGATCGTGCTTTGATCCAACGATCAATATCTTCTTGCTCCGCGATTCCGAGAATGCGCTTAGCCTCCATTGGTTTGAAGTTTGGAGCTTTCTTTCTTACCTGAATTCTGGCGAGTTCACCGACAACGGAAACGATCCCAATGTCTTTACCTGGACCTCCTTCAACAACTAAGACATCTCCTACTTGTAAGGAAATATTCTTTGTGTTTCTGTAAAATCCTTTTCTCCTGTTTTTAAACCGAACCTCAACTATATCGTATGGTGTCTGACCATTTGGCTGCTCCATATTGGCAAGCCAGTCATACACCTCTAATTTGTTACATCCGCCAGAACTACAAGTACCATTATTCTTACATCCGCCTGGAGTTCCTCCTCCACTGCCGCAACTGGTACAACCCATAGTTCTTATACTTTGCCATAAAGGTACAGATTTTAATGACGTGAGCACGGAGGAATTTTTGGAAGATTTGAAGGTGATATTGTGAATAGAAAAAGGGAATCAATCATCCGTAAATCACAAAATATTCTCTAAATCGGCACATATTTCTCAATATTTAATACTTTAGTGACCATGAATGCCCTACTTATAGCGCGTACAACTGAAACACCTCGCATAGACTTCAACCCACAATCGGGACTGTTAAAGATTGAGGGACGGTCGTGGCCGGAAGATGTTACTCCTTTTTACAACCCCTTGATGGAATGGTTTAAGGAGTACGTTGAAACACCCCATTCACAAACTGATTTCTATGTTACGCTTGAGTATTTCAATTCAGCCTCTTCAAAAATGATTTATAAGCTATTCATCATTCTGACAAAAATCGTGGATAAGGGTTCGAAAGTTACCATTCATTGGTGCTATCAAGATGATGACGAGGAAATGCAAGAAGTGGGAGAAGAATACCGCGCAGCAATCCATTGTTCATCAGACTTGTATGAATTTAAGCTTGTTTCCATCGAGGATTACCCGATGATGTAAGTTAAGTTCTTAGTCCATTATGCTTTGTGAATGTATCGCATCACCTCAAAACACAATTGTGTAAATAAGATCTTTGGGTTCGCATTTCGCTCGATATGATAATGAGCATCGCTGAACGTTTCCAGGAAACTTCCAATATTGTTTCCCGTGATGAATCGAGCGAATTTTTCCAAAAAAGCCTCTTCTTCATCTGATACGCGTGTCAAGGTGTCTTCTGTATAATTCTTCAACAAACTCTGGCGGAACATGTGCAAAGCGTACTTCAGGAATACTTTCTGAAACTCGCGGCTTTTCTGGCCAATCGTCTCTGACCAATCCATCATGTCCAATACGCTTTTCTTGTAGCACACACGCATGAGTTGAATGAATTGCTCGCGATTTTCGTCTTGCTCGGCATGATCTCCTAAAAACTCAAGTGCCTCGACCAAGTCTCCATCGACTCTCGCCGTGATACTATCAGCGCTTCCTGGAGATTGATTTTTATACTCGCGTAAATACATGCTCATATCCTCCATGTTGATGCGCGGTATACGCACCTTCTGCGTTCGGGAAAGGATCGTTTGAAGCATCATTTCTTCCGAATCAGCCATTAAAATGAAGACCGTGTTTCCGGGAGGTTCTTCGAGAATTTTCAGCAATTTATTCGCGCTCGACTGATTCATCTCTTCTGCCATCCAAATCATCATCACTTTGTATCCTCCTTCAAACGAACGAAGGTTTAGTTTTTTGATGATTTCCTGACTTTCATCTTTTCCGATAATTGGTTTCCGTTCTTTCGGGTCCATATATTTGACCCATCCATTCAAGTCGAAATACGGATTCTCTCCTATCTTTTCTCTCCATTCAGAGATGAGTCCATCAGAGATCTTACTGATTGCTTGAACTGTTGGGAAGGAAAAATGAAGATCGGGATGTTGCAACTTCGCAACTTTCTTACACGATTGACATTCACCGCAACTGTCGGTTCCTTGCTTATTTTCACAGAATAGATACTGAACAAATGCTAATGCTATGGGAAGAACTCCGTAGCCTGCTTTTCCAACAAATAACTGAGCATGGCTGACATGGTTATTATTGACTTCATTGATCAATTTCTCCTTCAATTCTGCATGTCCAACTACTTCTGAAAAGCGCATGAGTCAAAAGTAGTGGAAAAAACGATGCTTTGATACTTTTTTCGAGGTCAAAAAAAGTGTTGAAAGCCGCTTTGCGCTGATTTTACTTCTTACAAAAATTGGGGTGAAGGAACACTTCGACTCCGCTCAGTGTTCGAGAAGAAATCATAAATGGAATAGTTTTTGGCAAATAAGCTTCGAACCAACTCGGTTTTCTTTATTTTAGCTAAAGGCCGAATGTTCTCGATTTGTTTCAACCGTGCACAAAATGGTAATTTGGAAAAAGTGTTGTAGAAATAACTTGTTTTTTACGCATTTTGACGAAAAATTCCTTTTTTGTCTGGTGAAGTCATGATAAGCTTGTAAATTGAATCATTGATTTCGAACAAATCTAGAGCGAATTCAGGTTTTGAAAACCGATAAACAAAAACAAATGAAAAAAGTATACATTCTTGTTTCCTTGTTCATGGCTTCTTTCGGGAGCATGGCTGCGACAACGGAAACAACTACAGTGATCGAACAAGTGGAGATGGATGCCGTTTCTGTAACTATTACAGTAACAAGTGATGGAAATCCTGTTTCAGGAGCTCTCGTAAAAATCGTAAATGAGAAAACAGTTGTTGCCGCAGGTACAACTAACGAAAGCGGTGTTGCTGCTCTCAAATTACCAACTTACGGTGGTCAAGGGGTAACGATCGAAGTATATCATCGACTGTACAAAACCATGAAAAAAGAAGCTGTCGTCCTTTCGGATGGTGGCAATATTCCCTTCTCGTTACGAAGCAAATCGACTGCAATTGAAGAGGTAGAGGCAGATGCTCAAGCAAAAGAAGACAAACTCAACAATAAAATTGAGGGTCAGGAAGAATCAAAAGCTGAGTACGAAAAGCGCACGGAAGAAGCCAAAAAGCGTCAGGAAGAACTTCAACAGGCGAAAGCAGATGCTGAAGCGAAGACGGAAGAGCGCATGAAGGAAACAGAAGAGGCGCGCAAAGAAATCGAGGAGAGAGAAAAGGAGATGCAAGCGAAGCGTGAAGAGATGGAGAAGACGAAAGCTGAGAAAGAAGCTCAGTTGAGTGAAGCTACTTCAGACCGCGAGGCAGAAATGAGAAAACGTCAAGAAGAGCAAGAAGCACGTATGAAAGCCATCGAAGAAGAGAAGGCTAAGAAAATGGAAGAAGTTGATGCTTCTGCAGCAGAACGTGAAGCGGAAAGAGCTCAAAAAGCTCAAAAGGAAGCAGCGAAGGAAGCAGAACGCGTAGCGAAGGAAAAAGAACAAGCGCTTAAAGAAGAGAAAGAGCGTACGGAAGATGAAGCGAAAGCGGCGAAAGACAGTGCAAAAGCAGAAGAAAAAGCCGAAAAAGCCGAAAAAGAAGCCATGAAGGAAGCGGAAAAAGCTCAGAAAGAGGCGGAAAAAGCTCAAAAAGAAGCGGAAAAGGCACAGAAAGAGGCTGAGAAAGAAGCGAAAGAGCTTGAGAAAGAAGCGAAGAAAGCCGAAGCTCTTCAAAATAAAATTGACAAGTTAGATGCTGAACAAAAAGGCATCGACGCCGCTCGCAAGAAGTTGGACGATAAGCAGAAGAAACTTGACAAAAAAGTAGCTAAAGGTAAAAAACTGGATAAGCTTGAAGTTGAGCAGCAAAAACTTCAAGAGGCCCATGCAAAATTGGATACGAAGCAAACCAAATTGGATGGTAAGCGTAAAAAACTGATGAAGAAGTAACATTCTCCATCTCATACTTTAACTCCCTTGTCCCGATAGTTATCAGGACAAGGGAGTTTTTTTTATCATTTTGTCGTTTCTAAAAAGTACTCGATATACTCCGTTAGCTTGGTACCAAGATAGTACGGTAAATTCATCAAGAAGTACTCTTTTCCTCTTCTTGTGGTATGCTGATCAATTCTAAACTCTCCTGCATACATGCGAACTGCATAAGGATGATCGGCCGCTTCGATAAATTGATGTAGCGATTTAAGTGTTCCCTCCTTTCCTGATTTTATTTCGACAGGAATTAAATAATTCTGAAACGGAACAACTAAATCTACTTCCGCGGACGATTGTTTCTTCTCTCGAACCCAAAAGTTGGGTTTTACTGCTTTGGTCGTATTTACTGACATCCTCTCTTGGGTAATGAGGTGAGGAATGATGGAACCTCGATAGGAACTACTTAAATCCTCCATCGCTAACATTTCCGCTTGAATATTCAACTCATTGTTGATTAAACCTGTGTCCAGAAACTGCAATCTTGGTGATTTTTTTAGGTCCGGTTTAACTGGAACTTCCTTATCTGTCGTTGGATAAATCAGTTGAATAATGCGTGCATCGTCCAGACTTCGCATGGCCTCACCCACTTCTCTCGATCGATAATTGGAGTTTCCAAAATTTTGAAATTTGATTCTTTCATCTACATAGAGATGTGCTGTCGATATGATGTGCTTGATTACGCGTGCTTCACTGGCATTCGAGGCATACTTTTCTACATCATTCTTGTACGTATCCCAAATACTTTCGTAAATCATTGAAAGATCCGCTACACTATTTGTTTCAATATATCTCTTAATAACTTCAGGCATTCCCCCAATAATGGCATATCTATGAAATAGTTGCAGAAGAATCTTATGCGCTACTGGTTTAACTGGAACTGTGCTGATCTGTTCAAGTGGACTTGTTTGGCCCGAAGCTTTTAGGTATTCCAAAAAATTCATTGGGTACAAGTGCAACATTTGTACCCGCCCAACTGGAAAGCTATTCACTTTTCGCATCACGTGTTCGAGTAATGACCCTGCTGCAATTACGTGTAGTTCCGGCTCCATCTCAAAAAAATACCTAAGCAGTGCTATTGCTTTTGGAGATTCCTGAATTTCATCGATAAATAATAGCGTATTCTTTTTTTGTTCAGGTGCTAAACTATTTGAAATCAATAAGGCTTCAATAATTGTGGAAACATCATCAAAATCGTTGAAGTACCGTATGTCTTTTGGCAACTCAAGATTAAGAAAAATGGTATTCTTATATGTTTCTGAGAATTGTCTTACCAGTGTAGTTTTGCCCACTTGACGAGCTCCCCGAAGAATAAGTGGTTTTCGATTTTTGCTTAATTTCCATTGAGTCAAATGTGGGGTAATATGTCTCTCAAAACTCATAATATTCCTACTGGGATTGTCCTTTTTGTAACAAAGTCAGGGTAAAAACTGTTTATTCTTGTAACAAAGTCAGGGTAAAAATATGATTTTTTTGTAATAAAGTCAGGGTTGTTTGGCTTTTTTCTAGCCCATAAGTCGTTTTATCAATCACTATTTGACCGATTCTTTGTTCATGCTTTTCGTACTTTCGCCCCATGTTTGGGAAGTTTCAATACCACATCTTACTTCACCTCATCATTTTGATGTGGGGATTTACGGGAATTCTCGGAAAAATCATCTCATTGGACCCTTTACCGATTGTGTGGTATCGGGTTATGATTGCCATTGTGTCCTTAGGGCTGGTTCTTCCTCTCCTCAAGCGCTCATTAAAATTGAATTCATTCCGTGAGTTTTTATTTCTTGCTGTTGTTGGGATAGTCGTCGCTTTACATTGGGTAACCTTCTATATGGCAATTGATCTCTCCACCGCCTCGTTGGGAATTTTGTGCTTATCAACAACGACCATTCACGTGGCCTGGTTAGAGCCAATAGTGATGGGAAGAAAGTTCTCGTGGATTGAATTGGGCTTGGGGCTCGTTGTGATTTACGGAATCTATTTTGTTTCCGCAGACTTCAATGCACAGGATTACGAAGCACTTGCATACGGGTTGACTTCTGCCCTGCTTGCCGCTATTTTCTCTGTATTGAACGGAAAGCTAGCGATGGATATGGCTCCATCAAAAATTACCTTTTACGAAATGCTGGTCGGAGGAATTTTCCTGACCGTTCTTTTACTGTTCCGAGGTGAGTTGACACCCGAACTCTTCGAGTTGTCCACCAAAGATATCCTTTGGCTACTTTTTTTGGGCTTACTCTGCACTTCCTTCGCTTTCCTTGTTACTGTCGAATTGGTAAAGCGCTTGGGAGCATTTACCGTTTCTCTTAGCATCAATATGGAGCCCGTTTACACGATCATTCTTGCGATCGTATTGCTAGGTGAAAACAAAATCGTTGGGACGCAATTTTACATCGGTTCCACCATCATTGTACTTGTGGTTATTGCGAATGCTTTGCTTAAGCGAGTCTTGCGAAAATCCAACTGATTTTATTCTGGTAACTTTTCTCTCAAACTCCCGTAAAAACAGAAAGAAAGTTTAAAATCAACCGTGGGTTTTAGCGCCCCAAAAAATTGCTTATTCGTATATTTGCATTCAGATATTGAAACCAGCAACAACAAGAAAATTAGAACCTTAGTTATGAAACCTAAAAACTTTATTGTTCCTCACGATTTCACGAATGTGGCAGATATCGCGTTGGAACATGCTATTGCTACAGCCAAACCACTCGGAGCAGAAATTTACCTTCTTCACGTAGTTGGGAAAAATAAAGACATTAATGCCGCAGAGGCAAAACTTGAGAATGTAATCACGCGCTACAAGACAGATGTAAAGATCATCCCTTCTGTGCGTGTTGGAAATATTTTTGAGGACATCGGTGATTTCGCTGCAGAGCATCACGCTGAGTTGATCTTCATGGGTACGCACGGAACGCATGGGTGGCAACACTTAACAGGAATGAATGCACTAAAGGTAATTACGCACTCTACGGTTCCATTCGTGATTGTTCAAGATAAAACAGCCAAAGAAACAGGTTACGATAGCATCGTATTGCCTTTGGATTTGAACAAAGAAACGAAGCAAAAATTGGCCATTGTGGCAAACATTGCGAAGTACTTCAAATCGAAGGTGCATGTGATTACTCCTGAGGAGAAAGATGAGTTCTTAAACCATAAGGTGGAAGCGAACATTCAGTTTGCCAAAAAGTACTTCTCTGAGCGCGATATTGACGTAACAACCAAAGTAGTACCAAGCAACGGATTCGATAACGAAGTGGTGAAACATGCTGTGAACATTGATGCAGATTTGATTGCGATCATGAACTTGAACAAAAACAACGTTCTTGGAGTATTAACTGCGAGTCACGAGGAATACATCATTACGAATGATGCGAAGATCCCCGTATTGATTGTGAACCCAATTGAAGGGTTGAGCACATTAGCGGTAGATTTCAACTAAGAAAATACGATTCTAATATATGGAAGCCCTGTTGGTAAACACTAACAGGGCTTTTTCATTTGAAGTACTATTTGTTCATGTTGAGAAACTTGACAATAATTCCTATTTGTCCCAAATGATAGGCATCATGTTGAACCATTCCGTTTAACAGCCATTCGTAGGTATAATAACCGTTGAAGTCTGTATCGAAATACTGTTCCGCAAGGAAATCGTTGGTTTTGGGTTCTAAGAGTGCGATTAATTCAGTAAGAGTTTCATCATACGCCGATTTGATACTCTCCCACCCTACTTGTTGAAGTTCGTCGTTGTTGATCCAGTTTTCAGGGCAGCTGTCTGTTTTACTTCCTTTTCCCGTTTTTACCTTTAAAATGGCTTCGGTCCTCCAGAGAGTGAGATGACTGATAATCTCAGCAACACTGTGCATTCCTTCCGTGGGGCGTTCGAAGTAGTCGCTTTCATTGGGTAGGTCGAGTTTCTTTTGATAGGTGCTGCCTATCCATGGTTTTCCGATTTGGAGTTCTTGGAGTTGGTGGGTGATATTTTGGAGGGTATTCATTTTTTTTCTCTTTCACTATTTAGTAATTCTAAATTTCGTTCTGCAATTTCAATTATCTCCTTAAACCCTGATTTATTGCCTATTTCCAGAGACTTTTTATACAACTCTTCGGCACCATCTAAATCTCCCCGTGCTTGAAAAACTAGTCCCAGGTTTCCATAGTCAGACGCCATTCCCTCGAGATGACCCAATTTCTCTTCTATCGCCAAGGACTTTTTATACATCTCTTCAGCGCCATCCAAATCTCCTCGTGCTTTTTGGATTAGTC
>JBGCDF010000294.1:0-7457 GCA_045105095.1 Crocinitomicaceae bacterium | reverse complement strand
AATCCGTTGACCATCATTAAAAAAGAGCTTCTGTCTTTTCCGATTTTAGCGAATATAAAAACAATGAATCCAAGGACAATGTCGGATAGCGCCCACCATATTGTGTACCAAATTACAATAGCGATCAATACATATTTTATTACACTCGTTATACCAAAATTGTCGGGTATTATTCCCTCCGAAAGATCTTTATAGTCCACCTTTATTTCCAGAAATAGCGATACGAACCAAATTGTCACCAAAATCTTAAGGAAATTGAGAATTGTCAACTCTATCTTTTCAGGCTCCTCGCTAAGTAATTTTGTCAGTGAATAAATCATGTACTTGGGTTTTCATTGGCTATAACAATTGTATATGCACCATAGTAGTGAATATTTCGTTAGTATCTACTTGACAATATAAACAATTACAACTGCTTACAAGCGGATAATTAAACCTTTTCGAAGAACAATTGTAAAAGCCCCTGTGGCGCCTGAACAAACCACGCAACTGCTCCTGATTAGGGAAACACAGTTGAGATCGAATGCCAGAAAATTACAGAACTGCTATTCTAAAACAAGCACAACTTGATCGACTTGCGTTCAATCGTGAAAATCAGTTTCATATTTGCAAGAAATGATGTTAAATCATAAGTAATAAACATGAAAAAGTCGGTATTCTAATTTGATTGAGGCTTTAAAAGTCTCAAGAAGGCTTTCATTGAAATCAATGCGATTCTAAATAGGCGATTCCTTAATCGAAACATTAGCGTCCAGCTGTATCTAGAGGTGTAAGGGCCGCACATGATACCCTATAAATGAAAAATGCTTCGGATAGTCCCGAAGCATTTTTCAATTCTATTATTTTCATTCCTACATTAAAAGGAAATGCACTAAGTCTACGCCTTATCCTTAATGTACTTATCAAAATCAGTCGTTCTTTCTTTTTTGTCCTTTTCTTTAAGTAGTATGCACTCTTCGATATTTGGATCTTTTTTCATCTTATCGCTGTGATCCTCGTAGTACTTAATCACAGCATTGATAGCAGCTTTCGAACATTTTACTCTATCCTGAGAGTAGTTGTTCGAGAGTGAATAATTCGCCCATGCTCCAAAAAATATTGAAAGCATTTCTGGAGAAGTTTCCATAAATGTCACAATACTCGGTTTGATTTCAATAGAAACATTTTGGCTTCCTAAAACCCAAGGAATCATGAATTGATTTGCTAGGTCTTTCTTACGTTGCTGCTCACCAGGGGGAACAGTCATTAGCCATTCGTAGCATTTCTTGATATCACCTTCGTACTTGGAATAATCTTCTTGTTTTTCCAACTTAACGTCTGAAGGAACTTCAAAGGTTTGAGCTTGAAGTCCGATTGCAAAAAGTGAAAGAGTAAATGTTAGAGCTATTGCTTTCATTTGGAGTAAGTTTTATTTTCCGTGAATTTAACTATTTTAAAATTGTATTCGAAATAAATGCGTTCAAATCACTGATGCTCCCATTGAAACAATCGAAGTCGTTTTTGATGTTTTCCACCTGATAATTATCTGATTTTTGCCATAACATCCAATCAGTTCCTTTCCATGCGCCTGGCATCGTTGGAGCTTCGGCATTTGTGTAATTTGCGACCCAAAGAGGGTAGTTGGTAAATCTGGAAGCGGTCAAATAACTGTTTCCAATGTTTTCATCCGTGTAAATAATAGGTGTTCGACCCGTTTTTTGCTCAAGTGCGAATATAAATTTCCACAAGTCCTCAATGACGGTTTCCTTGTTTGATCCCTTGGCGATGCTTCCTTCCTCAAAATCAATAATAGGAGGGAGGTCAGAGTCTTCCATATCCTTGATGACATTTGCGAAATGCTCCGCCTGCTCTTCTGGGGCGTCATCAGATAGGTAGAAGTGATAAGCTCCTCGAATGAATCCTTTTTCTTTGCACAATTTCCAATTCTGGACAAACGTAGGATCTGTATAGGTTATGCCTTCCGAACTGCGACAAATAACGAAGCTTAAACTGTCGTTCTCCTTTGATAGCAAGCTCATTTCATCTCCTTGCCATTTGGAGATGTCTATTCCATACGTTATTGATGCTTCAACTACTTCATTGTTCGAATTAGAAGAGGTTTCATCATCTACCGTCGTTTCGGAATTTTGTTCGTTAGGTAGATTGTCTTCTGAAGTTGTTTCCGTTGTGCAGCTAGTTAGTGCGCATACTGATGCAATACATAGCGGATAAATAAGTGATTTCATGCGATAGTTTGTTTTTTGAAAAGTAATAAATAAACCTTAGAAAATTTTCTTTGGGATAGGGCGAAGGTGTTCTTCATCACTACCCACATATTTGCGATAATAAACGATTTGTAATGACAGTAAGATATTCGCTCGGTAAAACGGATGTTCGAAATCGTCAGAAGACAAGATTTTCAAATGAGCATTGGCTACGGTGCTAGAAGCTATCTGTCCTGTAGAATGAACTGCTTCATCTATCAAGTTAGAAATTTGACCAAATTTACTGTTGCTGTATGTGGTGCTATCAAATTTTCTCAAGGCGCAGCGTTCTAGTTTTTCAAATGTCAAATCTATTTCTCCAAATTTCTCTTTGGCGTAAGGGTTTTTCAAAGATCTGAGTATACCTTGGTTGATGTTCTCCTGATAATAATTTCGGTAATCGGCGGGGGCTGTAGATTCAATTAGTCCTTCATCTAAGAATTGAACCTCCAAGGAATCGAGCTCCGCTTCTAGATTTAGAGAATGTGATGAAAATTCTTGCTCTATGCACGCGTACAGTTCGTCTTCAACAGAATATTCTCCCGAACAACTGAAAAGAACGAAAATCATAAGAACGGATACGGCCGCTGAACAGAATCTCATTTATTATTCCGACTTGACAAATCTCTGATTTCCTTTTGCAGTTAGAATATGGTAAACACCACTTTCCAACGAGGAGATGTCCAATTGTAGACGGTTTCCATTCAGAGAGTGCTTTCGTGTCAAGTGAGTAACATCTTTACCGAGGATGTTAACTATTGAATACGCCTTCGACGATTCATTGATAAATTGAATTGATATCAAATTCTCCGCTGGATTAGGATAAACTTTCAGTGCTTTATCTTGTACAAGTTCATCCGCGGAAACAACGCCCGTAACGCTGATATTGTCTATGAAAGTCGCAGTTCCATTGTCAGTTCCATTTCTGTCTTTGTCATAACGATGGGTTCCCACAAATTCGATTGAGAATACTGTATTATCATAGGCTGAAAGATCATATGTCAGATTGGTGAAATCTGCATCATCATCTCCCGCATTATTCACTTGAATGACTGAGCCTTCTTCTTGTCCATTAATGAGTACAACGAAATACGTGTAATCGTCGTTACTCGTACGAATCTGCTTTTTATCGAATGATAATTCGAGATCAGTCGTAGTGGAAGCATCTACGCACAGTTTTACTGATGACTTAAAATATGGATTCCATAATTCTTGAAAAGCTTCAGAGGTATTTGGCGTTTGATAACTCGGACTCGTTGAACTTTGCTCAGTTCCGTCGAAGAGAAGGCCAAAAGAGCCAGATTCAGCAGCACTTGGGTCAACACTGACTTCATTCTTCATTGTTTCAGATACTACGAATTGACCCAAGGCATCAGATCCAGATTCGAAATCATTGAAGTAAGGAATGGGAATTCCACCCACAACTACTTTCTGGTTGTAAGTATCTGAAGAAACACCATCACTTACCGTTAAGGTAACAGTATAGATTCCAGGAATCCAGTAGATATATTCAGGCGATTCAAGTGTAGATACTCCAACCCCGTCTCCAAAGTCCCAATTGTAGGAAGTAATCGTTCCTTCGGAAACGTTATAAAATCTGAACTCTTTGTTGATTAAACATGTCTCATCTTCATTGACATAAAATTCCGCTTCTAGAGCAGGAGGACTGCAAAGTAAATAGCTGCGTTCGTTTTGAAGTGTCCATAATGCTCTGTCGAGCTGTCCTTCGCTCACCGTGAAACGGCATTCTTTGGAAGAGTAGGACATGATATTCGTCACACTTGGAGAGTACTGCTGGCCATTTTCGTCAAGATCTGTTCCGAAGTAGATGCACCCGTCATTATCAATATTGTTTCCGCTACTCAAGCGAGGGTCTGCAGGAGTATCACAAATTAAATCGCCCTGAGTTGAACAATCGGAACCGTTCACAGCTTCATCGCCGAAAGCAGTTTCATGCGTGTGATACAAGCCAAGGTAGTGTCCCATTTCGTGTGCCAGTGTACTTCCATTATTCATACACGAAGTCGATTGCATAATGAAATCCAAACCGCCAGGGAATTCAGCGTGACCACAAATGGCATTGCCAGAGCTATTGGTTGCTGAATTTGCTACATAGATGTTGACCACGTTAGCCTGACTGTATGTTGCGTCAAGCACATTCATCTGTGACTTGTTGTAATCAAAATAGGTGGAGTTGTTGATGATGTCTATTCCTCCGCACTGATAAAAATGAATACTCGCATTGATGTAATAGTCATTCATTCGATCAAGCGCTGCTAGAGCTTCTGCTTCGGGAATTCCTCCTAAACCATTGTCGTCATTGATCAAGTGCAATTGCACTGGGACGTAAAATGTAGATCCTCCATATGCCTTTACTTCATGTGAAAGTTCAGATCTGTTGACCCATCGTTCGTTTATTTCGATCAGACGGTCTGTACTGGACGCGTCCATAGTCGTTCCACAGTACTGGTCGATGTCTTGCGCAATACTTATGGTGTTGGTTGTCAGGAGAAAGAGAGAAGCAATGCAGCCAGTAATTTTTGACGTGTTGGAAGATAGAGTCATGTCGGGTATGTTGTTTCGTTGTCAATATAGAAAGTATGAAAATACGTAAATCTATTGGAATCATCCGAGCTTTTACAAAGTGGTCGTTGATAAGTTCTGTGTTAAATATTTTGTAAATATTACCTAGGTAATTATTTTTGCAATATGAAAATAGATGATGTCATTCAAAGTAAATTTAAATCAGCAGGGCACAGAGCAATGATAAATCTTCGGTACACATCGAATTTTTTAGCGACTACTCAGAATAAATTCTTGTCAAAATTTAGTCTAAGTATGCCTCAATACAATATTTTGAGAATTCTTCGAGGAGCAAAGAAGGCTATTTCGGTAAATGATGCTAAAAGTCGCATGGTAGAGAAGTCACCGAATACGACGCGCTTGATGGATAAACTACATGACAAGCAACTGATTAACCGTGTGCGTTGTGAGAATGATAGAAGAGTAGTGTATGTAGAGATTTCTGCAACTGGTTTGGATTTACTGGCTGAAATAGATGCTGAGTTTTCACAAGAGAAATCGCACCTGCTTATTCAGAATTTGACGAACGAAGAAGCACAAACGCTGAGTGATTTATTGGATAAGTTGCGCGGATAATTCAGTATCAGTATTCTTTTCAACGAACAGTGTAGGAGAATAATTTGACTAACTTGTACACTCAAAACATTTTCATACAACCTTGAGTAGATTGTCTGACATATTGCAAAAAATCGATCAGCTTCAATCAGAAATTGACTCCCATGGCGAGTTAAACACTGAGTTGCAAAAACGTATTATCTATAAATTTCGCCTTGATTGGAATTACTTTTCCAACGCAATGGAAGGGAATTCTCTGACCAGAGTTGAGACGAAACAGCTAATGATGGATAACGTCACTATTGATGGTAAGTCGTTCAAGGATATTTCGGAAATGCGCGGTCACGATGAGCAGGTTCAAGAAATTTTCAGCTTGGGAAAGGGAGATTCCCGTATTTCCGAGCGGAGAATTAAAGAGATGCACAAGGCGATTATGCACGAAGATGATCCTGCAAAAAAAGAGTTCATTGGACACTGGAAAACGATCAACAATAAGTTGACAAACTTTCGTGGTGAGAATTTCGAGTTTTTGGATCATTCAGAGGTCCCTGATGCGATGCATGATCTGATCAATAAGACCAACGCCGAGATTGATGCATTGAGTAATCCAAAAAAGGAGGGTAAACATCCCGTTCAAATAGCTTCTGAATTTCACTTGGAATACGTTCGTATCCATCCATTTTATGATGGAAATGGAAGAACCGCACGATTGCTAACTAATTTATTATTGATCAGTTGTGGCTATCCGCCATTTCTGCTTAGCGAAGATTCAAGAGACTCATACAACAGAATACTTGCTGAGATTCAAGGGTATGGTGGTGACCCAAGCGATTTTCATGTATTGATAGGAACTCTTTTAATTGAATCGCAGGAGTTAGTGAAGGACGCGATTGAAGGGAAGGATATCTCGGAAGATGATGATGTGGATAAAGAGGTTTTGCTGTTTAAACAAAGCTTGAGCTCGGAGGAAGTTGAATTAGCGGAAAAGAGTGATGCTGTTATTTGTAAAACGTATACTGATTCCCTTCGTCCTTTATTCGAATTATTCATCAAGAAACACAATCAGTTTGAGGATATGTTCAGTAATGTCTCAACTGAGAATGTAATCGATTCTTCCTTCAGGCATTGCCCAAAACTTGAGTTTTTTGACGCTTGGAAAGAGAGTGTTGAATTGGATAATGATGCAGAATTAGCGGAAATTCTAGGCCCAAATGAAGAGTCGGAGGCATTGGATAAGATTCGTTTTGTTCGTAGTATGAAATTAAGATTAGACTTTCGTGGTTTTAATAAAAATGGTACGAATGTTTTTAACGACTATTCGGAAATCCAAGTCTTGTTCGACCAATATAAATATAGTGTAGTCTTAGGTGACGATCAAAAAGAGGATATATACGAGAAGTTTTACACGCAATCACTTTCAGAAAAAGAAAAAATGGATATTGTGAACACAAGGGTGAAAGCTTTTCTAGAAAAGCTCAAGAGCCGAGTAATGAACTTATCCAATGAGTAAATCTTCAAACTCACACTCAATTCAACTGTAGCGAAACTCAAACGTTACGTATAACCATTCATCATTCTTAATTCTTCTTCTTCTTTTTCGGTTTTCCTAACTTGAATTTATAGCCGCTCTCGTCATACGTAATCTTCACATTGACGTAGCGTTGTTTCTCATTACCGTATTGAATCTCATCGACTTGATCCTCCGAAACTTCTTCTTTGTTCTTACCAAAGAGCTTTGAGGAAGCGGCTTTTGTGACCATTTTCCAAGGGATGCTCAAGTAATACTCCATGTTTCCGGCTAAATCTTGTTTACCCGAAATTTCCATGTGTCCTAATGATGAATTAATGCTCATTTTAGGAATGGTCATCACGCCATCCACCAAATCTACGTGGTTGTTGAGCGTATCGAACAGTACTTTTGAAAGGTTCTTATCGCTGAAATAATCGGACATATAAGAAAGCATAGAGAATTTCTCCAGACGTCCATGAGTGACATCCAAATCCATGTGGATTTCGGAATCGTCAATTTTTGGAGTCATATCCGTATGCATGTGAATTTTCCCAGTAATCTTGCCC
>JBGCDF010000293.1:0-4405 GCA_045105095.1 Crocinitomicaceae bacterium | reverse complement strand
CCTGCATTGCCGTGTGCTCCTCCCATGTAATTCCAATTGCCCATCGACAACTCTGCAAAATTCGGATATTCTTCATGAATCTCAATCATCGTTTCTGACTGCCAAACACCGCCTCCATCAACAAACTCAAGCTGTCGATTATATTCATCTTTAAACTTATCCATTGATTCCTCAATGTATTCGACCGATAGATCCGAATTTTGTTCAGTTGCTCCACCACCTGCAGAAACGATTCCAGAGATGTACGTTTTAATCATTCGATTAATCGAGTCCTGATAATGTAGAACTGGACTTTCATAAAACATGAAATTAATGGAACTTGGGACAGTGTCTGCTTTATCCTTGGAGTAGAGCGTTACTTCTACTTCGCCACCTTTAATACCCGTGTCTTCTTGTCCTTCAGAGGGCTTACTACCACCATCAACGATAGATTGAGAAGTCGAGCACGCCACGATGAAAGCGCATCCAATAATTAGTAAGGAGAGAATCTTTTTCATATTAATCTGTAATACCAAATGCAAGCGGAAGTAAATCTGCTGCTGAATTAAACACAATTGTTACACCGTTCTGACTTACCAGAATGACACGGTAGTTCTTTTTCTGGCGCACCTCAGTCTCTAACATTACTTGTCGACACGCTCCACATGGAGAGAGGATCTTATCTAAGGGTAATAAATCACCTTCAGCCACTACACATAGTGTCTCCACTGATTCATTAGGAAAGTTCGCACCACTGTAAAACAGCGCTACTCTCTCTGCGCAAAGGCCAGAGGGATAGGCAATATTTTCTTGATTACTTCCAGTAATGATCTCATTGTTCGACAGCCTGAGTGAAGCTCCGACACGGAACTTGCTGTAGGGCGCATAGGCGTTCTCGCACACCACATTTGCTCGTTCAACGAGTTCCTGATCACTGTGTGATAATTCACCCCAATGACTGAATCTTTCGAAAGAAATAGTTACGTCTTGTTTCATCTAGTTTGATTATCCGTATTACCTATACGGACGAATCATTTATTTGTTCACCCCAATTACAAAAGCAACACCTTTTCCTTTTTGGGCAGATGTTTCGAAGTTTACTACTCCACTTCCTCCTGTAAAACGAACATTGGTTTCAAATTGTCCCGCCAAGGCATTTTTCACCTTTTGTTCGTAGGTCGAACCGCTGGCATTTGAAATTTTCTTGTTTATTACTGAGTAATCAATTGGATCCTTGGTAATAAGCACAGCAATTTTGTCCTTTTTGCCTGAAGCGTCTGGTTGCATCGAGTGATCTCTTGGGAATAATCGAGTCCCTGTAATTCCGCAATATGGCGAGTGTTTCGGAGTGTAAGGGAAAAGAACGTAACTCGATCCGTCTGTTTCTTGGCCGAAAATGTAGGTATAACACTCAATGTTGTTCGTGAATTCTACCTTAAACTTATCCTTGCTAGAAAGCCTTGAAACCGTTTCAAAATAGAAATCATTCACTTGCTTCATCGCAATGTTGCGTTTGCCCTGATTTAATTCAAGCCCGAAGCTTCCTTTAAAGCGTGTTTCGACTTTTGCATTGGCATCTCCCATCGGATACAATCCATATGACTCTACGTTGAAGAACTTGAAGTCAGAATATCGAACCCAGCAAACACCTTTCTTGCCCCACTTTTCTCCCCAGCTATTCATGATTTGAAAAGATCCACCTTCTTTGAAGTCATCATATCCAATCACACACATGGCGTGCCCTCCGAATCCTGATTTGTTGTAATCTGATTGAGTTGGGATCCAGACATCTTTACCCATCATGTTGCTCATGAACGTTCCACCGACCATCATACCAATTACTACCGGCGAACCTTTTGCCAAATTCTGTTTGATCGCAAGCATCTCCGCCGTATTTGAGGAATTCTCTTCTGTCAAACGTTGGAAACCACGAATCTTGTAATCATTTGCTTTGCGTTTCAGTGTTGCGCTTGGTTCTTTCGAACAGCTATTCTGATCGTATGCGAAGTCTTTATATGGCACAGCACCCTGACCATACATATTGTCCATCGCTCGTTTAATATAAGATCCTTGACAATTGCTACCGTCTATTTTTATCTGGTTGTACTGAAAAGAAGGACTAAATGCCACCTGATCTGGTCTTCTACCTGTTCTTCTCGATTCTAGAATAGTTCTAGCTGCGTATGCACTTGCCCAGGCAACACATGATCCTTGTTTCCCTTGATTTTTTCTTTTCGGAGCGTACTGCAATAGCGATACTTTTTCTGGCAACGGGTTCTTTTTATTATCCGCCAGCGGTTCGTAGATTTCCGTTTCCTCGTAGATTTCTTTTTTCATCTCTCCTCCTCTTTGGAAGAAATTAGTAATTCCACCAGCTTTTTCACTTATAGCTGAAGTATCACATCCTTTACCAAATAAGAAGAACAAAACAACTCCAACAACTGCTAGAATCAACAATAGTTTTGGCTTCTTCATCAGCATTGGCAGCAAGGCACCAGCGACTTTTCCCAATCCCCCATTCATTCCACCGCCTGAAGAAGAACTACTACTCGACGCTTGTCTTCTTACAACTCTTCTCTTCTTCTTTCCACCTTGAGGATCATCCTCGACCATTCTAATTGGCATATCTAATCGTATTAATTGGTTGACCGTATATATTTGGTCAAAGAAATGAATTTTCTCATTGAAAGTCAACTAACTTGGTTCAGAGTACTAAACTCTGTATTTTTGCACTTCGAATGAATCAGTACAAAAAAGTAGCGCTTTACACCTTAGGATGTAAACTGAATTTTTCAGAAACATCCACTATTGCCCGATCTTTAGAAGATGCGGGGTATGCCCGTGTTGACTTCGATAATACGCCAGATGTTTTTGTAATCAATACATGTTCAGTTACAGAAAACGCTGATAAAAAATGTCGTCAGCTTGTGAAGAAGGCGAAAAAGGTGAATCCGGAATCATACGTTGCGGTAATTGGTTGTTATGCCCAGCTTAAACCGACGGAAATTGCGGCTATTGATGGCGTAAACATCGTTCTAGGAGCAAACGAAAAATTCAATCTTGCCGAGCATATCGAAAAGAATGAAACTTCAGAAGATACAGTCGTATTTAATGAAAACATTAAGAATACTAAGGAATTTGTTCCTGGTTTTTCCATTGGAGACCGAACGCGTTCATTCCTGAAAATCCAAGACGGTTGTGACTATTTCTGTACGTTTTGTACGATCCCTCTAGCGAGAGGTAAAAGTAGAAATGCTACTATTGATCAGACCATTCAAGAAGCTCAAAAAATCGCTAAAACTGATGTTAAAGAGGTTGTTCTTACTGGTGTAAATATTGGGGATTTTGGTCAGGGTGGAGATGAAAATTTCTTTGGATTGGTAAAAACATTGGACGAATTGGAAGGCATTGATCGTTTTCGGATTTCTTCTATCGAACCCAATTTGCTTTCCGATGAGATTATTGACTTTACGTTAAATCATTCAAAGCGGTTTGTTCCTCATTTTCATATTCCACTTCAATCAGGAAGTGATCGTTTGCTAAAAGCTATGCGACGAAAGTATGAACGTTCCTTGTTCGCTAATCGCATTTACTCCATCAAAAAAGCGAATCCAGAAACGTGCATAGGGGTTGATGTAATCGTTGGTTTCCCAGGAGAAACAGATGATGAATTCATGGAAACCGTCGATTTTCTGAAAGATTTGGATATCTCCTACTTGCATGTGTTTACTTATTCGGAAAGGGCGAATACAACTGCCGTTAAGCTAGGTGATCCTGTGCCAATGCACATCAGAAAGCAAAGAAGCAAGCAGCTACATATTCTTTCGGACAAAAAGAAACGTGCATTCTACGATCAGAATATTGGAAAAACGGGAACGGTACTCTTCGAAACAGAGAATAACAACGGTTGGATGTATGGTTTTACGGAGAACTATGTGAAAGTCAAAGCTCCATACGATGCAGAAAAAGGAAATACTTTTCAGTATGTTCATTTGAGTAATATCGATGCTGATGGCTTGATGCTTTGTGACATCATTGTTCCCGCAGTGGCTGAATAATTCTGCGCATCTTTTATCGTTATTCGCTGATCGCTTTATTCTACCTGTTCGAATTGATCAGTTTTCATCACTTTGATAAATACAAATGGCTATTTCTTTGTTGATATTCATTAGCTGATCTAATATTCAGCTCTTACGGAATTCTTACAGCTTTTTCATAACTATGTTAATTCGATCAGTAAAAATATAACTTGAAATTCAACATTCTGATCTTAATGTAGTCTTATTACTCTTCCATATTCGTGTGTGTTCGATCAGCGAAGCTAAAACCTGAAATTCAACACTGACAAGGCTAGATGAACTGCCGCGTGGATTACATCCAGCGTCAGGCCTTGCATTGATGAATTTCAGGTCTTGATCGGGCTTAA
>JBGCDF010000292.1:0-5797 GCA_045105095.1 Crocinitomicaceae bacterium | reverse complement strand
AGTTGGCCTTGCAGTACCATCAAATCAAGGGGGATATGGCGCGCTACAAGATTGTTTCTCGATGGGATACATATCATGGAAACTCCGTATTCATGCTGGATATTGGAGGGATGCGCAAAAGACGTGAATCCTACAAGGATTGGTTTCAAAACTTCCCGCACCTTTCACCTGCGTATGTGTACAGAAAACCAGATGCCCTCAGCGAAGAGCAGTTCACAGAGTTCTTACTCAATGAATTTGAACAAAGATTACTAGAAACTGATCCTAACACCGTTGCGGCGTTTATCGCTGAACCTGTTGTGGCTGCTGCTTTGGGTGCCGTTCCTCCTCCTAAAGGATACTTCAAAGGAATGAAACGACTATGCGAGAAGTATGGAATTCTGTTCATTTCCGATGAAATTTTGTGTGGATTCGGTAGGACAGGAGAAAATTTCGGAATCAACAACTTTGATGTGATTCCAGACATCATTGCCTCAGGGAAAGGAATCAGCGGTGGTTATTTCCCACTTTCAGCTGTTTTAGCCTCGGAGAAGGTCATGGCTCCATTTATTGATTCGAATTCACCTTTTTTAGGAGGACATACATTTGCATGCAATCCAATGGGGGCCGCTGTTGGGGTTAAAGTGCTTGAGATTTACAAAGAGGAAAACCTGATTCAGAAAGCAAAAGAAAGTGGAGAATTCTTCATGGAAAAACTCAGCGCTCTCCTTGAATTTGACATTGTTGGGGATGTACGTGGAAAAGGCTTGCTATGTGGCGTCGAAATAGTCAAGGATAAGAAAAGCAAATCACCGTTTCCGAGAGAACTCAATCTTTCCAAACGACTTGGAGAGAAAGGAATAGAAAAAGGAATTGTGTTGTATCCCGGTTCCGGTTCATTCGATGGTGTGCTGGGAGATCACGTGTTACTATGTCCACCGTTGACCATTTCGAATGATGAGATGGAAGAACTTGTTGACAGCTTTGCAAGTTGCATAAAGGAGGTACAAGAAGAATTATTTCATGAACAAGCGCTGTGAATAAGCGAGAAGAACATTAACTGATTACAGAAAAATATGCTCAACTTCATTAAACTAATCGACTGGAAAAAAGCACTCTCCATTTTTACTTTGGGGCTTATTTCTGGTGGGATGAGCTTCTTATTCTTATCCTTCATCAATTTACTGGTTGGCGTTGCGATGGAAGGAGGAGATACGACCGATCTGAATTACTTGATTTATTTCTGTTTCTTGATGCTTGGATTCATCTGGACGAGACGTGCGTTGGCATACATCATTATCAAGTTTTCGCAACGCGTATTTTGGACGCTTCGAGCAGATGTCTTATCAACAATACTGAAAGCAAATTATCATCAGATAGAAGATCGGAAAGATCGAATTTATGCCTCACTTGTTCACGATGTTGGCGTTTTGACACGCTTTTCTCTATCAATTATCAATTTTCTCTCAGCGCTAGTAATGACAATAGGTTGTTTCGTTTATCTCGGACTTCAGTCTGCCTCACTCTTGTGGATGACTTTACTTGTTGCGCTAGTTGGAGTCGCAATATACTGGATCGGTGTTTTCCTCAACAAGAGAAAAATGGAATACTCCAGAAGATTGGAAGATGACTTCATGAAACATTTCACCTCTATTCTGGATGGATTTAAAGAAATCCATATGAATCCAAAGATTGGACGAGACATTTTCAACAAGAAAATCAAAGGGATTTCCAACGAGTCGTATAGAAACAATGCAGAAGCATTTACAGGGTTTTTGAACGTTCAAATTACAGGCGAGGTATTGTTTTACTGCCTGATCGCAGCGATCCTTTTGTATAATACCTACTTCTTTGATGCGCCTGCGTCTTCCGTGGTAAGTTATGTGTTCATCCTGCTGTATTTGTTAGGAGGAATCAATAACCTTATGCTAATCATTCCCGAAATGGTGGGGGCTCGAATCGCATCGAACAAGATTGAAGATCTACGCAGAGATTTGAAAGATGAGCGATTCGAGAATGACATTGAGAAAAGCCAAATGTCTATTGCAGAGTTTGACGAGTTACAAGTAAAGGACCTCGTATTCAAGTACAATTCTTCGCCGAGACCAGACAATGGTAACAATCCACAACTAGAGGAACCAGAGGGCTTTTCTGTCGGTCCGATTGATTTTTCATTGAAGAAAGGTCAAGCGGTGTTCATTTATGGAGGAAACGGAAGCGGTAAAACGACTTTGGTGAATACTATTTTGGGAATCTTCTCGAAAAATGAGGGAAGCATAGCGTTCAATGGAACAGAGCTAGGGGCTGAAAACTATAGTGAGTACAGAGCACTGTTTTCTGTTGTTTTTAGCGATTTCTATCTTTTCGATGAATTGTACGGAGAGGACAACATAGACGAAGAACAGATTAATGAATACATACGACTATTCGAGCTAGAAAAGAAAGTATCGTATGAAAATGGAATGTTCTCGTCGAATAAATTATCCACTGGACAGCGAAAAAGACTTGGGTTAATTCAAGCTCTGATTCGTTCGAAACCAATTTTAGTACTAGATGAATGGGCGGCGGATCAAGATCCCGTTTTCAGAAAGAAGTTTTACACGGAAATCATTCCAATTTTGAAAGATCGAGCTTACTCAATTATCGCCATTACCCATGATGACGCGTATTATCACATGGCGGATAAGTTGTATAAAATGGATCAAGGGCAAATCAGCGAGGACACTTCATTGTCGAACCAACAATCGAAAATGTAAAGAAGAATGGGAGAAGAAACTCAATTGTTTTTATTGCATTTTGCTGGAGGAAATCGCTATTCTTTTCAGTTTCTAAAGTCTTTTGTTCCTAATGGTTTTAGCTTTTGCCCAATTGAATTACCGGGCAGAGGGAAACGCATGAGTGAAACCTTGTTGTTGTCAGAAAGTGCTGCCACTGAAGATCTTGTTGATCAGATAATAGCGCATCGAAATACGAAACCCTATGTCCTTTTTGGACATAGCATGGGTGCTAGTCTAGCTATTCGCGTAGCGAAGAAAATGGAAAGCATAAATGATGCTCCAACTCGCTTGGTGGTCGCTGGAAACTCCGGACCTGGAACGAGCGATGGGAAGAAACGTTCCACGATGACAGATCCTGAATTGAAAGAAGAATTGCTGACGCTCGGCGGGGTCGAGGATGAGGTAATCATGAATGACGAATTGTTCAATTTTTTCTCGCCAATTCTGAGAGCTGATTTCGGCTTGCTGGAAAACGCTAGAACACTTGAAGATGACTTTAAAGTAGCAGTTCCGATTCGGGCAGTAATGGGAACGAAGGAAGAAAAAGCAGATAAAATTGAGAACTGGAAGCGTTTCACTTCGAAAGATTTCAACTATCAGCTATTAGAAGGGAATCACTTTTTTATTCATGATCACCCAGCTGAATTGATCAAAATCATAACAGACAATGATGGTTGATGTTTGGTACATAAATACAGCAAGCATCAGTCCAATGGAGCTTTCGAAGGTAAATCGTTTATTGCCCGACTCGATGTTGGAAGAAATACGGCGGTTTCGTTTTCATGAAGACCGAAGGTTAAAGACTTTGGGGCGTGCACTCGTTCGGACATATTTCGAACAAAACGACGCTACGTTCAACTGGAACGATTGGGGACTGGATCAGAATGGTAAACCACAGGTCAAAGAAAAAGATCATTTCAATGTATCGCATTCTGGTGATATTGTCATGGTTGCGTTCTCTCAAAGTGAGCTAGGTGTGGATGTTGAGAAATACTCGGATGTTGATGTTACTTCTATCACCTCATTTTTACACAGCACTGAACAGTCGTACATTCAACATGCGACGAATTTAGAAGATGCTTTTTATACCATTTGGACGCGAAAGGAGGCCTATTTGAAAGCCAGAGGAGTAGGCATCGTTCAAGGCCTCGATTCTGAAAACTGTTTGGAATCGACCGTCGGAATTGACAAAAAGTGGTACATCAATAACCTTTCATTGTCTGAGAACTACAAGGCTGCGTTATGCACGGAGTGTGAAAATCCAACAATTCGAATGCGCGAATTCGAGTTAAATGAAATTTGTGAATTATGAGAAGATTGACATTGAGTTTTTTATTCCCCCTAATTGCCTTGCTGATGCTGGTTCTGGTGCTTGATAGGCAAGTGTTCACAGCGCCGCCGTTGGGTAAAACGCTCAATCCATTCATAGGAATCGTACAAAATGAGAAGGAAACGAAAAGCGACAAAACGCTTGACTTAGGCCTGAAAAAACAAGTAGCTGTTCACTTCGATAAAAGAGATGTTCCTCACTTATTCGCGTCAAACCAGGAAGATTTGTTCTTTGCTCAGGGATATGTATGTGCATCAGACCGACTGTGGCAAATGGATTTCATGTCCTATATGTCAGCAGGTCGATTAAGTGAGTTGTTCGGAAGAAGTTTAGTGGATTATGATCGAACGCAAAGAAGGAACGGAATGCTTTATGCTGCAAAAAAGAGTTTGAAGTTCATGGAGCAAGATCCCGAAACGAAAAAAGCACTGGACAGCTATACCGCTGGTGTGAATGCATGGATCGAGCAACTATCTTACAAGGATTACCCAATGGAGTACAAGTTAATGGATTATGAGCCAGAACCTTGGACAAACCTAAAATCGGTACTCGTCGTAAAATACTTGTCTTCAGTTCTTTCTGGATATGAAAACGATATCCCATCATCGATTATTCGAATGGCATTAGGAGAAGAGAAGTATGATGAGTTGTTTCCGAACTTTTTTATGGATCAAGATTCAAGTTCTTTCGGTATCACAACAATTACCGATTCTCTCGATCAAATGGATTACCTCGATTATTCATTCCTTGAGACCGTTTCTGAAGTTCCAGAAAGTAAATTTAATCCTCACCTTGGAAGTAATAGCTGGGTAGTTTCAGCAGGTAAGAGTGCTACAGGAAATGCAGTTCTTTGCTCTGATCCACACCTCAATTTAACCCTTCCTTCAATCTGGTACGAAATCCAGTTGAAAAGTGATGTTCAAAACGTTTACGGTTACTCCATTCCTGGTGTTCCCGGGATTATCGTTGGATTCAATGATCAAATTTCGTGGGGACTTACAAACAGTTCCGCGGATGTCATTGATTACCATAAATTGATCCTAAATAAGGACTATTCGGCATATATGTTTGATGGGAAGTGGATTGAAACGGATGAAAGAATTGAGGAGATTAAGGTCAAAAATGACAAGGCACTGTACGATACCGTTTTCTACTCGAATCAAGGACCGATTGCTTCTGATTTCAATTTTGGTGATCCGATTAAGAGAGGTTTCGCATTGGACTGGTCATTACATAACCCATCAAATGAACTACTTTCCTTTCTTCAAATCAACAAAGCGAAGAACAACGATGAGTTCGTAGATGCGATTGAACATTACAAGTGTCCGGCTCAAAATTTCAGTTATGCTGATGTAGCTGGAAATATCGGTATGTATTTTCGTGGAGATGTGTTATCCAGAAAATGGAAAGATCACGGTAATTTTGTTCTCGACGGCTCTCGTTCCGACCATTTCATCAAAACGGTAGTGAAGGAATTGCCTTCTTCCTTTAATCCTGAGAGAGGGTACGTTTTTTCGGCCAATAACAATCCTTACAGAGCACTCGGACCCACGCTTATCTATGGAGATTATGATGAGTTAAGAGCAGATAAAATTGATGCCTTACTGAAATCAAAAGAGCGTTTTACACTCAAGGAGATGCAGGCGATGCAATTGAACAATCACAACCGATTAGCGGAAGCGGCATTGCCATTTTTAATTGAAGCGACCAG
>JBGCDF010000291.1:0-16268 GCA_045105095.1 Crocinitomicaceae bacterium | reverse complement strand
GGGTTCTTTTTTGAAATAGGTATTCTTTCTGCATTTTGATTAGGTTACATGAGTGAAATTGAATAAAATTCAATTAGTTTTTTTCTTGAAAAGATCATATTTCATAGGAATTATACCATTCCAAATAGATCTTACGCTGGGACTACTTACTCCTGAAAAGCCCATATTTCAGGATGCACCAAATGGCTCGAAATCCATCTTTCCAGCCTATCTTTTTTCCTTCCTCATAGGTCCTTCCATAATAGGAGATTCCAACTTCGTATATTCTTACTTTAGGAATCCGTGAAATTTTAGCAGTTACTTCTGGCTCAAAACCGAAGCGCTTTTCATTCAATCGAATAGATTGAAGCATCGAGGCATTAAATACTTTGTAACAAGTTTCCATATCCGTTAGGTTCAAATTTGTAAATACATTACACAGGCGAGTCAAGAATTTATTCCCGATTGTATGCCAAAAAAACAGCACACGATGTGGATTCCCTCCTATAAATCTTGAGCCGTAGACAACATCTGCCTCGCCTCTAAGAATTGGAATTAACAGCGAGTTATACTCATCTGGGTCGTACTCTAAATCGGCATCCTGAATAATTAGGTAATCGCCCGTTGCTTTAGCGATACCTGTATGTAGAGCAGCTCCTTTCCCACTATTCTGTTCGTGTTGGAATAGTTTTATATTCGCATCAGTATGTTCATTGATGTAGCGTTGAACAATTTCCACAGTACCATCAGTAGAACAATCGTTGACAACGATAATCTCTTTCTGAATATCTTGAATCAGATCAACAGATAGAACTTTATCTAAAATCAACTCAATTGTTGCTTCCTCGTTGTAAGCAGGCATCACAATTGACAATTTTTCACATCGCTTCATATGAATAGGGTTGGCAAAAAAAACACTTTCGAAGAATCATACAATCACTTAAGGCAACATCTGTGATTACCCAAAATGTAGTTCTATTATCTCCAATTTTTCCTTTTCACGCTTTAATTTTCTAATGTCTCTAAGTAATAGATGCATAAATAACAGAAAAAGCTGCATGAGACAACGAATTTAATTTAATTCGATTACTCAAGTATTGAAATATAAATCACAATACACTTCGACCACACCAAGTGCTCTTTATTTCTTATCTCAACTGGAAGTTAGACCTAGTACCCCAATAATTCACTCAAAGCTTTCTCAATCTTTTCACCATTCGGCAAAAGCGTAGCTTCCAATTCAGAATTCAATGGAATCGCTGGTGTATCCACCGAGCCAACAATCGAAACTGGAGCATCCAAATGCTTGAAGTTATCTCGTTGGATTCTTCCTGCTAATCCAAGTGTGAATGAAGCCTCTGTGGACTCTTCTGTCACCAACATTACTTTGCAGTGCTTTTGAGCGGCAGTATTCATCGCTTCGTGATCCAAGGGATTCAATGTTCGAAGGTCAATGATTTCCACTTTTCCTTCATACGCTTTTACAGCTTCCAAAGACCAATAAACTCCTCTACCGTAGGTGATAATCACACAGCTTTCACCGTTTTCTACTACTTCAGGAGACGCTTCGATTACTGTTCGTGCCTTTCCGAAAGGAATCACATACTCCTCATCTGGCTCAACAGACATTGCGCCTTCAGTACCTTTGATTTTCGACCAGTACAATCCTTTGTGCTCCAAAATGACTACAGGGTTTGGATCATAGAATGATGATTTCATCAAGCCCTTCAAATCAGCACCTGTAGATGGGTACGCTACTTTGATTCCTCTAATATTCGTCAAAATAGACTCTACACTTGACGAGTGGTAAGGTCCACCTGAACCGTACGCTCCAATTGGAACACGCACAATGCAACCAACTGGCCACTTTCCATTCGATAAATAATATGATCGACTCACCTCAGTGAACAATTGATTCAGTCCTGGCCAAATGTAATCCGCAAACTGCACCTCAACGATTGGCTTCAATCCGACAGCAGACATTCCCACTGTAGAACCAATGATGTACGCCTCTTGAATTGGTGTGTTGAATACACGATCATCTCCAAAAGTCTGTGCCAATGTAGCCGCCTCACGGAACACTCCGCCCAAACGACCACCGACATCTTGTCCGTATAACAAAGCTTCCGGATGTTTTGCCATCAATTCGCGCACAGCAAAGAGTGCAGAATCGACCATTACCGTCTTTTTCTTTCCTTCCGGAGAGCGCTCACCTTTCTCCTCTGTAATTGGAGTCGGAGCAAATATGTGATCTTGAATGGACGCTGGATCAGGATCCTCTGCATTCAAGGCTTTATCGTATTCTTGATCCACCAACTTGCGGGTATCCGCCTCAATGTTGATCACTTCAGCTAAATCCACACCAGCTGATTCCAAGTTCTTTTTCAACTTTGGATATGGATCTTGCTTTGCCGCCTCATCCAGATCATCGCGGTACCATTCCTTTCTTACACCTGATGTATGATGTCCGAGTAAGGGAACTTTTGCATGAATGATAAACGGTCGACGCTCTTTTCGAACGATGTCAAATACTTCCTTTACTGTCTGGAAAGATTCATCGAAATTACTTCCGTCAATAGTACGAAGATCCAAACCGTTGAATCCTTGCGCATATTTAGAAATATCCTGTGCTCTGGTTTCTTCGGCATTCGCTGAGATATCCCAACCATTGTCCTGTACCAAATATACAATTGGGTATTGCTTCAAAGCGGCCATTTGGAACGCTTCTGAAACTTCGCCCTCTGTACAACTTGCATCGCCGAGCGAACAAACAACCACAGGGTTCTCACCTCCAAAATCTTCCGCCAAGCCTTGCGTCTCTCTGTACTGAACTCCCATTGCAACTCCCGTTGTTGGGATAGCTTGCATTCCCGTAGCTGAGGACTGATGAATGATTTTCGGCATATCATCTCGCTTCAAAGAAGGGTGAGAGTAATATGTTCGTCCACCTGAAAATGGATCGTCTTTTTTTGCAAAAACTTGAAGCATCAACTCGTATGGCGTCATCCCTATTCCCAAGAGAATTGAATCATCGCGATAGTATGGAGAAACCCAATCCTGAGGTTTCAATTGCATCCCTACTGCCAGTTGGATTGCTTCGTGTCCACGAGATGTTGCGTGAACATATTTCGAAGTTACCTCCTTATTCTCCTCGTACTTTTCAGCCAGCGTCTTCGCTGTGCACATCAATTTGAAACCTTCTAAAAGCGTTTCTTTTGATGTTGTACTTTCCATTTTCTCTTGCTTAGCAGTCGATGATGCCATAGTGAACTTCTTCTTTTTTTGAGGATCAAATATACAGAATTTAACCCGCATTATGGTGGTTTCGCACGATTATCCCCATGGAAATATTCCTATATTCGTGACACACAAACGACGAAGAATTAAATGACAGGAGAACGCATTTTTGGTCTGGATTTAATCCGAACAATTGCCGCGATCGTCATTGTGTTCCTCCACAGCCATTACCTCATCGCCCCTCATTTCGACCTACCGAGTGAAGTTCACTTTCCTGATGGCGTTGATGTATTCTTTGTATTGAGTGGATTTCTCATTGGTCGAATCTTCCTGAACACCTTCAAAACTTCTGACGATTTATCATGGCAAAATGTTCTATTATTTCTGAAACGACGTTGGTATCGGACCCTACCGAATTACTATTTGTTTCTGATCCTAAACATTGTCTTGATTTACTTCGCGTTAATTCCGGGACAGATCAATGAAAACACCCCCTACTACTTCATCTTCATGCAGAACTTTGCTGTCCCATTAGACTTGATGTTTTGGGAGTCCTGGAGTCTGACAATCGAGGAATGGTTCTATCCGATTTTCCCTGTGACGATGTTCGTCTTGTATCGATTCTTCAAGTCTAACATAACCCCGAAGAGAGGGTATTTAATTGTGGCAATTGGATTAATGACCCTACCACTGCTCTACCGACTTTTCTCATATGATCCACAACTGGATTGGGATTTATACTTCCGTAAACTCGTATTGACTCGACTCGATGCGCTCGGATACGGTTTGATCGCTGCTTATTTTCAAATTTTCCATTTTCAGACGTTTTTTAAATCGCGATACATCCTATTTCCTGTCGGAATCCTGTTATACATTTTTCTGGAAAACATCTTCGCAGATAGCTCGCACTTTTTTCATTCGACGTTCTTTTTTAGCATGACTGGATTGGGAGTGGCGTGTCTATTTCCTTTGCTTTACGAAATGAAAGTTGAGCGAATCCCCAGAAAACCCATTCGTTTTCTGAGTCTGATTTCGTACAGTATTTATCTGTCACATTTGCCAATCGCCTACTTAACACATTCATGGTATGAGGGAACTACGGCAGGCGAAACACTTCTACTTTACGCTGGTTATTGGGCTATGGTTATTACTACGTCATATTTGATCTATACGTATTTCGAGCGTCCAATTACCAACTTGCGGGATCGTCTGGGTTGATTAGCGTCAAGTCCAAAACCTAAGTTATGTATACATTCTGCTCATTTCTTTGCGTCTTTCCGTACTTGGCGGTTGGTTATAAGGCGCAAAGTGTGAAACACAATAATTAAGACAAAATACGTCTAGAAGCTCGTAAAAATTCGATTGAATTATGGATAGAAATATGACGAACGAATATTAAAAATTCCCCCTCAACACTTTAAATCGATCCGATAATTACCCTATAAAGTTGTGCTTGAACTTCTAGTTGAAATTCCACTTCACCAGCTGCGAAGTCATATTTCCCGCTGCATATTCCGAATGGAAAGAGTACAATTCACCATCTAGAACATAGTGGAAAGTCATCGCAGAGCGAGGTTTCTTCGATTCTTGAATGTATCGATCGAAAACTGAGCTTTCATCAGTACTAACCATCTTTCCGTCGACAATCGCGTCCAAGGAATTCGATAGAATAATGTTATCATCAAACTCTCCCCAGAACCCTTCGACGTAACCTGCATCAACTACGTGTTGCTCGGAAACCCCTGACTCATCGCGCTTAAAACAAACAATGTAATGCTTGTGCGAACTTCGCGAATCTTGATACGCTAACTCAAACTGCCTTAATTGTTCAGAGATCAAAAAGCAGAAAGAACCATTGTAGAATTCCGTATTTACAGGCACTACAGAACCGTAAATCCCAATTCGATTGACATCGCTTAGGCTACTCACTTCCGCGCTAAGTGCATAGCGTTCAATTTCGGCACCTCCATAGTTTCCACGAACCAAATCAAAGCTTCCTTTTTTTACATCGCGTTTCAAGAAGTAGACTTCGACCTTCCCCCCTCCACTGATATACGGCATAGGAAGAGATTGGTGCTCCATACCAGATGTTGAGCGTATCACATCATCATACCATGCATCGCGCATGGACTTCCCATCAAAAATGTACATGTTCGTTTGAACTTGCTCTTTCTCCTCTTGAAGAAAAGGACGCGTAAACCGCGCTACTAAGGTAAACGCATCGTTGAAATAAATATCTGACAGCTGGTAGTCTCCTGTTGCTTCCTGCGCTCTGTTATCGGGATCTTCCAAGACCTTTGACCACACAACCTTATCCATTTCTCGAGTGATCATCACCACCTTCCTGAAAACATTTGAATACTCAATTTTCGGACGGATATTAAAACCGAGGTACTTGTCGAAATCTTGATTCATCAATGAAATCTCTAACTCCTCTCTTCCAGGATACTCAGTTACAGGAATGCTAAGAACCAGTTTCCCCAATTGTGCATTTTGATAATCGTAGGTATAAAATTCGAAAGGATCTGACTTACTTCCTCGGAGGATAACAATCATTGAATTATCAATATTGAAAATTCGCCGAACTGTTTTTCCTTTTGGAAGTTTGATTGAGATTTCCTCTCCAGATTGTTTCATCTCCGAGTCGAGGTTCAACTGGACAATTTTTTTTGACGACATGCTGCCGCTACTCAAGATAAAAAATCCATTTGTTGATTTACCTAGAACTGGAGGTACTGCCATTGTTGAGCTAGCGTAGCTCTTTCCAATGACATCCCCTTTTGTAAAAGAAATTTGTGCACAGGTTAGAGTGGGAAATAATCCCCAAAACAATACTATTAAGGCAGGAATAAGTCTCTTCATTTGATGACACGGTTAGGTGCGTGTTCGAACTTAGTAATTTTCAATGAATGAAAACCCGAGAAGAACAATGAAGTTGTCAACAACAGTAGAAAATTCTAGTTTCCCGAAATGGTCCTTTCTCAAATTGGAAGATCGTTGACTCATCTTACACCTTCACTCAGATGCCATTCACACATACCTCTTCCTTAGCGACATAAAGAACCAGATGGTTAGTCCCACCAACGCCATTAAGCACATCACACCAAAGTAAGGAATCAATGGTCGCGCTTGACGAGGGCTTATCTCGAAAATGAAAATCATCAGAGCGATACCTGAAACACTCAGGGCAGCAAAACTCCCAAAAACTACCGCTATTTTCTCTTTTTGAATGAGTCCTGCAATGATCACAATAACACCAGCCACCGCGATTACGGGTCCAGCGTAGAGGATTGTGCGAATACTGTAAAACGAAGCAAGTGTTCCAATAACGTAAAGTACAACAGTCGCTACTACCAATACGCTAAGAACCTTTCGCTTTTTTGGATTTAGCCTGTGTTCCGGATTATCGAGAAGTTCCTCCAAATTTAGTGCGTATTCTCAGTATAGTTATGCTCGATCACATACGTCAACACCTTTTCCATTAGGTGTACACGATCCTTACCGCGAACATTGTGTTTGTGCATTGGATATGGGAAAAAATCCATCTGAATTCCAAGCTCTACAAATCGCTGAACAAGTGAGAGGTTGTGCTGCATCACTACTACGTCATCGACAGTACCGTGAATCAACAATAAATCACCTTCCAGTTTGTCCGCATGCGTCATTAATGAAGATCGTTCGTATCCTTTTGGATTTTCCTCTGGACGATCCATGTAACGCTCACCGTACATGATTTCATAATATTTCCAATCAGTAACCGGACCACCTGCAACGCCAACATTGAAGGTTCCTGCGTTTCGCAACATCAAAGAGGTCGTCATAAACCCTCCGAAAGACCATCCGTGAACAGCCAATCGATCTCCATCAACATACGGCAGTGATTTCAAGTGTTTCACTCCCGTCATTTGATCCTCCATTTCTACCGTACCCAATTGACGGTGAATTTGAGATTCAAATGCGAAACCACGTTCTGCCGAGCCACGGTTGTCGATCGTGTACACTAGGTAACCTTGTTCAGCCATCCAATACATCCACAAACTTGCTCCATCCAACCACGAATCCGTAATTAACTGAGCATGCGGCCCACCATAAACGTAGACTAACACCGGATACTTCTTATTTGGGTCAAAGTTTGAAGGCTTGATCATACGCGTGTAGAGCTTCGTTCCATCTTTTGCTGTCAATGTGCTGATTTCTGAAGTTCCGATCGTGTAATTCGAAAGCGCCGTTGTGGCTACGTGTAATTTTTCTTCAATCTTTCCTTTTTTGTTGAGTATCCAGTCTTCACCGGCATTATCATGACTTGAGAAATTATCATGAATGTAATTACCATCCGTTGAAATTTGCACGCTGTGTGTCCCTTGAGTTCTGGTTAGGATACCGTTCTTTCCTTTCAAATCTGTGTAATACACATGTGTTTCCAATGGTGAACGTTCACCAGTTGTTGTGTAATACAATCTACCAGCAGTGTATTCCAAAATATCTTTTACTACAAACTTGTGATTCGTCAGCTGCTTAATTAATTTCCCCTCGATGTCATAGTAGTACAGGTTATTGAACCCATCACGCTCCGAAATCCAAACGAAGCTATTTGATCCTGGATTTGGAAAAAATGCTGGATGCTCAGGCTCAACCCATTTGTCGTTTGTTTCCTCAAAGAGTGTTCTTACCAACTTTCCGCTTTCTGCCTCGAATGCATGCAACCACATGTGATTTTGGTCGCGATTCACTTCCGCAATCAACACGTACTTGTTATCTGGAGACCACGACAAGTTCGTTAAGTAGTTTTCCTCTCCATGTAAAGGAGAAATGAACGCTGTTTTTCGCGTCGTCAAATTAAAGATTCCCACTTTTGCTCGCTCGGAAGTTTGCCCAGCCATTGGGTATTTAATCGATGTCAGTTCACCTGGTGTTTTACTATTATCCAGTAGCGGATAATCGTGAACATTCGTTTCATCTTTTTGATAGTATGCAATTGAACCTCCATCTTTCGACCAGAACAAGCCTCCAGTAATTCCGAACTCACTTCTCGCAATTGCTTGTCCAGAAACGATGTTCTTATCTCCATTGTCCGTAACAATAATCTTGAATCCTTCTCCTGAATTAACGTATACGTTATTTCCTCTTGTGTAAGCGACATTTCTCGTTGCTTCATGGAAAGTGGCATTTTCTGAATCATCACTTAATGAATGAACCAACTTACCAGATTCCGTAACGGTATTGTATTCATAGAAATTCTGACCATCATTCAACCAAAAGGCATTTTCATCTTTCCAGGTTAAGCCAGAGAACCAGTATAACTCAGATCCCAATTTAGCGTTTACCGTTTGAATATCCACCCACTCACGTGGCGTCGTATTTCGAACAGAAGCCTTCATCAATTTTTGGTAAGTCTCGTCTAAAAACGCGTAACAATCGCTATTTGGAACCCATTGCAACATCGTAAGTCCTGTAGGCATAAAACGACGATATTGCTGCATTACAGCATCCGACAAGGTCAACTCAATTGGTGCTTTTATAAGAGCTGAGGGTTGCTGAGCCTTCTCTTCCAAATGAAACTGTTTCTCAGAAACAATTTGATCAGATTGCGCGATGACGCACGTTCCGATGATAATAAAGGAAAGACTAAGAGCTAGTTTATTTAACATGTGATTTCAATTTAACGGTATCCAAAGATAAACAACCAAAGGGAATAATTTGTGATTCAATCGCACAAGTCCTGTGACACTTCAGAATTTGGGCTATTTTTGCAGAAACGAAATGAACACATGAAACATATATCTCTGGCTAGCATCGAAAAAGCGATTCAAAAAGTTGACAACCTCGACGAGGATGGATTGGAACGCATTGCTGAAACATACGCTCTAGCACAACAAGTTTTATTAGGATATGTCATGTCAGCGGCGATTGAATACGACAATCAGCAGCTAGAAGGTTTGCTCATTTATTATTATTGTTTGATTTCTGAGGCGTTCACTCAAGAAGGAGTGCTGTTGAATGAAATTGAAGAGAAAGATATCGACGGGTTTGAAGATGGGTATTTCGCCATGCTCGATGAATACTTTAAATCAGAAGATGAAGAGGTAATCAACAATTTTTGTGATCAACCTGATTTAACGCGTTTCATGATGATCGAAGTCAGCACTGATGACGAAGATGGAAGTTCTCTTGATGACGATACAGCAACACAGCTCTTCATCGTTACGCTCGCTATGATTTCGTTGATGAACATCTCCATCAAAGCATAATTGAATGTCACCCCAGGAAATAGTCAATGAAATGATGCGGCTCGACGCATTCAGTCAATGGCTTGGAATTTCCGTAGATCGAATTGAGAAAGGGCATTGCGAACTTTCGTGCAGTGTACGAAGTGAAATGCTCAACGGGCATCAAATTGCTCACGGAGGAATTACCTATTCTTTATCGGATTCCGCACTCGCCTTTGCCTCAAACGCACACGGAAAAAAAGCGGTAAGCATTGAAACTTCAATTTCGCATGTGTATTCAGTCAAGGAAAATGACACCTTGCGCGTGATCTGCAAAGAAAGCTACCGAGGAAAAACGGTCGGAATCTACCATGTAAGCATTTTTAATCAAGAAGATGTTCTGGTTTCCCGATTCAAAGGAACAGTGCATGTTTCTGATAATAATTGGGAGTAGAAAATTAAGTCTCTAACTGCCCTGTCAGCCCTGATACCACTGGTAAATTACCAACAACAACCACACTCCCAATCACTTATGGTCAAAAGTGCATTAACACAAACTTAATATGTAATTTAATCTTAAGGTTCTATTTATAAGTAAATTAGAAATGAAAACGAGAAAATCCAAGAGTTGGATATCTCAACTAACTTAATCATTATTCATTATGAAAAAGAATCTATTCTTTACACTATTTGCTATGCTCTTTTCTGGAAGCTTAGCCCTCGCACAATGTCCAGTTGGACCTTTATGTCAAAACGTAGACCTAGACTTTCAAACTAGCGGTAACGGTGCGAACATCAGTCATTTACCAAATTGGACTTACTCTCATGGATCTCCTAGCGTGAGCGCCAATGGTTTTTGGCTTTGGTCTTACAATAATTGGGGAGAAGGAATTAATTATTCTGGATACAATTTTGTTGCAGGTCAACAATACACTATCTGTTTCGTTGCTGAAACTGAGACGCACAATGGTCAACCAGCAAATCCGAACGCAACCTTTAACATTGTTGGGACAAACGCACCTGTTGGTGGATTCAATACAGGGTCTGGTATCAATATTCCGCCGGTTCCTGGAGGATCTCAAGTTATTGTGAATGAGAACTGGTCAACTTACCCTAACCCTGGTACGGGAACGTACACGTATACGTTCACAGCGGCTAGTAACTTTAACAACTTATGGTTCTACCCATCAAGCGCCACTTTACCACAAGTAGAGATTAGAATTACGCAATTGGTAATTTGTCAGGTTGAGCCATGTGATGCAAGCTTCACTGTTTGTTTGAACGATCAAGGAAATGGAACAAGTGCTATCACAACCACTTTGAACAATCCTAACCACACAATCACTGGAATGAGAATTTGGGAGAACAACGTTCTTGTATACGCTGGTCCATGGATTAGCTACATCGGGACAAATGGAAATTCTTACAGAATCTGTATCAACGCCGTAAATAACAATACTGGTGAGGAATGTGTCTCTTGCTATTCTTTCTGTATCGGTAAAGAGGAAGTCGTTTTTGAGGAAAAAAGTAATTCTGGAAACTTAACCTACAAAGAAGTGCTGAACAATGAAAAATCATCCATGCCTGATGCATTGAAAGATACTCCGAAAGAATTGGGAATATCTATTTCTCCAAATCCATCGAATGGACAGTTTGAGGTTATCTCTTCTGAAAGCGGTACAATGACATCTGTTTCTGTTTATGACCTTAATTCAAGAGAAGTGTTCTCGAAGGAAATAAGCGAAAACGATAGCAGTACTCGAATCAACTTAGAAGGGCAACCAACTGGAGTTTACTTATTGAAAGTTAAATTCTCAGACGGAAGCGTTACACAAGAGAAAATTGTTTTGGAGAAGTAATTCTTAAGAACAAAATGAATATCAGAACGTCTCGGGAAACCGAGGCGTTCTTTTTTGATTCGTAGTTTTCTGATTCACTAATAAAAGTTCCCGATTAATTTTGCAATTTATTATGCTTGCATAAAACTTTTTACTATTTTTGGCTGTCTCAAAAAGAAAGAATTGATTGACTATGTCTGAACCAGAAAAAAAACAATTAGTTGACTTCGCTATTCGCCACCTTTGGCACAAGATTTCTCGAATGTACAATCAAAAAGCGAATGAACACGGCTTAACCATGTCCATCGGTTTTATTCTATTGAACATTGATAAAGAAGGAACACCAAGTACTCAACTTGGACCAAAAATGGGAATGGAGCCAACGAGTTTATCCCGTACCTTAAAAACAATGGAAGAAAAAGGGTTGATTCGACGTCAAGCTGGAAAAGTAGATAAGCGAAAAGTGCTCATCTTCTTAACGGATGAAGGATTATCGAAACGCCGAATGACGCGTGATTTCGTTTACGAATTCAACAATTCATTGATGGAGAGCATTCCGAAAGGGAAGCTCAAAACCTTCTTCGAAGTAGCACATAAACTCGACGCATCAGTCGATCTAGAATTAAGTAAAATACAATTAAAGTTATCAAATGAATAGACATATCCGTAAAGTTGCGGTCCTAGGGTCAGGAGTGATGGGTTCCCGAATAGCCTGTCATTTTGCTAACATCGGCTGTGAAGTCGTTATGTTAGACATCGTCCCGAGAGAGCTCAACGAAAAAGAACAGAAAAAAGGAGTCTCAACGGACTCTCCAGCTTTCAGAAACCGCATTGTGAATGACGCATTGCAGTTCGCATTGAAATCAAATCCTTCTCCAATTTATCGTAAGTCATTTGCTTCACGCATCGTGACTGGGAACTTCGATGATGATATGTCGAAGATTTCTGATTGCGACTGGATCATTGAGGTAGTAATTGAGCGTTTGGACATCAAACAACAGGTGTTCGAAAACGTTGAGAAATATCGAAAAGAAGGAACATTAATCACATCGAATACATCTGGAATTCCAATTCACATGATGTTGGATGGAAGAAGCGACGATTTCAAAGCGAACTTCTGTGGATCACATTTCTTCAACCCACCACGTTACCTTCAATTGTTGGAGATTATCCCAACACCATCAACGTCTCCTGAAGTAGTTGATTTCTTGATGGACTACGGACAACGTTACCTTGGGAAGAAAACTGTTCTTTGTAAAGATACACCTGCATTTATCGCAAACCGAGTTGGAGTTTACTCCATCATGTCTTTGTTTCATGCCGTTGAGGAAATGGGCTTAACTGTTGATGAAGTAGATAAACTTTCAGGGCCTATTATGGGGCGTCCGAAGTCTGCAACCTTCAGAACATGTGACGTAGTAGGTTTGGATACGCTTGTTCACGTTGCCAACGGATTGAAAGCAAATTGTCCTAACGATGAAGAAAAAGCATTGTTCGAATTGCCAGAGTACATCTCAAAAATGGTTGAGAATAACTGGCTAGGTTCAAAAACAAAACAAGGATTCTACAAAAAAATCAAGGATGAAAACGGAAAGAGTGTAATTCTTTCGCTGGACTTGAAAACATTAGAGTACACTCCAAAGGAACGAGTGAAATTCCCTACGCTGGAAATGGCGAAGCCAATTGATGATCTGAAACAACGTACGAAAATGTTGTTGATGGGAATGGATAAGGCAGGCGAATTCTACCGCAAGATTTTTGGAGGATTGTTCGCATACGTATCGAATCGTCTTCCTGAGATTTCCGATGACCTGTACAAAATCGATGATGCATTGAAAGCTGGATTCGGTTGGGAACTTGGACCGTTTGAAACTTGGGACATCCTAGGATTAGATCAAGGATTGAAACTTATCGCTGATAACAACAAGGAAGCAGCCGCATGGATTTCAGAAATGAAAGCTGCAGGAATCACTTCTTTCTACAAAGTAGAAGGTGGAGCAAAAAGCTATTACGATAGTCAATCGAAAGCATACAAAACGATTCCAGGAACGGAAGATATCGTTATGTTGGATGCACTTCGAGACGAAAACAAAGTTTGGGGTAACTCTGATACGACACTTGTTGATTTAGGAGATGGGATCTTGAACCTCGAATTCCACACGAAAATGAACACAATTGGCGGTGGAGTAATCGAAGGAGTGAATAAAGCGATCGAGATTGCCGAGAAAGACTACAATGGATTGGTCATCTCAAATACGGGTCAGAACTTCTCTGCTGGAGCAAACGTTGGAATGATCTTTATGATGGCTATCGAACAAGATTATGACGAGTTGAATTTCGCTGTCAAAGCATTCCAAGATATGACAATGAGAATTCGCTATTCAAACATTCCTGTAATCGTTGCGCCGCACAACATGGCTCTCGGTGGAGGATGTGAAATTTCCATGCACGCCGATAAAGTTGTAGCACATGCTGAATTGTACATGGGACTTGTTGAATTCGGAGTTGGATTGATCCCTGGTGGTGGCGGAACGAAGGAATTCGCTAAGCGATTGTCTGAAGAACTGCACTCTGGAGATATCAAAATCAACCGATTGAGAGATCGTTTCTTGACAGTAGGTCAGGCAAAAGTATCAACATCTGCGTACGAAGCATTCGACCTTGGATACTTACGTGAGGGAATTGATGAAGTTGTCGTGAGCCGCGAATACCAATTGACACGTGCAAAGGAAGTTGCATTGGTCATGGCCAATGAAGGATACATTGCACCGAAGCGTGAGAAAAACATTACAGTTGTTGGTCAGGAAGGACTAGGAATTGTATACGTTGGATCGCACTCAATGATCTCCGGTAATTACATGTCTGAACACGACGGAGTGATCTCTGAAAAATTAGGATTCGTTCTATGCGGTGGAGATTTGTCTGAAAACACGGTTGTTTCTGAACAGTACTTACTGGACCTCGAACGTAAGAAATTCGTAGAACTATGCGCTGAAAAGAAAACGCTTGAGCGTTTGGAGAGTATGGTTAAGAAAGGGAAGATATTGAGAAACTAGGTCTGATGATCGATTGAAAAATGGATGATCAAATGCCGATGATCGAGCGGAGTCGAGAGCAAGGTATTTGATTGTCGGGCTTCGACTCCGCTCAGCCCTCAAATCGGAATCAAACAATCCAAAAAAGAAATAAAATGAAAAGAGCATATATAGTAACAGGATACAGAACGGCAGTTGGAAAAGCCGGTCGTGGTGGATTCAGATTCTACCGTCCTGATGATTTGGCGGCAGACGTCATTAAACACATCATGAAACAAGTTCCTCAATTGGACAAAGATCGTATCGACGATGTTATGGTTGGGAACGCAACTCCAGAAGCAGAGCAAGGATTGAACGTTGGCCGTATGGTTTCCTTAATGGGATTGGATACTGACAAAGTTCCAGGTGTTACGATTAATCGTTACTGTTCATCAGGAATCGAAACAATCGCGATGGCACAGGCAAAAATCGAAGCTGGAATGGCCGATTGCATCATCGCAGGTGGTGTAGAATCGATGTCTGTGATGGCGATGGGTGGTTGGAGAATTGTTCCAAACGCCAAAGTTGGAAAGGAAAACCCAACGTGGTACTGGGGAATGGGATTGACAGCGGAAGCCGTTGCAGAGCAATACGGGATCACTCGTGAAATGCAAGATGAGTTCGCTGTAAAATCTCACGCTAAAGCTATCGACGCAATTAAAAACGGTCGTTTCAAGGATGATATCGTTCCAGTTGAAGTAGAACATATCTTTCTAGATGAAAACGAAAAACGTCAGGTGAAAACGTATACTGTGGATACAGACGAAGGACCTCGTCCTAGTTCAGTTGAGGCATTGGCTCGATTGAGACCAGTTTTCGCAGCGAACGGATCAGTTACAGCAGGAAATTCATCTCAAACGTCTGATGGAGCAGCATTTTGCTTGGTGATGTCAGAAGATATGGTGAAAGAATTAGGTCTTGAACCAGTTGCTCGATTAGCTTCTTATGCAGTTGTTGGTGTTGAACCAAGAATTATGGGAATCGGACCAGTTGATGCCATTCCAAAAGCACTAAAACAAGCAGGATTAAACTTAAACGACATCAATTTGTTTGAATTGAATGAAGCATTTGCTTCTCAATCGTTGGCTGTTATCCGTGAAGCTGGTTTGAATCCAGATATCGTGAATGTAAATGGCGGCGCACTCGCACTCGGTCATCCGCTTGGCTGTACTGGAGCGAAATTATCCGTTCAAATCATAAACGAATTGAAACGTAGAAACGAAAAATACGGTGTTGTAACAATGTGTGTTGGTACTGGTCAAGGTGCTGCAGGCGTTATTGAAATGCTGTAATTCATTCGAACCTTAGCGAATTAAGGTTATTATATTTGTCCTTTCAATTGATCGGCTTTGGGCTGAATCAATTGAAGGGACTTTTTATTTGACACTACTTGTAGACTTCGGTTCCGTTCAGTCTACAAGTCAAGACATACTATCATGAAAGAAATCATTTCAAACGCGTTACAATCAGCTGGATTCGATCGACTACTGGACATCCAGCAAGAAAGCATCTCTGAGTTCAGTAAGGGCCATGACTTAGTGGTTCTTTCGAAAACAGGATCGGGTAAAACCTTAGCTTTTCTTCTTCCTATTCTGAATGAAATCGACATGAAAAGCAATCGGGAAGTTCAAGCGGTTATCGTCTCCCCTACTCGCGAATTGTGTTTGCAGATTGAAAAGGTATTCAAATCGCTAAAAACTGGACTAAAAGTGACAACTTGCTATGGTGGTCATCCCATGCGCATTGAAAGGAATAGTTTGTCTGAGACACCTTCAGTTATTATTGCTACGCCCGGAAGATTGAGTGATCACATCAGACGAGAACATGTCGATTTATCAAAGACGAAATATTTCATTGTTGATGAGTTCGATAAATGTCTGGAGCTTGGTTTCACAGATGAAATTTATGATATCTATTCTGAATTCACTGAACTC
>JBGCDF010000290.1:0-3552 GCA_045105095.1 Crocinitomicaceae bacterium | reverse complement strand
AATTTGAAGCTGTTGGAACGACGGTAATTGACAATTCGAGTGCTTTTAGAATGCATGAAGATAAGCGATTAGTAGTGCCAGAAATTAATGCACATCTTTTACAAGCGACGGACAAAATTATTGCTAATCCGAATTGTTCTACCATTCAATTGGTGATGGTATTGGCGCCTCTTCATAAAAAATATGGTGTTAAACGGGTGGTGATTTCTACTTACCAGTCTATTTCTGGCTCAGGAATGAAGGCCATGCAGCAATTAGAAAATGAAAAAAATGGTGTTCAAGGCGAAATGGCTTATGCTTATCCGATTGAAGGAAATTGCATTCCGCATTGTGACTCGTTTACTGAAAACGGATATACCAAGGAGGAAATGAAATTAACCAATGAGACAAAAAAAATCTTAGATCCGGCCATTAATGTTACGGCTACTGCGGTGCGCGTGCCTGTTTCTGGTGGACATTCTGAAGCGGTTAATATTGAGTTTGAATCTGATTTTGACTTGAGTGACGTTCGCAAGATTTTGCATGAAATGGACGGTGTTACTTTAAAAGATAATACAGACACAAACACCTACCCAATGCCCTTATATGCAAAAGGAAAAGATGATGTTTTTGTGGGTAGAATTAGACGAGATGAAAGCCAAGCCAATACGTTGAATCTTTGGATTGTTTCTGATAATTTGAGAAAAGGTGCCGCGACGAATGCTGTTCAAATTGCTGCTTATTTGTTGAAGAATGGATTGGTTGGTTGATGGTTTGATTAATTGATGATTTGATGGTTTGATTAATTGATGGTTTGATGATTTGATGATTTGATGATTTGATGGTTTGATGGTTTGATGATTTGATGGTTTGATAATTTGATGTTTTGATGGTTTGATGATTTGATGATATTAAGTGGTAGACTCACGAAACCTTTTGCCTATTCAACTATTGCCTCTTTTGATGATCTGACCGTGGTTTGAATTGGTCGAGGCGTTAGGGCTATCGACTCACTACTAATGACTAGTGACTAGCGACTAATGACTAGTAACTGACTCCATGAAAACCTAATTCTTTTCTTCTTGAATCGTTTCCTCATCTTCAAGGTTGTCATATACGCGGACATTGCCTTTGTTGATTTTCTTATAATAGACCACAGAAAGATCTCTGTATTCCATTTCGTTGATATCAAAATCTTGGATATCTGGATCAATAAGTCGGATATCGATATTAAAGAATAAAGGCATGATCACTGCATCATCCATCAAAATTTGATCGGCTTGTGCATAAAGTTTCATTCTTTTTTCGGTGTCAATTTCAAGTAAAGCTTCTTCGTAAACTTTGTCGAATTCAGGATTTGAATAACGGAAGTAGTTGATAGAGGTTTCTTTGCTTTCAATTATGTTTTTGCCGTGGAATAAGTATAGGAAGTTTTGCGGATCTGGATAATCGGCAATCCAACCAAAACGCCAGAAATCAACTTCTCCACGCTCTACTTTGGGATGTAATTCAGACATTGGCATCACATTCAATGCAATGTTAACACCTAAGTTTTTATTTAGCATATAGGTTAATGCGTCTGCAATTTTTTCATTCACACCCCCACTCGCATTTAAATTTAAGGTGATTTCAGGAAATCCATTTCCATTTGGAAAACCCGCTTCTTTCATTAATTTTTTAGCCATTTCAGGATCGTAGTCAAATCCTTTTACCGAACTACTTGGATAACCAGACATTTCTGGAACAAATCCATTATGCGCTGGACTACCTTCGCCTTGTAAAACAAAACTTGTTAAAGAATCTCTGTCTATAGCATAGTTAAACGCGCGTCTTACACGCACATCCGAAAACACTTCACTTGTATATAGGAAACCGTAATACTGGACGTTCAAACTATTGATTGATTGGACTTCAAACTCTTTGTTCAATCCATCTTTCGCTTCTTCTAAGCTCCCCATGATGTTTTGAATCTCCTCTACCGGAATTCCCCAAATCATATCCAACTCATCCTCTTGGAAAGCTTTTAGCTCTGCATTTTTATCTTTGATAAAGGTAAACTCTACTTGATTCAAGAAAGGCAATTGATTTCCAAACTCATCTTTACGCCAATAGTTCTTATTTTTTACGAAGATTACTTTGCTACCGTTTTCAATTTCAGTTGGAATGAATGGACCAGAACCTACAATTTTATTTTGCATTCCATCATAACCGTATGTGTCAATCGCCTCTTTAGGATAAACAGCCGCAGCTAAAATGGTTAATAAATTCGGGAAGCCAGAGAATGGATTGATTAATTCCAATTCTAGGGTATACGTGTCAATCACATTAATTCCAGCTACAGTTGTTGCTGAACCATCTGCGTATTCGTTTGCGCCTACTAATCGGTCTCTAAATAAAGAGGTCCATTTATTTTCTTGATTATTCGAGCATAAAAACTCAAAACAATACTTAAAGTCCTCTGCGTTAATTTCTCTGCCTTTTCCATCTGCAAAACACTCATCATCAATATACTTTACGCCTTTGCGCAAGTGAAATGTATAGGTTGTTTTATCTTTATCGATATCGAATGACTCAGCTAAACATGGCTCAACCTCTAATGTTTTTTGATTTAGACGCAATAAACCTTCATATCCTTGGCTAGCGATATGTGTCGAATAAATGTCATTGATTGATGCTGGAAATAAACTGGTATAATCTTCAATTGAATTCAAGCGCATTATTCCACCGTCGAATTTTCCTCCTTCAACTTTAACAAGCTCATCTGGATTGGTCGAAACTTGGTCTTCATCAACTGCATCTCCGCCACAAGAAGCAGCTAGAATCAGTAGGGTTAGACAAGAAATAAAACTAAGAATTTTCATGGTTGTGGTTTAATATAAGGCAAACAAATATATAAATTCTATTTTATATATTCTACTTTAAATAGAGACTCCTTTTCTTTGCGGATTTTTATGGGTATATCTATCTGGATTGGTGAATCTTAGAGAAAGCTCAAATCCTCCACGGTAAGAGGATGCCGCATTCAAAACTGATACGTTAATATCGTAAGACATTCCAACTGAAAAAGCCTGAAAATCAAAGAAGAACTGTGGCACAACGGCATCAAAAACATTGTTGACTCTAAAATTAACACCTCCTGTTATTGCCATGTCTGTTGTCATTCCCGTCATTTTGGAACCTGACTTCAATGTATATTTCATTAGTGCACCAAACAAAAATTGATGCTGTGGTCCTTGAAATTGTGCTGTCAGATTGGGATACACGTACAAACTTTGAGCAGGCGTTTCTAACAATGCCGAAGCACGAAAAACGAAACGCATAGGTATTCTTGAGTTTCCGCTTACTACAAAAGCATTTTCTGGTCGATTGATATGATATACCGCGAGCCCCACTTTTGCGTCTTGTGCAGCTGCAAAGGCCACGTTTCGGTCATTTTTATGATACCAATAGCCAATTCCTGCAGAGAAATCAGAATATTGTTGTGGTAAATATTCGATTCCTTCCCCATCATAAAGTGATGGATCAAAATTTAGTCCTGAATATTGGCTGCCCCATTGCATATTGCTTGTGCTA
>JBGCDF010000289.1:0-15125 GCA_045105095.1 Crocinitomicaceae bacterium | reverse complement strand
CCTGTATAGTAAACCGTAGGGATGGATTCCGTCCACGATTCTTGTTTGGATTGACGCCATTCTTTCGCCTCTTTTTCATCTTGAAGAAATTGAAATAGCTCCAATTCTTCTTTGGCCATATAATTCGACTCTTTCTTTTTTTCCTTTTCTCCTTTTTTGAATCGAACCAATTGTTTAATGCTGCGCTCTTCGATGCAGTAGACAAAGAACCCCATCCCATCTTGAAAAAATGCGCAAGCCTCATCGGAACTTCGCTGAACATTATTGATTCGAGATGCAGACTTGAGTATTGTTTCTATCTTTTTTGAAGAACGATCGTACCGATACAGGTTTCCTTGCCAAGCGTAAATTTCTATTGGGTAGGTTTTCCCATTTTCATATTCGTTTCCTGTTTCATAGAAATCCGGTGTGAGTGAGTCAATGGTTTTCGTTTTGAGCGAGTAGGAGTAGCTTGAGTTCCCTGGCTGATTGTATCTGTTCCATTCAAAAAGAACGGACTGTCCATCCAATGACCATCGAACATCCTCTGGTTGGTGTCCGATGAACTCGTTTCCAGCCATGATTTCTTCAATTTTTAAGGAAGAGCTGTTCTCGTATTCCTGAGCAAAAAGCTGAAATGAAAGGAGAACAAATAAGAGAGAGAGAAGCTTCATTTTCGCGTGTTTCTTTCAAAAATAGTTCTTCTCTTGAAATAAATCCACATGTTGTTACACTCTACCAAAAACACCGACTCCATTCCCAATAACTATCGGGATGAAGCCGGTGCTGATTAGCTGTTGGGTAGCTTACTTCTTGACCCAGGTAACAGGTCGTCTTTTACAGAAGTTTTGGATTTGATACTATTGAATCCAACATTGATTCCTGCGATTCCACCTCTTCTTTTTGCAGAGTAGAATACGTTTACTGGAATATTCAGTTATCCCGCTCGAAACGTGCGCCCTAAAGCAAACAAGAAGTTGGTTGTAATTGGATGATAAATTCGATCTTAAAAAACTGCGTCTATCAATGCAATGATGGGAATGCACACCAAGCAAATCGCTGCTATCAGTGCGCAACCTGCTGCCACTACCGTGAGTCCGACAAGTATGTAATAAAGTGCTCCGGACACGGCTATATTTGGTAGCAAATAGCCGAGTATCATCGCGATGCCCAGTGAAATCAGAAAAATACGTCCAATTTTTTTCCAAGTGTAGCCGTAATTCCTTCGATATTCTCTCTTCTTGATTTCCTGTAGAGACGTGGTTGTGCTGCAAATTGACTCATTTTGTGTTGCGTACTCTTTTGTAAAAGATGTTCCTTTGGATTCAGCCAATGTTAGATTATCTCGTTCGATTGATTTATTTTCCTTGCGCGAGATCAATCCATGTTGAGGTTTTAATTGTTCGGACTGATCAGATTTTGATATGATCGTCGAAATACTATTGGTTTCGACGTTTTGAATGACTCGTGTATTGAATACTTCCTTCTGCTCAGTTATATTTTTAGTTCGAGGTGAATCAGCTGGTTTGGGAATTTTTCGTTTATGACTGAAATGACCAGGAGTGTACTTTCGCTTATTGAAGCTTCTATTTGAAACAGAGCAACTTGAAATACACAATAAGATGATCACAGTGCATGTAATTTGAGAACATAGTTGGAAAAATATCTGGGGAATTCGATTATTCATAACATTTGATTTTACAAGTCAAATGTATGAGTGCTACCTCCCTTTTGGATACGGAATAGCGCGTGTGAAAAATAGATAGTTGCGTAATTCGCAATTACGAAGGTTAGTCAATCTCTTGCTGAACTTGTCATTTCACCTTTTCGATGTGTGAACGAATTCATCACCAGCTATTATTTCTTCTATTGAAATAAACCTAAAAATTGCTGCGATCTACCAAAAACACCGACTGCATTCCCAATAACTATCGGGATGAAGCCGGTGCTGATTAGCTGTTGGGTAGCTTACTTCTTGACCCAGGTAACAGGTCGTCTTTTCACAGAAGTTTTAGCTTTGATAACATTGAATCCAACATTGATCCCTGCGATTCCACCTCCTCTTTTGGCAGAGTAGAATACGTTTACTGGAATATTCAGTGATCCCGCTCGGAATGTGCGTCCCACGGCAAACAAAAAGTTGGTCGTTAACTGAACTGGTCCGCGTGTATCGCCGAATCGTTTATCGAAATTGTAGTTTTCATTAAAGAAAGATGGGGCCGGTCGTTCATAATAACCGTTTGGAGAAAATTGCGGATCATTCAGATATAAGCGATCGGCGTAATTGTTCCAATCTGCTTCCGAAATATAGTCTCCCGCATTTCCGAAGTTACCACCGGTATCAAAGAATCCCTTTGTGGTTTGTCTCAGTCCAATTCCAGGTCCAAATGCGATTTCCCATCCAGCTTTACCGAAGCGAAACCCATTCATAAAACTCATTGTTGGAATAAACCTACCTTGTTCGAGACCAGAAATATTCGGAATGAACTCAAACAGAGCAGAGAAATTCTCTGTTCCGATGTATTGTTTCTCGAACTGATAACCGATCATGCTAACCGCTGGAAAGATATCCATTCCTCCTTGTCCCGCAGGTCGGTTGGCAAATTCCATTAAGTCACCAGTCATAACAGCGTATCCGATTCTAGGTCCTGAGTTACTGATACGGCCAACATTGTTCAATGTAGCAGGTTCATCACGGAAGTAGAGACGATCTGAAAGTGATTTCTCAACTGCCAAATTGTGCATTTTTTTGACAGCACACTGTGTCATTCGTTGTAATTCGAGTTCCTGATCGTCGAATTCGAGCATGGATGTTTTGATTACTTTTTCCATCGCAACATCGACCAGCTTTAAATGAATAACAATCTTGTTTCCCAGCTTGTCGAATGATCCGGAAATGGCGTAATCGACATCAAGTTTTTTCCCTAGGCGAGTGAGGCAAAACTTCGATTGACAACTTGTTTTAAATTCTTCATTCGAGGCGATTACTTCTGCCATGTCGAATGCGTCGTATACATAATACATTTCAAGTTTCGCAAGCTCAATTCGAAGCATTTTTTCGACAGTAATGGCTTGAGTTTCCATTCCTGTTGCAGCTGGCCGTGCCACTGCAATTGTTTTGGGTTGTGTTTCTTGAGCCACTAAGTTTAAATTCAGTAAGCTGAAAAGTGCAAAGGCAATAGTTCTAATGGTCTTAAAGTTTTTCATAACATTTGATTTGTATAGGTCAAATGTATGAGTGCTACTCGCCTTTGGGATACTGAATAGCGCGTATTGAAAATAGTTAGTTGTGAATTTCGCAACTAAGAGCGCTCATCAATCTCCTGTTGAATTTGGCGTTTCACCTTTTCGATGTGGTCAATGAGTTTAAAGAAGAATTGATTTCGTTCCTTAGGGTTGTGTGTGCTTATCAAACTAGAGTTCTCGAACTGTCGCTGTAACACATCCCGCGCATCCTGAACGTATTCCTTGTCGAAAGTGTTCATGGTATTCATGAGGTTGTGTGCCATGTTTATTCCCTCACGTTCCTCGGTGCGGTAGTAGGTCACTGTAGCTCCATTGATGGTATCGTTCAAATATACTTCGAGTTCGTTTCCATTGGCAGGAGGAGCTGTTTTGTACACGAATTTCTTTCCTTCCTCGCATTGGTGTTTGATGTGTTCAACGAACTCTATCAAATGATTAAGGAGATGAACCGCATACATTGGGTCTTCAAATTGGCGTGCATTGAAATAATAGTGTATTTCTCGCGTAAAGCCTAGCATGAACTCAGGATCGAGCAGTTCTTTGGATGGAATAGATGTGTAGTTCCTTAAAATTTGTCGTCCTACGCGATCTTGATTTTCCGTCATCTTCTTATGAGCAAATCGTTCATTATTCAATTCCGGAACACGCAAATAGGTTTTACCCCAAAAGAACAGTTTAAATCGCGTTAGATGTGGAAAGTTCAATAGCTGCAGAAAATGCGTATTGTTGATTGCCATCATTAACTCTGGTGATTTCTGTTTTCGAATACTTTCGAACCCGAATGCGATCTTTTCGAGATAAGAATCCATATTGAAATCAATGTGCGTTGTGGGCTGAAACTCAAAAATCACTTTATGATCATCCGTTTCAAATAAGCTGTCTAACGAAATAGAATAGTGCTTTGAGAGTTTCTCCAATTCATAAATAGTGAGCTGCGTTTCCCCCCTGTACCTTCTGTAAACAGCATCGTTACTTAAAGATAGTACTTCACCTACGGCATCTCCCAGAGAGCTTTCTCCGTTAATTTTCCGTTTGATGATTTCAAAAAGTGCTGACTGATGATCTCTTTGCATGGGCTGAATTTAATGATTTCAGTTCCAATTGTGGTTCGTGTCTATAAATATGTTTTGATGATTCTGTTTTGTTCGGGGTTCGACTCCGCTCACCCCTCGGTTAGCATGAACCGAAAATGGAAGGGTGAGCGGAGCCGAACTCTGTTTTGAAATCAACATTGATTTGGCAAGAGCGATTGTGCATCAGTGATAGTAGCGGCATCCTACGACATCTTGGGTCGGAGATAGAGTGGATAGCGCGACCCGATTCTGATAGCTATCGGAATATCGGTGGCGGCCAAGGAATCATTCAGAAATAAAACCATTCAAAAAAACACCTTGATCCACTGTGTTTCAGTTAAAACCTTTATCTTTGCCGTCCCTTCTCAGAGGATTAGGGATTTTTAATATTTATGAATAGGGGTTTCGTACCTCAAACAGTAAACAAAATATGGCAACTAAAATTAGATTGCAGAGACACGGTAAAAAAGGGAAAGCATTCTTTCACCTTGTAGCAGCAGATAGCCGCGCACCACGTGATGGACGTTACATTGAAAAATTGGGAACGTACAATCCAAACACAAATCCAGCAACAATCGATTTGAACTTCGATCGTACTCTTCACTGGGTACAAGTTGGAGCGGAAATGACTGACACTGCACGCGCATTGTTGTCTTACCGTGGAATTCTTTACAAAAATCACCTATTGAACGGTGTGAAAAAAGGAGCACTTACGGCAGAGCAAGTAGAAGAGCGTTTTGCAAAGTGGTTGGAAGAAAAAGAAGGCAAAATTCAAGGAAAGAAAGATTCTTTGACGAACGCTGATGAAAAAGCAAAAGCTGACAGAATGAAAGCTGAAACTGCATTGAACGAAGCGAGAGCTAAGGAAATTGCAGCGAAAAATGCTCCAGAGCCAGAACCAGTAGTTGAAGAAGCTCCAGCTGAGGAAGCGGCAGAGGCAACTGAAGAAGCTCCAGCAGCAGAAGCAGCTCCAGCAGCAGAGGAAACTCCAGCGGCTGAAGAAGCAGCACCTGAAGCGCCAGCTGAAGAAGCTAAAGATTCAGAATAAACATACTTTGATGAATAAAGCAGATTGCTTTCATCTAGGATATATAGCGAAGCTCCACGGATACAAAGGTGGAGTTTCGCTGTTTTTGGACGTAACCAATCCAGAAGATTACCGTGGCTTGGATGCCATTTTTGTTGATATCAACAACCATCTTACTCCATTCTTTATTGAAACCATGCAACTCAAGAATAAGGGATTTGCATTGGTGAACCTTGAAGGTGTGAATGACGAGAATACTGCCAAAAAAATCTTGCGCAAAGATGTTTACCTTCCTGCCCAAATTCTTCCAGAATTGGAAGGGATCAATTTCTACGATCATGAAGTAGTAGGCTTCAAAGTGATTGACGAAAAACATGGGGATGTTGGAGTCATGCAGCAGGTAATTGATCTGAAGGTGAATCCCTTACTTCAAATCGATAAAGACGGGGTCGAGGTACTGATTCCCTTGATCGACGGAGTTGTCAAAAAAGTCGATCGTAAAAACAAAGAGTTACACATCCTCGCACCTGATGGCTTGATTGAACTCTACCTTGGATAGATACAAATGTCCACCTTCAATTTCAAACACTTTTCCATTTCTCAATCTGAGACGACCATGAAAGTCGGAACGGATGCTATGCTTTTGGGAGCGATCGTTGAAGCGAAGGATCCACGTTCTATATTAGACATCGGAACTGGAACTGGTGTGATTGCATTGATGATGGCGCAACGTTTCAGTGAAGCTCAAGTTGTGGGAATTGAAATAGATGCTGTCGCTTGTGATGAAGCGAGCGAAAATTTTGAGAATTCATCATGGAATAATCACCTTTCAGCGCTCAATGAAGATGTTTTGGAGCACGAATTCAATCAGCAGTTTGACCTAATCGTTTCCAATCCGCCGTATTATGAAAATTCCCTGTTGAGTGAAAATGATCGCGTTTCACGAGCGAAGCACGCAGAGTTTTTGCCCGTGAACCAATTACTTCGTAAGGTAGTTACTCTACTATCCGAAGACGGTACTTTTTGGGTAATCGTTCCTTTCGAGAATACACAATCGTGGATTGAAACTTCCGATTCAAACGGTCTATTTTTGATTCATTCAATTTCCATCATCGGGAAAGAAGGGCAGGGGGAGAAACGCAGTGTACTTGCATTCAGCAGGAATCAAGCAGAGCCTGTTTACAAAAAAATAACCGTTCGGAATTCGAATAATCACTATACCAAAGAGTACATTGAACTCACGAAGGAGTTTCACGATCGAGACTTATCGAATTGATTGAAACTTCGCCAACAATTCAGCTTGAATATCAACACCTTTATTCTTATTGTACCAAGCTTGAAATTCTATTTTCTTTTCCTCATTTGATTTGGTGTCGTCCGCCTTATGCTGCATCAATAATTCCTGAGCGTCTTTTGGACGAGGTCCCCAAACGAACAAGTCATTTCCATCTTTATCGCGAACTACGAGAATCGGAATGGACATACTCACACCGTTCGTTAGGTAATTTTGAATGAGTGAATCTTCACCATCACGAAGGTTGATAGTCAACTCGATTTTATCATTTAAATCAGCGGCCATTTTGACGAATGGATTAATGTGTGATGCATCTCCACACCATGGTTCGGTGATGAGAATCCATTGTTGAGCCTCAGAAATGTTTTCGATTTCTGATGTTAGTGCTTCACTAAGTTGACCACGCTTGAACCAACGTTTTTGACGTGTGAAATTAAGCGAAGTATAATTGAAGTAATTCTCACTGTCATATGGAGAATTTGTGTTTTCCTTAGAGAGAATGCTTTCAAAAAGCGAGATATATGTATTCCAGTTCATTTGCTTTCGTTTGGGGTTTGATCGCCTAGGACGCGTTAAACTTACAGTTATTTCACCTGAAAATTTTAAGAAACGATTGGTTTCTTTAGATGGCGACTAATTTTTGTCAAACAAATTGAATGGCTAGAAAGGAATGTCTGCCGCAGAGTTAGATCTGAAAATCCGTTTTGCAACTTAAACGTGTTTTTCGTCGTCTGAGAAACATACTGCTTGTTGAACTACTAATCGACTTCCAATATGTCCGTAAAACGTTTATGTTTTCTATTCAGTTTGCTATTCGCGTTCTGTTCTCTCGCTCAGCAAGAGTTTTTTCTTGAAAATAAAGGTCAGATTACTGATCAATTCGGGGATCCGAGAACTGACATTTCCTTTAAATATTCATTCGGTGAGCAGACATTATTTATCCTGAATGATGGTTTCGACATTATCAGTTCTAACTATGTGAATGAAGACGAAGTAAAGTTGTCACGTATTGAATTCAGATTTCAAGATTTTCAAGCAACATCTATAGATGCGAAAAATCCTACCCCATACAAGGAAAGGGTAATCGCCAATAATTCAGTTTTTGAGTCGGGAAGTTTCAAAGAGTTAGTGTATACAGATGATCGTTCAAATATCAGTATCAGATATTACATTGATGATAACGGATTTAAATATGACATCGTCTTACCATCAGGTAGTTCAGATAACCAGTTCTTCGTGGATGTAAACGGAGGGGAAGTGTTTATCGAAAATAATGATCTAACGATTGGTGGCTCCGGTTATCAGTTTGTAGAGACAATGCCAAGCGTTTATGCGGTTCAAAATGATAGGAGAATTGAAAAGAAAGGTGAGTATCATTTGACTCCAGCAGGATATAAAATTACAGTAGATAAAGCGTTTAATGAAGAAGTTGTAATTGATCCATACCTGACGTATGCAACGTATTACGGTGGTTCATCAACGGACAAAATTCAAGCAGTTGCAATAGGCAATGACGGAAGTGATTTTTACGCAGGATATACAGGCAGTGCAAATAACATTGCAACGGTAGGTGCTTATCAAACGACGAATTCCATTTATGGTAGTTTCTTTTTAGCGAAATTCAATGAGCTTAATCAACGCCTTTGGGGAACGTATTACCAATCGAGTGGCAGTAATGTAAAAGACATGCACACTGACAGTAGTGGTCAGATTTATTTGGCAGGATCAACTGGATCTGGAGAGAATCTCGGGACTTTAGGCACTCATCAAGTGAACTTGGAAGGATATGTTGATTGCTTTATTATCAAATTTAATCAGAACGGGTTTCCAATATGGTCCACCTTGTATGGCGGAAATGGCTATGATGTGCCCTATCAAATGATTTTGGAAGATGAGTCGATTTACATTGCAGGAAGTACAACCAGTGATTCGCTAATTGCGACACCCGGCGCTTTCCAAGAAGTTAAGAACGGTTCAGGATTTTTTACTGACGGGTTCATTGCGAAATTCGATACGACAGGACAACTGTCGGTAGGAACCTATTTTGGAGGAAGCAATATGGACGTGGTAGAAGGAATTGATTTTTCTGATAATAGTTTGTTCATTTCAGCCGATCTAGGCTCTTTTGGATTTGGTACTCCAGGTACCTATCAACCAACAAAATCCTTTCAGTCAGATTTATTCTTTGCTAGACTTGATGCAAACCTGAATTTGCAATGGGGTTCTTATTTTACTGGCGATAGTCATGTTCAAAGCCAACATAGAATAGCTGTGCGCGAAGATAAAATAGTGCTAGGCTTTTCCGTTTACACAACTGCTGGAAATACGGCATATGCAACACCGGGAACATATATGGATACAGCTGTTGAAGGGCGGGCGATTTGCGTCCTTCAGTTTGATACGTCTGGTGTCAATTTGGATTGGGGAACCTATTATGATGGTGATGATTATGAATTCATAACGGATATTTTTTACCCAAATGATTCTTCTGTTCTGATTTGTGGTGCAACAAGAAGCTTAACTGGTATTGCTACTTCAGAGGTTCATAAACCATATATCACAAATGGAGGAGTGAAGTATGATGTGTTCGTTTCATGTTTCGATCAGCTCGGGCAACAAAAGTGGGGGACGTATTATGGAGGAGAGGAGGATGATCTTCCGTTGGATGCTAAACTAGATCAAAAGAACCAACTTGTTGTTGGAGGGGAAACGAAATCATTGACCGCAATTCCTTATGGGATGCCTTATCAAGGTTTTCCATCTGGGAATTTTACTTTTGACGGATTTGTGTTTAAGTTGGATATAGACAGAGATTCATTGTTTACTGATCTGTATCAGGCTCTGCCAAGTCAAGCGTGTCCTAAGGATATTTTGACAGTTGATTATCAACTACAAGGGACCTTTCATACTGGCAATACCTTCCAACTGTGGCTTTCTGATGAAAATGGTGATTTCATGAACGCTACTTTAATGAGCAACCAGATAGGCACCAGTAACGGAACGTTTACGATTCAATTTCCGAATGTAATAGCAGGAGGTAATTACCGATTTAAAGTTATTTCAACTGATCCAGTTATTGAAGGAAGTGTTTCCAATCCCGTCACAGCTTTAGCTTCTCCAGAAACGAATTTCAACTATCAAGTTGGCTTGAACGACGTTTATTTTGTAGATCAATCACTTTCGGCAAGCACATGGCTCTGGGACTTTGGAGATGGTAATACTTCTACGGTTCAAAATCCATCGAATAATTATTCATCGATTGGAATGTACTCCGTCTTGTTGATTTCGGACAATGGTATATGCTCCGATTCAGCTGTGCACTGGATTCAAATATCTGAAGTGGCTGGACTCACAGAGCAGGATCAAGTCATGCTTATTTATCCAAATCCAACAACAAATGTATGGAAGGTGTATTCGGAAGAGCCGGCTTCAAAGTTTCTAATACACAACCTGAATGGTCAGCTTATTCAGGAAGGGATATTGAAACCTGAAGAAACGGAGATCTTGGTTCGACAAGCTGGTGTATATAAGATGAGTGTTTACAATCAAAGTAATGAATTGTTGAATACATTTAAATTGATTCGATTATGAAAAAATTAGTACTACTCTTTGCCGTTTCGTTGTGCTTTAATGGGCTATCGCAACAATTTTGGAGTCTAATGAAAGATCCCAATGTTCCAATTTCAGAAACGTATGCGGCCTATATGGATTACGTAGGGGAGAGAGACCCTTATCAAGTGCCAGGTAGCAAGCAGTTTTTTCGTTGGTATGAAGATGCAGTGAAAATTGCCTATCCGCACGATAACCTCTCCAATTTTTCAGTGGCTACCTATGATGCTCTTCTCGCAAAAAAGAGTCAAACAGGAATAAGCGCGCAAGCTAAATCGGGAGGAAATTGGCAAAGTTACGGACCTTCTAATGCACCAACGAATGGTCATAATGGAAAAGTCGATGCAATGGCATTTCACCCAATCGATTCGAATATAATTTTTATAGGAGGGGCTTTTGGATTGTGGAGAACAGGTGATGGAGGAGCTACATGGATGCCATTTACGGATGATTATCCCTTAACTGGAGTTACTGCCGTTGAAATAGCACAATCGAATCCAAGCATCGTCTATTTTATGTCTAGCGGATATTACGGTTTTGGTTCCGCTTCACTCGGCGTATTTAAATCTACGGATGGTGGATTTACATGGAGTTTAACAAACTTCAACTATCAAAATACAGGCTCTCTTTTTGGGAGAACACTCCTCGTTGATCCAAATAACGAAGACATTGTGTACGTCTCGACCAGCGAAGGTATATTTAAGAGTACAGATGGACTCAATTCGTATACAATGGTCAGTGCAACGCCTGCGAATGAACTTGCTTTTAACCCGCAAAACACGAATAAGATTTATGCTTGTAGCAATGATTTCCAGTATTCGGAGGATGGCGGGAATACCTGGCAAACTGCATCTGGATTGGCATACTCCTCTTTTTATCCTTCGCTAACTATGGCTGTTACTGAGGCTGACTCATCCGTCGTTTATATCGCGACAACTTCCAATAGTGGTGGTTTTGGAGGTCTTTTTAAGTCTGTTGATGGCGGAGCGAATTTTGCTCTTCAGTCTGATACACCGAATATTTTTGGGCCTTCGTTTTCAGGTAGTGGTGGTTATGGAGGTCAAGGTGGTTACTGTATCGGTATTGCTTGTTCTCCAACTAATGCAAATAAGTTGTTTTGTGGAGGAATCAATTTGTGGACTTCTGACGATGGAGGTCTTACTTGGTATTCCGACGCCAATATTGCGGGAACACACGCAGATGTGCAAACATTAAAGTATTACAACGGTAATTTCTGGATGGGAAATGATGGTGGTATTTTCAAAACGAATAATGACGGAGCCACATGGACGTACTATCAGAACATGCAAACCAGCCTGATCTATAGAATTGCTGTTTCCGAGCAGGAACCAACTGATTTGTTGACGGGTTGGCAAGACAACGGTTCGGCTTATAGTTCGGGTAGTTCTTGGACAAGAGTTACTGGTGGTGATGGGATGTATTGCTTGTTCGATTATACAGATAATGACCACAGGTTTACCTCGCTTCAATATGGAAGGATTTATGAAACAATAGATGGTGTAAATTACGATCTCATTGTAAGCTCTAGTGGATCAGGAGTCAATAGTCAGGGGCATTTCAGAACAAAATTTATTCAAAATAGAATCAACAAAGAAGCATATTTTGTGGGTAAAAATCGATTGTATGAGTCTTTGGATGGAGCGCTTACCTGGAATGCTTTGAGTCCAATTCCTTACTCAAATAACTGGACAAAAGTTAGTACGTTCGACGTGTGCCAAAAGAATGATAATTATATCTACGTTGAGAGTGTGTCTGAAGCCTTCAGGTCCGAAGATCATGGTCAATCATGGATCAATATATCGAACGGAATAGACCCTGATTCCTCCTATATTAGTGAGATCATGGTGAGTCCTCATGACTCTTTGCATATTTGGTTGGTCAAAAGCGGAACCAACCAATATTCGAAAGTATATGAATCCGTTGATGGAGGAGATAACTGGACAAATATTTCGAGCGGACTACCAAACATCCCAATGAATTTTATTGAGTATCAAAAAGGATCTCAGAACCGCGTGTACGTGAGTACGATAGCTGGAATTTATTATCGTGATGACCTTCAAACCAGTTGGGAAGTATTCGGTACAGGCCTCCCTAATTGTCGGGCCGAGGAAATGGCAATTGACTATGAAAATGGAACGGTGTATGCGACCACGTATGGAAGGGGAATCTGGACCAACGATATCATCCTTGATTCAATTGCACCATCCACGGATTTTAGAGCATTTCCACAGGAAACATGTGGTTCAGGAACGGGAGAGGTTATTTATTTAGATCTTTCTATGGGAACCCCGACCAATTGGGAGTGGAGTTTTCCTGGAGGAAGTCCTGCAACTTCGAATATGCCTAGTCCATTTGTGACCTACCCCGTGACTGGCTCATACACGGCTCAGTTGGTTACAACAAATGCTTGGGGAACGGATACGCTGGTAATGGATGTATATGTTGAAAGTGTTGGGCTTCCAACGACAATGCCTCCCAATACAGTAGAAGGGTTTGAAGCAAGCCAAAGCCTACCAGGATATTTCACAATAGAAAATCCCGATTTCTCAACCACGTGGGAAGTTGATACAACTATAGGAAGTTTTGATGCGAGTAATCATTCGATACGAATTGAGAATTATGCAAATGGAAATTCAGGAAATCATGATGCCTTTATCATGGATGCATATAATTTAGTTGGTGCCACATTTTGTTCGCTCACATTTGACGTCGCAAATAAGGCATACGATGCTTCGAATGTAGATACACTTGCGGTATCTGTTAGCAGCGATTGTGGAATAAATTGGACGCAGGTAGCCATGTTTACTGGGAATCAGTTGGCTGTGGGGGCAGTATTTGATTCCACGTACTTTGTGCCCCAACAAGGAGAATGGAACACCTATTCGATCAATATGAATAATTACATTGGAGCAGAAAGGTTGTCGCTTAAGTTTGAGAATCGATCAGGTGGAGGGAATAATATGTACCTGGACAATATCAATTTGATAGCAAACAATAATGAGCCTGCGATTGCTGCTTATTCAGCCTTTCCTACTTCAATCTGCGAGGGGGAGACAGTCCATTTTCTAGACGAATCAAGTAACTTCCCGAATACATGGGAGTGGAGTTATAGCGGAGGATCTCCAGCTAGTTCTGTTGCTTACGAGGAAACTGTTACATACGTCAATTCTGGACTGTTTGATGTAGAACTCATCACCTCAAATGTAAATGGTGCTGATACGGTGATAGATCTTGGGGCAATTGAAGTATATGCTAACCCAATGTCACCAACGGTTAATGTTGTAGGAAATAATCTGAGCACTGCGACTGGATACTCCTATCAATGGTATTGGGATGGATTTCCAGTAGTGAATTCGGATACGAACATGTTGGAAGTAAGTCAAGCGGGCTACTATCAGGTTACGATTACTGATTTAAACGGATGTTCGGCTGTTTCCGATTCAGTCTTTTTAACTATATCGGGGCTTGGGGAAAACGAAACGGACAAAATCCGCGTGTATCCCAATCCCGCCAGAAATGAGTTGCATGTATTTATAGATGATAACGTGCAGATAGGATATGAATTGACGCTAATCAACCTCCTTGGTCAGAATTTATTCAAAGAGCAAATAGTTCATGGAGGGGAAGATATTACACTAAATGTAGAAGGTTTACCCGAGGGCTTATATTTCTTAATTCTTCGTGACGAATCCGAACAAATGAAACAGAGTTTCAAAGTAGTTATTGATCGGGAATGATTCCGCTTTTATGACTACTTCCACTTAATGCTGCAGCCAATACTTGGCTTTTGAACATCAGTGTTTGGTTTTCCTTCAATTAAGGAATCAACAGCAGTGCGAATGTCTTTTCCTGTTACAGGAAGATTGTTCCCTGGACGCGAGTCATCCAATTGCCCGTGGTACGTCAAACGCAATTCTGAATCAAAGACGTAGAGGTCTGGAGTGCAAGCTGCGCTGTATGCCTTTGCTGTATCCTGAGATGCATCATAGAGATATGGATACCCTAATTTTTCTCCAACGGCCTTCATGAATTTAGGACCATCTTGAGGATGTGTTTCAACATTGTTGCTGCTTATGGCAATCAGATTTACCCCTGAATTCGCGTAATCTTTTCCGAGTTGCATCAGTTCATCCATGATATGAATTACGAATGGACAGTGATTACAAATGAAAAAAATGGCTGTTCCTTTTTCTCCTTTGAGCTCAGTAAGACTAACAGATTCGCCGCTTACCGTATTCAATAAAGTGAAATTCGGTGCAGTTGAACCTAATTCAAAGTGATTTGATTCTACAAGTGCCATATACGCTATTTTGTACGATTAATAAATCGACGGGTAACTATCTGGATCAACTTCATTCATGATCGAGTACGCCTTTTCAACGATGTCGTCAATGCTTGGCTTCGAGAAATAATCTCCATCAGAGCCATATGCCGGACGGTGATCTTTCGCACTCAATGTTTCAGGTGCTGAATCCAGGTGGTAGTATCCGTTTTGTTTTACTAAAATTTGATCAAGCATGTACGCTGTCGCTCCGCTGCTTACGTCTTCATCAACGATCAACAAACGATTCGTTTTCTCAAGCGAATCTTGAATCGAATGGTGAATATCAAAAGGAAGAAGCGTTTGGACATCTATCAAGTCTACAGAAATGTCTAACTCAGCAAGTTGTTTCGCGGCAACCTCACACATGTTTAATGTGGATCCGTATGAAACGATTGTCAAATCTGTTCCTTCTGAAATTACTTCAGGAACTCCTAGAGGCTCTCTGAACTCACCAATATTCGTTGGTACCAATTCTTTGGTACGGTATCCGTTCAACGGTTCGATTACCAATGCAGGATCATCACCTGCCATAAGTGTATTGTAGAATCCAGC
>JBGCDF010000288.1:0-5729 GCA_045105095.1 Crocinitomicaceae bacterium | reverse complement strand
TAATCAAAGGCATTGTTTTAAGGTTTGTAATTATAAAAAAAAGTAGTTTCTTTGTGCCACTTGGGGGATTAGCTCAGTTGGCTAGAGCGCTTGCCTGGCAGGCAAGAGGTCAGCGGTTCGAATCCGCTATTCTCCACTAATGATGACAGGGCTTCACAGATGTGAAGCCTTTTTCTTTTTTCACAATGCACAGTTTGTGCACACTTTTGAAAATTTCTTCCTTTTCAGATAAAATTTAACATAAATAGACTGAATTCAAGTCAAATGAGTGCAAATGATAGTCCCGTAAATCGTTCGTTTTAAGGGACAGTTTTATGGGATAGATATATCCTTCTTTCTAGCTGAATAAATTATCTCTTATAAGGATGGATACTCAAAATAAACCTTTTTATGGGTTTTTAATAACAGTGACTTAACCTCTCCCGAACCTTCAAAACTATAGACAAGTCCATGCATTTTATTGATTCGGCCCTTCATAGGTAAAGTAATGGCCTTTTCGTCATTTATAAAAACTTCGAGCCAATCGTTTTTGAAAGTACACCTTAAGGTAACCCAGTCTTCAAAATCGACACCGAACTTTGATAGGTCATTATTTTTACCGCTTAGGTTTTCGTTCAAATGGTAAAGGTCCAATTCAGAGATGCAACCCATTTTTGATAGGGGTATACTTATCGCCTCGCCTTCCATTAATAGCGTAACTGAGGACTTTTGACAGACGTTTAGACCGTTTTTCGAGGTGTTCCGAAACTTTGTTTCAAGATATAGATTGTTGGCACGAAGATTCCCAAAATCGTCAACGTAACGGAAATTAGTTTTGACCAAGTTACTTTCAGATTCGATTCCATTATCTTGTAAGAGCTTACTGCTTATAGCTATCTTACTACCATCGGTAACTGATGAATCACTAAAATACAACGCGCTCTTACTGCTCTCGATTTTTGCCTTCCATCCTTCGGACGGTATAAGAACACCATGCTCTTTAACCACTTGACCGTCAACGACCAGTTTGGCCTTAAAGTACCCAGGATCATAATAGATAGCCGTAGCCAACGAATCCGATTTCGAAATCGTTTGCCGTTTGTTGTCGTCCCAACTTTGTTGGATCTCGACTATCGCATCTGAGGAAACAACTTGGGCGCGGTATTCAAATATCACGGAATTCGGCAAACCTTTCGTAATCTTGCGGCTTGTGAAATAGAAGTCATCGGGATCGTATTTTGTCTCCAGCGTGTTATACGACAAAGTGATTATCGCTACCAACATGAATATGGCGCCCGATGCGAAAATTACAGATGGGCTTGCTTGAAATGGCGGCCATTTAAACCAAGGTTTTTGTTCGGTTTCTCTTGAAAATATTTCTGAGCCTGTATTCAGTTCGGATATGAATTCTCGGTAATCTATATGACCGATGAACTTTGCAAGTGTATTGAGCGTTACATCGCTAGGTTTCGAATCGTATTTAACACGGCCCCAAATTCTCTTCAATGTATTACTGCTGATCGCTGTTTTTGTGCTATCGAAAATGAGCGTTGCCAGTTTGTCGAAATCATAGGAAGACCATAGGGAGGAATCTCCCCACCCCAATTTTTGCTCTATCATGCTTAGCAGCACCTCAATATTATCTTTTTTCATGTCCGACTTTGTTTGCTTGGCAAATCTACATCATAAAATTAGCCTTTTCTAACGTCAAAATAGTATGTGTATAGAATTGTACAGGTTTGTTTCGCTTTTGTATTCGAGGCCTACCCGCCATCTTATACTTTCGCCCAAAATAAAGGTATTTAAAATTGATTGACGATTATGATGAATTTAAAAAGGATTTTACTTTATTTACTGCTTATAGCATTTGTGCAATCGGGCTTTTCTCAGTACACCGTTTCCGGTATTGCTAACGACAGCAACGAAACACCCCTAGCTTTTGCCAATGTCCTGTTATTACAAGCAAACGATAGTACATTTGTTTCCGGTGCTACCTCGGATGACAACGGTATCTTCGAACTTACGGCCAAAACTGCAGGAGATTACGTTGTTACTATATCGGTACTAGGGTTCGACACCTATAAGTCGCCCACGATTACTTTTACCGATGCACAGCCTACCCAGAATTTAGGCATAGTACAATTATCAGAAGGTGCACTTGCCCTTAATGAAGTTCAGGTGGTGGGGAGTCGTCCATTAATCGAAAGAAAAATCGACCGATTGGTGGTCAATGTTGCGAACAAGGTAAATACGGCCGGAAGTTCTGCTTTGGAAATATTGGAAAGGTCTCCCGGTGTTGTTGTAAACCGTCAAAGCAATTCCATCGCCATGCAAGGTAAAGAAGAGTAAACGTCATGGTTAATGGCAAACTTCAATACATGCCCGCCGATGCCCTCTTTAGCTATTTGCAGGGGCTGGATGCAGATAATATCCAGTCTTTGGAGCTGATTACCACACCTCCAGCGAATCTCGATGCACAAGGCAACGCAGGCTATATCAATTTGGTACTTAAGAAAAACCCAGATGAAGGTTTTAATGGCAGCTATTCTTTATCCGCTGGATATGGTCGTGGCGAGACAGGAAATGCGAGTGTCAATTTCAACTATCGCAAAAACAAGATCAACCTTTTTGGAAGTTATAGCTATCTGCGTAACGGTCAAGAACAGTTTACCTCCTTGGATAGAAGAACTGGAACAGGAATGAACTTTACCGAAACACGATTAACAAGCGACCGAAACCCGACCCAGAACAACCATAATTACAGAGTGGGATTGGATATACAGGCAAGTGAGCGCACCACTATAGGAATCCTTTTCTCGGGATATGGAAACAATTGGGATATGAACGCTACCAATAGAACCAATATTCGCCCTGTATCTGCACCGGATACCCTTGCTATATCACAGAATGTTGAAGTGAACGACTGGCAGCATTTACAGTCTAACCTTAACCTTACCCATAATTTTGATAATGGTGCTTCGTTTAGCGCCGATTTTGATTATTTGGTATACGATAATCAAAATCCGATAACCTATGACCTAAGATTTCACGATGAAACAGGAAGCCCTCTTTCCAATCAGAACCTGTTAAGCGAAAAAAACACGCCGTTCAATATTTTGGTCGGAAAATTGGATTTTGCCGTTCCTGTTGGCGAAAAGGCAAAGTTGAGTCTGGGAGCAAAATATGTGACATCGGATTTTGAGAATGACGTAGCGTTATCTCAGGATGGTGTCACGCTCCCAAATTTCACTTCTGTAAGTGATTTGACCGAAAATATCTTTGCCCTCTATTCCCAATTGGATTACCAACTTTCAAAAAAAACAACTTTAAAGGGGGGGCTACGCTATGAAAAGTCCGATACAGAACTGAACTCTACAAATGAAGGTCAAGTGGTCAACCGAAATCTCAATAACTTTTTCCCCAGCGTTTATTGGAATCAAAAGATAGGGGAACTGAGCAGTTTCAATCTATCCTATAGCAGACGAATCAACCGACCATCATTTAGCGACATGGCTCCCTTCGTCATCTTTCTAGACCCAAGAACATCGTTCGGAGGGAACGCGGTATTGCGACCTGCATTGGCCAATACGTTTCAGGCAGACTATACTAGAAAAAGCTTAAGTCTTTCCGCACAGTATACCGAAGAAGACTTTACCATTGTTGGTTTTCAGAACAGGTTTGACCCAACTACCAATACGCAACTGATCGTACCAGACAATTTGGAAGGTCAAAAAACTACATCCTTGACCTTATCGTTTCCTGTCAAAGTAAACGATTGGTGGAAAATGCGCTATTTCTCGACGGTGCTATGGCAAGAATCGACTACTATTGAAGATTTGGGCACCTTTACCTTTGACCAGACAAATTTCAGGATAAACGGAAATCAGACCTTTACTCTTGGTAATGACTATACCGCTGAACTGTCCGGTTTCTATCAGACCCGTTCGTTGGTCGGTAACGTAAAATTTGAACCATTGGGCATCCTGAACTTTGGAATACAGAAAAAATTCAAGGGTGGAAGTAGATTAGCGTTTAATGTTTCCGATATTTTCAATTCTTTAGAAAGGGTAGGGATTACCGACATTCCAGAAGAAAACATCTATATCGAACGTGCTTTTGACTTTAGCCAGCGGACATTTAAACTAACCTTTTCAGTCCCATTTGGTAACAAGGGCGTTAAAAAAGAACGAAATAGAAAGGCAGGTGCAGACGAGGAAAAAGGAAGGGTAAACTAGATTTAATCTAACACTATAATTACACTATCATGAAAATACAACTTTTCATTTTATTCGGGTCAATGCTAGTTATTGGGCCGCTATTTGCACAAAACAAAAAAACAGCTGAATTTAATGCTGATGCTTGGCAAGTGGATGCGAAAAATCACTCTTTTACAGATTATAAGGGAAAACAGGCCCTATTTCTTGACCAAGGAAAAGCGCGGCTGAAAAATTCAAGTTTTAAAAACGGGGTCATAGAGTACGACATCAATTTTAAACAAGAACGGAGCTTTGCCGGAGTGCATTTTCACATTCAGAATGAACTCAATTATGAGGAATACTATTTACGGGCACATCAGTCCGGAAACGAGGATGCCATGCAATATACCTCGGTTACAAACGGGAATGCCGCTTGGCAACTCTACTCTGGTAAAGGGCATTGGTCGCCTATCACATTTCGGTTTGGAGAGTGGATGCACGTAAAACTTATCGTGTCGGGTACTAAAATGGATGTGTTCATCGACGATATGGAAAAACCGATTCTTCATGTGAGCGAACTAAAACTAGGCAGTACATCGGGCGGACTCGGTTTCGGAACTTTTCTCGGTTCTGCCTATTACGCCAATCTTACTTATGAAGAAATACAAGAACCTAAGTTTGTTACCAAAGCAACAGAACCGATACCATTAGAATCCGGAACGATTTTAGATTGGAAAGTCTCCGAGGCTTTTCCTGATACTAGGTTAACGGACGTAAATTCTTTAGCAGCGTTAAATATTCCCATCAAAAAAAGCTTAAAAACAGATGCTAATGGAATACTAAATCTTTCGCATATTTCAAAGGTAACTGATGAAACCAACACCATCCTGGCAAAGCTCGAAATTGATTCCAGCGCAGACCAAATGAAAAAAATCGAATTTGGCTACAGCGATAAGGTTACCGTATTCGTAAACGGAAAACCCATATACTACGGCGACAATAGTTTTAGAAGTAGATATTACAGATATTTGGGAAGTATAGGCTATTTCGATACCGTTTATCTATACCTGAAAAAAGGCAAAAATGAAATTGTTTTTGCGGTAACCGAAAAAATGGGTGGTTGGGGTATCACGGCCAAGCTAATAAAATGACAAACAAATTGTTCTGCAAGCTAATTCTAATTGGAAATTTAGATAAATAATTTAGTGCTATAAAACGGCCGTTTGACGGGACAGATTTGCCCAAGCGGTAAATCTTTTGTCAGAGTGCCCCATTTGTGGTCTCTTTTAGTAGTTTCGTTAATTGAGCTTTTACAGGACTGCATTAAATAGGGAAAGTTGTCCAGATAGGTTCTAAAAGAATTCAATCAAAGCTTTTTGTATTATTTAAATATATTGAGTTATGCGTTTAGTCTCTGTTTTATTAATTTTTGATATACTGGCTTTTCTTCAACCATCCTACAAATTGTTTTATGAAAAATGCTGGTCTTAAATTGCGAACGATTAATCCTAAAACAAAATTCATCAAAGTAAGCTTGAATATGCCACTTACTTA
>JBGCDF010000287.1:0-13036 GCA_045105095.1 Crocinitomicaceae bacterium | reverse complement strand
CAATCCCCATCTCACAACGTAAAACACTATCCTTTTCATTTTCGAATCGAGTAAATGAAAAGTTCTGTCCAAAGGAAAATGTGCACAATAAAAATAGCGCACTTAATATGAAATATCGAAGGAGTTCTTGCTTCATTAGTTCAGTGGTTACTATGCAATAATAAGAATAAAGAACTGAAAATGCAGTGATTATTAGCACTACATTATTAAGGATTGCTGTTCTTGTAAACTATGGTTACTTTTGCTTCAAAGAAAACTCAAGAAAATGGCAAACGCATTATTTCAAGTACCGATTGCGGTAAATGAACCAGTTAGACCGTACGCTCCAGGAACTACTGAGCACACTAGTCTTATCGGAAAATATAAAGAAATGTACAATCAGGAGGCAATTGATATTCCTATGTATATTAATGGTAAAGAAGTTCGTACAGAGAATAAAAAACCAATGTCACCTCCACATGACCACATGAAGGTTTTGGGACATTTCAACTATGGAACTGAGCAACATGTGAATGACGCGATTTCAGCAGCAATGAACGCGAGAGAAGAGTGGGCAAATCTTCCTTGGGAACAAAGAGCTTCAATCTTCTTGCGAGCTGCCGATCTTCTTGCAGGGCCGTTTCGTGATAAAATGAACGCGTCAACAATGCTTGCGCAATCAAAGAATGTTATGCAGGCTGAAATTGATGCCGCATGTGAATTAATCGATTTCTTCAGATTCAATGTACAATACATGACAGAAGTCTACCGTCAACAACCGGAATCTCTTCCAGGAATGTGGAATCGATTAGAATACCGTCCTCTCGAAGGATTCATTTTTGCGATTACTCCGTTTAATTTCACGTCAATTTGTGCCAACCTTTGTGCTGCACCTGCAATGATGGGGAATGTTGTTGTATGGAAACCGGCAGAATCACAGATGTACTCTGCTCAAGTAATTATGGAGTTATTCGCGGAGGCTGGCGTACCTGATGGTGTTATCAACATGATTTCAGTTGACGGACCTGTTGCCGGCGATGTAGTATTCAAGCATAAAGACTTTGCAGGATTACATTTCACGGGGTCAACTGGCGTTTTCCGTCACTTATGGAAAGAGATCGGAGCGAATATTGAAAACTATAGAAGCTATCCTCGTATTGTTGGTGAGACAGGAGGTAAAGACTTCATTATGGTTCATAAATCATCGAATCCGCTTCAGGTAGCTACAGCGTGTACGAGAGGATCTTTCGAATTCCAAGGACAGAAATGTTCTGCAGCTTCAAGAGCTTATATACCTTCAAGCCTCTGGGGTGACGTTAAAAATGAAATTATTCGTCAGGTTTCAGAATTCAAAATGGGATCTCCTGAAGACTCATCGAACTTCATCAATGCGGTTATCGATGAAAGAGCATTCGATAAAATTGCTGGATTCATTGATTACATAAAAGAACAATCAGATTCAGAAATCATTGTGGGTGGTAACTATGATAAATCCGTTGGGTACTTCATTGAACCAACAGTTGTGGTAACGACAAATCCTAAGTTCCGCACGATGTGCGAGGAAATCTTTGGCCCTGTGCTTACGATCTATGTATATGATGACGACAAGTATGAAGAAACGTTGGAGTTGGTTGATAGTACTTCTGATTACGCCCTTACCGGTTCTATCATCTCAACAGATAGATACGCTGTAAATCTTGCGGTTAAAAAATTGGAGAATGCGGCAGGAAACTTCTATATCAACGACAAGCCTACCGGAGCAGTTGTTGGACAACAGCCGTTTGGTGGTGCACGTGGATCTGGAACTAATGATAAAGCCGGAGCAGCAATGAACTTATTACGTTGGGTTTCAGCTCGAACAATTAAAGAAACGTTCGTGCCAGCATCTGATTACAAATACCCATTCTTAGGCTAAGAATTAGACTAGTCCGAAATAATCGGTATAAATTGAAATTTAATAACTAGGTCCCAGCAAGAATATTCTTGCTGGGACTTTTTAATTTATGGATGCTTATTTTCTTTTTTACGAGCGTGATTAATCTCTTCTTCGATTATTGCGAATAATGGTTTTTATTGCATTATTCTTTTCTTGATTCCGAAAATGAATTGTTACGAACGATCTTAAGCGAAAATAGAGCAGAGTTCTTCAACTATCAGCTAAGTCTAAATATGGAATAATTTTTTAACCACACTTGACATTGTATGCAGAAGTAGGTTGACAATGCACTAACGCATAACATCAACAAGGTCAATATAACATGATCTAGCTAGCGTAAGTTAAGCTGTATAATACTCAAACAATCATCATAGATTAATGAGTAAGAACCAAAAAGACCGTCTGAAATTACTTCCGAGACGGTCTCTTTTATCTTTTCCAGTTATCTGGAATATTATCTATCTATTTCCGATACTACAACTCTTTGAATGAACTTGCCATTTCTTTTACCTCTTCTGTGTATTCGTCCTTGCGAGACAATAACGTCCAAGCACTGATCATATAGTAATGCTCTTTCCCTTCAACATATGTAAAGTAGTAAGTAATATCTTCTGGAATACCAGGAACTGTTCCATCGATTACAGTAGAATAAGCCTTACGACCATTAATCATCTCACTCTTCAAATCTGTTTGATTGATAATCGAAACTCCACTTTCTTTTAAGTAGCTCAATCGTGTATCAACGTAGTTCTCTAACTTCGACTTAGAATCATCGTAAACACCATAATCTGTCATGAAGTCCGTGATCTCTCCTTCTTCCTCATCTAGAACAGTTACGTACTTTTCTTTAAAAGGGTTATTGTATTGTAAAGATGCATCTTCTTGAAGTTGGTCCGTCACTGTCATGAACTTTGGAACTTTCATCGAGTACAACCCTTCAATATCAACTACTACATACTCTACGGATGGTTTGATTAACTCTTCAAGAGAACTTCTGGTATCATCAGCAGTGCCGGAAAAACAAGAAGTCATGGCAACGCTAATGGTTAAAATGCTGAATGCGTATATGATTTTTTTCATAGTAGATTATTTTTATTTGGTATTGAGCAAAAGTAATAATAATAAGTGTTCATCATTATGCCTAGCTAGATGAAACAACACAATTATTTTAAGCATTTAAAATAATCGAATGGCTCTAGGCATTCCTGACATTGATAATGAGCCTTGCAAGCGGTACTTCCAAATTGACTCACCATTTTCGTGTGTTTCGAACCACATTTTGGACAGGGAACAACGGGCGGTTCAGCAAAGAGAACACTCTTATCTACCTCTTCAACTGGAGGAGCAATCCCATATTCGCTCAACTTACGTTTACCACTTTCAGAAAGCCAATCTGTTGTCCAAGCAGGTGAAAGTACAAGATCGACCGAAGCGTTATTGATATCATGCTCCGCCAACTTCTCAAGAATATCATCCTCAATTCGTTTCATGGCAGGACATCCCGAATAGGTAGGAGTAATGGTGATTTTCCAAGAGCCATCGACTAGATCAACATCTCTAACGACACCAAGATCTACAACAGTAAGAACAGGAACTTCTGGATCGAAAACCTCCTCCATCAACTCCCAAATACGTTCTTTTGTTACCATTCCATTCCAGGATATGCTCGTTGCATGTATTGCAATTCTGCCAAGATATAACCGAGATGTTCAGAATGTAATCCTCTTCTACCTCCGTCATGTTGCCAACCATTTTCAGGTATTGTTAACGTAGCCTCATTCAAGACGCTCTTAACCATTTCGTTCCAAGACGTTTTCAATTCTTCAGAAGAGAAAATAACTCCCTTCGTCTCCAGATCTGTATCCACCTCATCTGTGTAGAACAACTCATCCGTGTATCTCCACAAATCGTTCAACGCATTTTGCACGCGATTGTGCGATTCTTCTGTACCGTCACCTAAACGTATCACCCATTCCGCTGAATGCTTCAGGTGGTATTTCGTTTCTTTCAACGACTTCGCCGCAATTGCCGCAATTTGTTCATCTGACGAATTTGTCAATTGCTCGAAGAGTGGCTTACGGTAGGCATCAAATAAAAATTGACGCATCATCGTCACACCAAAATCTTCATTCGGTTGTTCCAGAAGAAGTGCGTTTTTGTACTCTCGCTCAAAACGCAAGAATGCAATATCATCTTCAGATCTCCCTTTTCCCTCAACCTCTCCTGCGTACTTTAGGATAGAGGTAGACTGACCAATTAAATCCAGCGCGATATTCGTCATCGCAATATCTTCCTCCAAAATGGGACCATGCCCACACCATTCGGAAAGGCGATGCCCTAAAATCAAACTATCGTCTCCGAGACGAATTAAATATTCAAACAAGGTATTCATAGTCTATAATTACATGTGCTCGATTCCGTCAGGAACGTCATAGAAAGTTGGATGTCTATATACTTTCGAATGTGCTGGTTCAAATAAAGAATCCGCTTCACTTGGGTGAGAAGCATGAATATTACTCGATTCAATTACCCAAATACTTACTCCCTCAGATCTTCTAGTGTACACATCACGCGCATTTTCAACAGCCATTTCCGCATCAGCAGCTCTCAAGCTTCCCACATGCTTATGATTTAAACCTTGTTTACTTCTGATAAACACCTCCCAAAGAGGCCATTCTTTATTTGTCATTTTATTCAATTTGATTAGGATGCTTTTCTCATTTTTCGCTTTGCAGCATATGCATTTGCCGCTTCCCGCACCCATTCACCATTTTCTTTCGCTTTGCGTCGGGTATCAACTCTTTCTTTGTTACATGGGCCATTACCCTTCACAACATTCCAGAATTCATCCCAATCGATTTCACCAAAGTCATATTGACCTCTTTCTTCGTTCCACTTTAAATCAGGATCTGGAATTGTCAAGCCAAGCATTTCTGCTTGAGGAACAGTAATGTCAACCATCATCTGACGCAATTCATCGTTCGTATTTCGTTTAATTTTCCACGCCATTGATTGCGCAGTATGCTTTGACTCAGCGTCATTCGGACCGAACATCATCAATGATGGCCACCAAAAGCGGTTCAATGCATCTTGAGCCATTGCTTTCTGCTCTGGAGTTCCTTTTGCTAAAGTCATCATGATTTCGAATCCCTGACGTTGGTGGAAAGATTCCTCTTTACACACCCGAACCATTGCTCTTGCGTATGGTCCATAAGAACATCTGCACAATGGAACCTGATTCATGATTGCCGCTCCATCAACCAACCAACCTACTGCACCCATATCGGCCCAGCTTAATGTTGGATAATTGAAAATTGACGAGTATTTAGCTTTACCTGAGTGAAGGTCATCAATCGTTTCCTCGCGGTCCGCCCCCAAGGTTTCAGCAGCGCTGTACAAATACAAACCGTGTCCAGCTTCATCTTGAACTTTCGCTAGCAAAACTGCCTTTCTTCTCAAATTTGGAGCTCGAGTAATCCAGTTTCCCTCAGGAAGCATCCCTACGATCTCAGAGTGAGCATGCTGCGAAATCTGTCTGATCAAGGTTTGCCGATAGTTATCAGGCATCCAATCATTTGGTTCAATCTTAATATCGTTGTCGATTTTCTCTTGAAAACGACGCTCTAATTCTTGTATATCTAATTCTGCCATAGTTCAAATATTGCTTTACAAATTTACAAAATGCTTAGCGATTTCTTTGTGTTTAATCTTTTTTAATTAAGTTTAAACAAAACGTATTCAATCAAAGAAAAAAAAGATTCTTCTCAAATGAACATACTTCTGCATTACAGAATGTTTGAACACGAAGCAAAGCTAAGATATTTTTCACGATCAGAATATGATTAAAGTCATCTCTTATCTATTGAAAATTCCGTAGATTTGGACGCAAATATTATCCAATATGACTCCGAAATTTCATGCATTAAAGATACAAGAAGTCCGACAAGAAACGGACGATTCAGTCTCAATTGCTTTCGATATCCCTTCAAATTTACGAGGGAGTTACGAGTATCTGTCTGGACAATATTTAACGCTAAAGGCTGAAATCAATGGTGAGGAGGTACGTCGATCTTACTCTCTTTGCTCGTCTCCGCATGAAGATGAATGGCGAGTAGCTGTTAAACAAGTGGAGAATGGAAAATTTTCGACGTATGCTAATGAGGTATTGAAGGCAGGCGACACATTGGATGTAATGACTCCGACGGGAAATTTCTCGATTACGGCAGATGCAACTCAAAAGCGATCCATTGCACTCTTTGCGGCAGGTTCTGGTATTACACCAATTGTTTCAATTGCCAAAACCATTTTAACTCAAGAGCCGTTTTCTGATGTTACTCTTTTCTATGGAAATAAAACAATCTCTTCCATCATTTTTAAAGAGGAAATTGAAGGCTTGAAGAATGAATACATGGACCGATTAAAGTTGGTTCACATACTCTCTCGCGAGAATTTAGGAACACCTATTTTGAAAGGGAGAATCAATGTCGAAAAAGCAAATGATCTCTACAAGGTCTTTTTGCACAATACACTACCCGATTCTGTGTACATCTGTGGTCCTGAGCAAATGATTCTGGATGTCAAAGAGAGCATGACTTCAAATGGCTTGGATGAAAAGTCGATCCACTTGGAATTATTTACGTCTCCAGATGCAGTGAAAAAGGAGCCTGTCGAAAAATACGAGGGGCCGCAAATAGATTCGAATGTTTCTGTGATTTTAGATGGAGATCAGTTTGATCTTCACTTAGAGTCTGATGGTGAGAACATTTTAGATGCAGCCACTAAAACGGGTGCGGACTTGCCGTATGCCTGTAAAGGTGGGGTTTGTTGCACCTGCAAAGCGAAAGTTATTGAAGGTGAAGCCCGAATGGACGTCAACTATGCACTAGAACCAGAGGAAGTAGCAGCAGGTTATATATTAACATGTCAGGCGCACCCAATGAGCGATAAACTCGTTGTGTCGTTTGATGATTAAATCAACACATTTTGTTTAAAAAATTATTTGGTAAAGGAGGAGCTTCGAAAGCTCCTAAAGGGTTTTATGAATTAACCATTGCTTCAATTCGTAAACTTACTGACGATACTGTTGAAGTATCTTTGGACATCCCCTCTGACAAGCAATCATATTTCAAGTTCACACCTGGACAGTACATCAATTTTTCTATTCAGGTAGATGGTAAAGAAGAGCGTCGCTCCTACTCGATTTGTTCAGGTACTGAGGAAAAACTTGCAGTTTCTGTGAAACAGGTAGAAAATGGAAAAGTCTCGACGTGGTTTAACACCGTTGCAGCTGTTGGAGAACCAATTTTTGTTTCTCCTCCTGAAGGAAACTTCGTGAGACCTAAAGAAGCGAAAAACATTGTTGCCATCGCAGTAGGATCAGGAATCACACCGATTATGTCCATGGCAAAAGCTGCCGAATTATCGGGTGTAAACATTCAATTATTCTACGGCTCGCGAACATTGAATCAGGTCATTTTTAGAGACGAATTATCGGGGCTAGCCAATACAACGACTTCTCACTTTTTGAGTGCGGAAGCTGCCGAAGGCACAACGAATTCCCGAATCAATAAAGAGTCATTTACCGCAGTAATCAAAGGAAATCTTGAGCTTTTGAAGTCTGATGGATTCTTTATCTGTGGACCGGAAGAAATGATCGTTGAGATAGTAGAAGTACTGAATACTTTTGGGGTAAGCGAGGACAAAGTTTTCTATGAGCTATTCACCACGCCTACTGTACTTGGATCGAAAGCAACCAGTTCTACAGGCGGTTCGTTCTCGGGAACAAGTAAGGTAACCGTTATCCTCGATGACGATTCACTTTCCTTTGACTTAGCTTCTGACGGATCCTCTATTTTGGACAAGGTGAATAACGAAGGATTCGATGCACCTTATTCATGTAAAGGTGGAGTTTGCTGTACATGTAAAGCGAAGGTCCTTGAGGGCAATGCAACAATGACCGTAAATTACTCACTAACGGATAAAGAGGTGGAAGAAGGATACATCCTAACCTGTCAGGCACACCCAGCAAGTGAGACGCTTAAAATCAGCTATGATGACTAAGAAAATTGTCGTTGTTGGAACCAGTCGTGGCATTGGGAAGGCAATCGTAGATATTCTCGCGAGCAATCCGAAGAATGAAATTCTCGCGCTTGGAAGAAATCTAGGAAAAATGAACAGTAACTTCGAGAAATTCTCGAACGTTAGCTGCGCTGCTCTGGATTTGGAGGCTGAAAATGTTCGCGAACGTTGTACTGAAGTCTTTGATGATTTTGAGCGTATCGACATACTTATCAACAATGCGGGACTCCTTGTCAACAAGCCTTTTGACCAATTGACGCATCACGATTTAACATCTAGTTATCAAGTGAATGTGATTGGAGTAATGGAAACGGTTCAGGCAGCACTTCCGAGAATGTCGGAAGCACATATTGTAAATATCAGCTCAATTGGCGGGTTTCAAGGTTCTGTGAAATTCCCTGGATTGACGGCCTATTCGACATCGAAAGCAGCTTTGTGCAGTTATACGGAATTGTTTGCTGAAGAATTCAAAGAGACATACATCAAGATGAATTGTCTGTGTTTGGGAGCAGCACAAACCGAAATGTTGGAAGCAGCTTTCCCAGGATACAAGGCTCCAGTGAGTGCTGAAAAAATGGGCGAATTCATTACTGATTTTGCATTGAACGGGCATCAATGGATGAATGGGAAGATTATTCCTGTTTCGCTTAGTACACCTTGATTGTTCGCTTCATTTTTTTTAGAAAGTGAGTAACGATGATTGGTTCTATTATTGATCGCTGATCCGAATCAAATTTTGTCTTCACACTTTTGTTCTGGCCGACAAAAGTGCGCAAAAACGGCCTTGCGCTGATTTTGTTTCTCTCGAAACGTCTTTTGAAACGCGGTATTTTCAGCGATCGTCCCGATAATTATCGGGACGCTTCTTCAAACACTAGCTCGTTTCAATGCGATTTTCTCCCTTCACAAAAAAGGCGCGGACAAAAATTTTGAGTTTCTAGTTGAGTTGGGGAAGTGATATTAACTGACCTTCGCAATAATTGGAACAAAAAGTCCACGCTAAACGAGAAGTAATACCAACTTTTTCCTGAAAAAAGTCGAATAGATAGATTAAGATTGTTACTTTTCATTCTTCTTACATTACACTCGAAACGAAAACTTCTTTGACGAGTAAGCGACATATCCAAAAGTTAAGTGAACCCGAGATAATTGCTCTGGCAAAAAAGGATCGCAAATACTTTGGACCTTTATATGATCGCTACTTCGATCAGATTTTCAGGTTTGCATTCAAACGTTTGGGAGGAGATGAAGATACTGCTGGAGACATCAGTCAACAAACCTTCATCAAAGCCATGGCGAACATGGACAAATACGAGGATCGTGGATTTCCTTTCAGCAGTTGGCTCTATCGAATTGCGCAAAATGAAGTGTCCATGTATTTCCGTCAACAGAAAAAGAATTTTGCAGTTCCAATTGACGAAAACAGAATTCAAGACGTAGCTTCGGAAGCTGAGATTTTCAGTTCTCACATGTCTATGGATGATCAGGAAAAACTCGTTGAACTGCTAAACGGATTGGAGGAAAGTCACTTAGACATTATCGAATTGCGCTTCTTCCAACAAATGAGTTTTAAGGAGATTGCTGAAATATATTCCGTAAGCGAAGCAACAGCAAAAATGCGAACTTATCGTATTTTAGAGAGAATTAATAAACAGTGGAAAAACGAGGAATGAGAAAATTCACCGTAAATAAAGACAAAAAACGACTAGATCCTACGGACGCTGAAATCCAGCGCCACAAGGATTTTTCACGTCTTCACCACGACTATGAGAAACTCACCAAGCGCGGCAAGAAACCACTGTACCGTGATCCTAAAATGTTCTTGTTCCTGTTTATTATTGGAATTATTCTTCTGTTGATTTTTCTGGGAGAATTGTAACTTGTGCCTATGAAAACAAGGCACCTTCTTTCACTCCTTCTGATTTCCATGACATTAGCGGGATGCTCTTTCCAGCAATACTTCATGATCGCGAATTCAACGGATCAAACCATTCGGATTAAATATTCTATGGAAGATCCTAAAAGTGAAAAGGCCTTATTTGGAACTAGGGGTCAGGTCTATCAATCAACCATCGATTATTCTCCTGATTGGCAACATGAACTCCCTTATCGAGATCTGAATAATTCGGATAATACTGTTTTGATTGAACTTGGACCGAAAAGCACTCTAGTCTTCGGAACACTTTCTAACGAAAAGTACGACAAAACAACCATGACCAGTTCCACGGGAAAACAATTCAACTTAAAAGAAATGGCCTTCTCGGTTAATGGCACGGACTATCTCATCGACGCTTCCAATTTTCATGATTTTTTTCTGGAAGAAAGTGGACAATTCAAATACATCATCCAACCTTGATCGCAGAGACACAGCGTCTGACCCTCCGGGAATTGCAACAGGACGATGCAGATCATTTCTATGAACTAAACAATGACCCCGAAGTACTCAAGTACACAGGTGATAAAGCATTTAAATCGATAGAAGAAGCGCGTGATTTTTTAACCAATTACTCACATTACAAAGAAAACGGATACGGTCGTTGGGCAGTAATCCGAAAAGAAGATCATGCGTTTTTAGGTTGGTGCGGACTCAAGCTAAATGAAGAAGGATATGTTGATATTGGCTTCCGAATCTTCAGGAAATACTGGGGCAAAGGCTATGCTACAGAAGCCGCCCAGAGATCCATCGAACTAGGATTTGAGAAATTTGGCTTGCGTGAAATCATTGGAAGAACTGCCAATGAAAACAAGGGCTCATTCAGGGTTCTCGAAAAAGTTGGAATGACTTTTTTCAAAAATGACGAGTGCGATGGAATTGAAAATGCGTCGTATTTCAAGATTGAAAAAGCGTTTACAAAACGAACATTTAACATTCTGAATTAAATCTTTTCTTTTTTGGAAAGACGAATTACGTGCTTCATACTTTTTTAAGGTCTAAAAAAGTAGGCAAAAAAGCCCTCGCGAATATCACTTCAGCGTTAAAGTCTTGAGATAAAAACCTCTAAAAAGAAGGTGTCATCTACGAAAAGTATCACTCAAATAACCCATGCTGTCCAGTCTTTCGCGGCTTTACGATCAAAAAAAGAATACAAGAGAGCAAATTCCGATTCACATACATTTTTCGTAACTTGATCGATTAAACAGATACACGTGAAGACTTCGATTGCCTTTCTTGCCCTAATCTTTCTCTTTGTGAGTTCGATTGCGCATGCTCAAGACATTCACTGGTCTCAGTTTGATGCCAATCCGATTTATCAAAACCCAGGAAATACTGGCCAATTTAACGGTGATATTCGCTTTATTGGGAACTATCGTGATCAATGGCGAAGTGTAACTGTTCCTTTCAATACAATCAACGCGACAGTTGACACAAAACTTCCTTTCAATAAGAATTTGGGAGTCGGAGGAATGATTTTTCATGATGTAGTCGGAGATGGACAATTCCGAACAGTTGAATTGCAAGCCAACACTTCTTATTTACTCAAATTAACAAGTGATTCCGTGCATACTATTCGTCCTGGAGTCAATTTCGGGTTGAATCACCGACAACTGAACACGGATCAATTCTACTTCGATAGTCAATTTGATGGCATTCAATACAACCCTTCCCTTCCCACCAATGAGACATTCGCAACCGACCGACGTAGTAATTTCTCCTTCGGTATCGGAGCGGTTTATCAGTACTACCAAAACGAACGTTTTAACATTACTGGAGGTGTTGCCCTGTTTAATATCAATCGACCAGACCAAGGCTTTTTTGCCAATGAAATACAGCGCGATCGGAGGCTGAATCTTTTCGCTAATGGAATCTACAAATTGAATTATGATTGGGACATTCTCCCAAGTATGCAATTCTCCGTTCAGGGAGTGTATCGCGAATTCATGATTGGTGCACGAGCGAAATACACACTCGTCAATCGACTTGGAGAGTACCGTGCGCTCTATGGTGGACTTCACTATCGAAATAAAGATGCTGCTTACCTGTCCGTTGGAATGGACTATCAAAACTGGTTCGTCGGGATGAGCTATGATATCAATTTCTCGAAATTGGTTCCTGCCAGTCGTCTTCGTGGTGGTTTTGAACTCGCCGTCCGTTATATTCTTACTCGTTTCAAACCTAAAAAGATCGTACACCGAATATGCCCAGATTATATTTAGTCATATTTCTGATTTTCGGAAGTTCAGGTGTTTTCGGACAGAACAATTTGCCGAAGTTCCTTGATTTTGCTCAAAAGCAATATGATAAAGGCGATTATTATTACGCCCTAGTGTACTACGAAAAAGCACTTAATATCGATTCGAATACTGTCGACATTCTCTGGAATTACGCAGAAACCTTAAGAGCCTACAAAGATTACCGTAAAGCAGAGTTGTACTATAACAAAGTGTATGAGAAAGAATCAGGAAAACTCTACCCTGCAAGTCTTCTCAACCTTGGACTGATGCAAAAGCAAAATGGCAAATACGACGAAGCCATTGAAACGTTTAAACTCGCCAAAAAGAAATACTACAAAAACAAGAAGGGATATCTCTACAAGAAGTCGAAACGCGAATTGGAAAGTACCATTTGGGCCACTTCTGCTATGATCGATTCGGAAGAAGGCGACTTTGACAGGTTGCCGGAGACCGTGAATACAGTCAATTCTGAATTTGGACATGGAATCTACAACGATGAGCTCATCTTCTCAAGTTTGCGCGCAGATTCCATTAATGGATCTAGTGAAGAAGTCTACAGCCCTGAGTACAGTACATCGATCTTTCGCAGTAAAAAGACCGAAGTGAGTTTTGATGGTTCGGAGCGCATCAAATCCTTATTCATGGAAAATTTGAGTACAGGGAATGGTTCGTTTTCTCTGGATGGATCCCGTTTCTATTTCAGTCTTTGCGCAGAAGAGAATTTCGAATACCGATGCAAAATCATGGTGGCGCAATTCGGAAATGGCAAATGGTTCGCTATCGACTCATTGGGAAGCATTATCAATGAGCCTGGATCGAATACGACTATGCCCTGCATCGCGAATCTCTCTGGACAAGAAGCACTTATTT
>JBGCDF010000286.1:0-4389 GCA_045105095.1 Crocinitomicaceae bacterium | reverse complement strand
CTTCAACAGAAATCAACTTACCTTACATCATGCCAGTTGATGGTGTGCCGAAACACCTTGTGCGTACATTACAGCGTGCGAAGTTTGAACAATTGATTTCATCTATCGTTGAGCGTACTATCGCTCCATGTCGTACGGCATTGAAAAACGCAGGATTGTCAACTTCTGACATTGACGAAATTATCTTGGTTGGAGGATCAACACGTATCCCGGTAATCCAGGATGCAGTGAAAAATTTCTTCGGAAAAGAAGCGTCAAAAGGAGTGAATCCTGAAGAGGTAGTTGCAGTAGGTGCAGCAATCCAAGGGGGAGTGTTGACTGGAGAAGTGAAAGATGTACTTCTTTTGGATGTAATTCCATTGTCATTAGGAATCGAAACAATGGGTGGAGTATTCACAAAATTGATCGATGCGAATACAACAATTCCAACAAAGAAATCAGAGGTGTTCTCAACGGCATCGGATAACCAACCTTCAGTTGATATCCACGTGTTGCAGGGAGAGCGTTCAATGTCTTCTGACAATAAGACACTCGGACGTTTCCAATTGACGGACATTCCACCAGCACAGCGTGGAGTTCCACAAATTGAAGTAACATTCGATATCGATGCAAACGGAATCATGAACATTTCAGCGAAGGACAAAGGAACTGGAAAAGAGCAGTCAATTAAGATTGAGTCTTCTTCAGGATTGTCTGACGAGGAAATCGAAAAAATGAAGGCGGAAGCTGAGGCAAATGCTGAGGCGGATCAAAAAGCACGCGAAAACGTGGACACGATCAATAAAGCTGATTCATTGATCTTCCAAACGGAGCGTCAAATGTCAGAGTACGGAGATAAACTTCCAGCGGATAAAAAACAACCAATCGAGGATGCTTTGGCGGAATTGAAGAAGGAGTTTGAAGCGAAGAACATCGAAAACTTGAACCCAGCCATGGACAAGTTGAACGAAGTGTTCCAGGCGGCTTCTCAGGAAATGTACAATGCAGCAAATGCAGAAGGAGGAGCCCAAGAAGGAGCTACTGAAGGTACAGAAACTGGAAACCCAGAAGATGAGGTTACTGACGTTGATTTTGAAGAAGTAGACGAGAAGTAATAAGTAATTGAAAGATGGCACTTCGACTCCGCTCAGTGCCCAATTGAAAGATTGAAAATCTAACAATCTGAAAATATGGAAGCGCCGCTCTTCCCGATAACTATCGGGAGAGTGGCGTTTTTTTGTTGGAGTATTTCCAACCATATTTGTTTTCATATTAACAAATCAATAAATACTTCTGTTCTTTTATAGTCGTTCGTTCTTTCGTTTAATTATGCTTGTTTTTTTGTGCCTAATAAAAAATCAGCCATACATTAAACCTTTCGCGCTAGTAACTGTCAAAGGTCTGATTGCTTACTATCTTACTTAGACGAAAATGAAAAATGAACTACTAAAATTAATTAGTGTTATCACGCTAATTGTTGCATCAAGCTATTTAAACGCCCAAACATCTACCCAATGGGGACCGGATGGATTTGTTAAAATTGAAGAAGGTTCGGGAGGCTTCAGCGCACCTTTAGATCCAGGAGATAGGTTTAGTCGTGACCATGATCAAGCTGGAGATATCAATGGCGATGGAATAATAGATCTCGTTGTCGGTGCACGTTCTGATGACGATGGAGCAATAGACGCAGGAGCAGCCTATATTCTTTTTATGAATAACGACGGTACTGTTCAAAACAATCAAAAAATTTCTTCTACTCAAGGTGGATTTACGGATACGCTTCTTGCGAGTAATTTCTTCGGTTATGGAGTTGCAGGAATAGGAGATTATGACAGTGATGGGATTCCAGATATCGCTGTTTCAGCGCCTGGATCAGCAAATAGCGCGTTTTACATTATACATCTGAACAATGACGGAACAGTCAAAAACTTCGTGAAAAATAGTACCATTATCGCTTTTGGATTATCTGCGATCGGTGATCTTAATAATGATGGTCGTATTGACCTTGTTGCATGCGATCCCTCTTCAGACATTGGCGGGAATAATACCGGTGCGATAAGTCTGATATTCTTTGATGCTAGTTCTCAGTTGATTCCTTCTCAAACAGTATTGATAAATCCCCAAAGTGGCGGATTTGGAAGTGGCCTCTTAGCAGGAGATGAATTTGGCGGAAGAGAAGCAGCAATGTTAGGGGATATCGATGGAGATGGAGCAAATGAGTTAGCCGTTGGTGCGTTCAAATCTGATGGTGGAAAAGGAGCAATCTGGATACTTTCCTTAGACAATACGAATTACACTGTTATTTCTAAACTTAAAATCACTGAAGGACTAAATGGCTTTACGGATACGTTAACGAGCGGTACTAATCCAAACGGCTCGGAAGGTGCAAATTTTGGTCACGCGTTATCCAAAGTGGGAGATTTAAACGGTGATGGAGTGCCTGATTTGATGACAGGAGCCAATCAACAAAGTGAAGGTTGGGGGTATATTTTGTACTTAAATCAAGATAAAACAGTAAAGACCTTCACGCGAATAAACAATACGGACGGTGGTTTTGGTTTAACCTTAGATGCTGAAGAACGATTTTCGCGTTCTATATCCTTTTTAGGAGATCTGAGAGGAGATGGAACAGTTGCAGTAAATTATGGAGGTGGAGCGGGTGCCGGAAGTTCAGGTATTTTGTATTTGCTCTTTTTTAAACCATGCAATTTTCACCAAGAACCGGGATTTAATGACTGGGTTGGAGGTAACATATTATACAGTAACTGGATAAGTTCGACACAAACCGTAACTGACTCATTAACGTTTGAACAATGTACTTTAAAGGCTTTCGAAACGGATGCAGCTCACATCACTTATAATGTAAATGATGGAAGATGTATCTGCATGGATTCTAGCGCGACCCTCGTTGCTAGCACTGAATCGAATAGCGCATTTTCGAATCAGTGTTTCAGTGGGGCTCTTTCAGTGAGTGAAGCAGAATTAACGGACGAGGAACACATTGCGGTTTATCCAAACCCTACAAGCGCTGTGCTAACGGTAAAAACAGACTATACTTCATTCTCAAAAAAGGATGGAATTCAGGTGTTTTCAATTTTGGGTGAGCAAGTCTATTCAGCTAGTTTGGGCTCTCCTCAGACTGTAATTGACTTATCCCAGTTCTCGCCAGGTGCGTATATTTTAAAGGCAACTATAAATGGGAAAGAGAAGACGTTTAAAGTGTTGAAAAAATAAAATATAGAACCTTTTACAACTTGGTTAAAGCAGAGCATTGTGGCGGATTATCCTTATCAAATTATCCGCCATTTGCTTATTTAATCTGTATCTTAGTGTAACAACCATTTTATCATTTCACAAAAGAGAACTGTCATGTCGAAGAAAGCTACTGCCCAAACATTCGGAACCTCCCTCGATCAAGATGATTTCGCAACAACACGAAGTGTCTTGAGTGAAGACTGTACCTACATCATCGGAGAGGAAACCCTTCACGGACCAATCGACATTGCAAAATCCTATGAAGACAATATGATAGCAGGCCGAAAGAAACTCGACCAACTCGAATGGGGGGAGTGCAGAATAGAGGAACTCAGCCCAGATGAATTCTATGTTCACTTCACCGATTACCTCACGCATCAATCCAAAGAATATACACATCGCTGTAAACAGAAGGTAAGCGTGAATGATCAAAACGAAATCGCCCGAATAGAACATATCTCAGATCAAGAAGAACAGGATCGTTTAGATGAATTTTACCGAAGCGTTGGATTGAAATAAACGTTAGCGGAATTAATTCTTTCAGTATTTTTAGCGGAAAGATAAGGGGATTCATCCATCAATACTCTTTTGCATTTCGAACTTATTTGATCATTATGAAACGAAACATCCTTGCCATTTTAGCACTCTCGTTGTCATTGGCGAGTTGTGAGTCTTCCAATCAAGAAGGTGGCAGCCAAATTGGCGAGTCTAGTCGAATGAGTTCCATAGATGTGGCAATTTTGGAGAACAATCAATCATATGTTTTATCTGAGAAATATCGGGGAGATGAGAAAGAATCGGAACTTAAGTATATAGTGGACGATAGCTATGATGTCCCTCTAAAAAAGTCTAAAATTCTATTTTTACTTCAAGCAATTGAGAAGATTGATTGGATAACTGATAAGAGTATTGCACTTATTGCCGACATCAAGAAGAGCACGCTGAACAACGCAGGATGTAAAGACTGTATTGTACCTCGAAGAGGAGAGATTAGAATAACGAAAGTAGATATCTCCAAACTTACAGGTTCGGCTTCGGACGTTGTTGTCATCAAAAACCTATCCTCATACCTATTTGATTTTGCCAAAGAGGTATCTTCTACAGTGGCGAGTTCTCGGGTTCAGGCTGATGAGAACGGTAATGTTCAATATATTG
>JBGCDF010000285.1:0-13403 GCA_045105095.1 Crocinitomicaceae bacterium | reverse complement strand
GTTAACACTCCGCTTTTGATCAATGGTATTTAGTAGCATTCTATTCCTGTTATATTTTCTTCCCATTTTCTTTTTGGTGTACTATGTTCTTCCGCGAACAATCAAAAATTGGTGGATTCTAATTGGCAGCATAGCTTTTTACGCTTGGGGGGCACCTATTTTCATTTTTATCCTGCTAGGATCAACAGTTCTGGATTTCTTTCTAGTCCAGCAAATGCACAGGACCGTTCAAGCAAGCCTAAAAAAACGATGGTTGTTGGTTTCGATTTTCATGAACGTTGGGCTGCTCGTCTATTTCAAATATGCCAACTTCTTTATCGAAAATTTCAACTTCGTACTGCAAGAGTGCGGTGTTGCGGAAATAGGCTGGACAAAGGTGGCACTTCCTATTGGTATTTCGTTTTACACCTTTCAAACGCTAACATACTCAATTGATGTATACCGTGGCTCGCAAAAGCCCCTCAAGCATTTGCACAATTACCTTCTTTACATTCTCTCCTTCCCGCAAATGATAGCGGGTCCAATTGTCCGTTTCGGGCACATCGCAAAACAGATTTCTGATCGTCCCAACTCTATCGATGACAAACTTTTCGGTTTTTATCGCTTTTGTATTGGCCTAGCTAAAAAAGTATTGATCGCCAACGTGCTCGGTGAGGTTGCCAACGACTACTTCGAGTTGAGTCACGATCAGCTTAGCACCACTGGCGCCTGGATTGGAATTTCCGCATATACTTTTCAAATCTATTTTGACTTTGCCGGATATTCAGATATGGCAATTGGGCTTGGTAGAATGATGGGGTTTCGTTTTCCAGAAAACTTCAACAATCCATACAATGCTGCAAGCATCACCGAGTTTTGGAAGCGATGGCACATGACCTTGAGCGAATGGATGCGTGACTACCTCTACATTCCCCTTGGTGGAAATCGCGTGAAACAAGGCCGTTTGTATGTCAATCTCGTACTCGTCTTTCTCATTTCGGGCCTTTGGCATGGCGCGTCGTGGAACTTTGTTATTTGGGGTGCATACCATGGTCTATTCCTGATTCTTGATCGCATATTCCTTCAGAAGCTCCTCAATCGTTTAGGGAAATTTCCTAGCGTGCTCATCACCTTTCCGCTCGTAATGATCGGCTGGGTATTCTTCGGTATTGAAGACTTAAATCACTCCGTTCACTACTTGGGTAGAATGTTTGAGTTCAAGAATACCTTACCGGCACTTCCTGTTTCTGCCGAACTCATTTTTACGATGACCTTAGCGGCTGTTATTTCATTCGTTTGTCTGTTCAAGTTTGGGAATCGATTGCAGTTATTTGTTTATGGAGATAAAATCGATGCTAAACGTTCAGTTGGGATCACAATCGTGTCATTAGTTCTATTTATAATCTGTGTAGGATATATCACTTCCTCTGGATTTAACCCTTTTATTTATTTTAGATTCTAATGAGCGGCACAGAACAATCAAAACGTTTGAAAACTATACTCTTCGGTATTATCCTTCTAATCGTAAGTATCCCGTTCATTCAACATGCAACGCAATTTGCTAAATCAAAAGGTTTGTGGGGAGCCGTTGAAACAAAAGAACCCGCCGAATTTTCCTTTGAAAGCTGGAAAACAGGAAAGTATCAAAAAAACACTGAAGCCTATCTGAATGAGGCCTTTGGGTTCCGACCAGACTTCGTACGTCTCCACAACCAGATTCAGTTCTCATTATTCTCCCAACCACATGCAAACGGTGTAGTTATCGGAAAAGATTGGTATTTGTACGAGTCAAATTACATCAAAGCATATTACGGTCAGGACTTTATAGGTGACAGTCTCATTACGGAACGTACTCGAAAACTAAAGTTCATTCAAGATACCTTGCAAAAACAAGGACGTGAAATACTCGTCGTACTTGCGCCTGGAAAGGGAACCTTTTTCCCGGAGTATTTCCCCGATTCACTGATCTCGACCAAATCGAGAACCAATTATGAAGCCTACCTCGAACAATTTAACAAGCAGAATATTCAATATGTCGATTTTCAGAAATGGTTCTTATCGATGAAAAATCGTTCCGAGTATCCACTTTACCCTAAATGTGGGATTCATTGGAGTAAATATGGAGAAATGTTAGTGGCCGATTCGCTCATTCGTAAAATCGAGTCAATTACAGAAAGAGACCTACCAGATCTTGTCATTGAAAAATTCACAATTCAGGACAAAAATGAAGAAGGCGACTACGATATTGCGAAGGGAATGAACCTCATCCTTCACATGCCGACATATCCTATGGCTTATCCAGAATTTAGAGTTGAAGGGATGGAGAAAAATATCACCAGAACACTATTCGTTTCGGACAGCTACTACTGGGGAATGTACCACTATAATTTCTCGCAAGTCATGTTCGGATACGGAGAGTTCTGGTTTTACAACACTGAAATTTACCGCGACAAATTAACAGCTGATGGCTACGTTTCAGATATCAGCATTAAAGACGAAGTAGAAAAGCATCAAGTCATTGTACTCATGTCAACAGACGCCAACTTACCTCAATTCTGCTTCGGTTTTATAGATCAATTATACGACCAGTATACACACTAAGTATTCAAGAAAGAGGGTGGCTACTATCAATTACGACATTCGCATTACCGTATCTTAAAGCAACAGAAGGGATGACTGTATGAATATCCAAGGTCAAATTTGGCTCTACCACAATTTCACTTTACTCATCGATGTATTTACGTCTATGCAAATAGAGAATTCAAAACAGTTTCAAACAACCGAATCTGGAAGTGAATCAGTACCTTTATTAAAATGATTATCTGTGAGTTATTCAGCTCAATCAGAATAATTGCTTTTTTCATGAAAGGTGCGAAAGATTCACGAATGGCCCGCTCGAAAAGGATTAAAACGAAAAAATCCTTTCCCTCATAGCAAGAGAAAGGATTCATGAAGTCAACGCTAAATCAACTTACTCTATTACGATCTTTGATGTTTTATTGAACGTTCCGTTGGAAACTCGAATGAAGTATACTCCCGAATAAATCGATTGAACATCGAAGTAAGCGATAGTACTCCCAGGATTAATCTTCATTTCTTTCACTGTCTTTCCAGACAAATCAATCAATTCAATTACGAGTTCTTCCTTGACTAAATCCATTACTTGAACAGCCACTAAATCCGTCGCGGGGTTTGGGAATATCTGGACGTTAAGCGCATTGAAATCTTCTTCATTTAAAGAAACCGATGACTCATATACCGTGGTTGGTTCTGAAATGTTCGTTACCGTTCCTGCGACAACATTCCCGTAATATGTTGGACCCACCGCGTAGGGATAGGCAGAGTTCCAATTTTCATCAACCGTTGCGAAATAACAATAGGTTCCATTTGGGAATTCAGGAGTGATACAAAAACGTCCGTTGTGCTCATCCAAAATATCTTCAGACGAACCTCCTACAAATTGATAATCTTCTCTGAAATACCCAAGAAAGTATGTTGCATCAACCGCTGGACCATCATCTACATCAGTTCCATTTGGATAATGTGTTCGAACAGAATAATTGGCCAGTTCGTATCCTGATTTCATCCTAGTAATCCCACCTGTTCCATTCGCATTTGCGTAGCCATAAGCTCCGTAAATCGGATATCCGTCGTATGCCCAGCCGATTAGTGGTGAGTGCTGCGCAGAGTCAATTACATACAAACCATCTGCATCATACAAGTTACAAATATTGGATACAACGTTTAAATCGAGCTTGAATGCTGACGGATTTTGATGATGATGATAATTTCCCATTGCCGGATGACCTTTCGAACAATCGAATCCACCCATCTCCGCTGGAATCGCATCTCTGTTCCAATCGTTCACAGCTCCCATTCCTCCTGAGCATGGCGGATTTCCAGGCCCTCCACAAAGAGCACCTGTTGTTGGATCCCATGCTACGCCATCTCTCCAATCAAATAGAGAAACACCATTGACGAAAACACCAATGTTTCCTGGAGTCGTGCTCGTAGGAGCACCCGTATTTGGTGTAGGTACCATCGGAAATTGATAAATCACAGCTTGATCCTCTGCTTGTGATGGATTTCCATCTAAAAATGGCCCCGTCGGGTATGACGGAATCCCATGAGTTGAAACATATACCCAATCTGTAGAATATTCCACTTGTTGACAGTTCACGGCAATTCCATTATCGATAGCGATAGAATTTCCAGACATGTAATAAGACCCTGTTGTCGTGGTATTCTGCAACCAAGAGGTAACAATAGGGCCTTGCGAAAAAGCTACACTAGCGAGAACGAATGCAGCAAAGATTAGAGTTATTTTCTTCATAGTTTAATGCGTTTGAAAGTTTAGTGTACAGTTAAAAATTAAACTTGCGGTCTATCGAAATTAATTTGGGAATCCGAAGCGTCGGTTGTATAAAAATGATCGATCCGTCAACGTGCAAAGAAAGGCAATCAGGTCCTTTTGATCATTCGCACTCAATTTCATATTCATCTCTAATTGTTTACTTAAATAAGGGGTTGATCTATCCAATTCTTCGGCGTAATACTTCACTACATCTCGTAATTTTCGAAATCTTCCATCGTGCATGTACGGGTACGTATGTTCAATATTTCTGAGGGTTGGAATGCGGAATTTAAGTGAGTCTGATCCGACTTTGGTAATGGCGTAGCGTCCTACATCATTAAATGCGGTATCAATTGGAAGTCCATTACTCGCGTATTCATTTGAATTGAATAGCGGTGCAGTATGACAACTATTACAGTGATTTTGAAAAAGTTTCAGCCCTTTCTTTTCTTGATTGGTGAACTCAGCTTCTCCGCGCAAAAATTGATCGTATTTCGAATTACTCGACACGAGAGAAACAGTAAACTGCGAAATGGCGCGCATCAGCGATTGACTCGTCGCAACGGAATCTCCAAAAACGTCAAAAAACGCCGATCTGTAGGTCTTTGATCCATTGACGTAGCGCAATACGTTCTTGAGCGAATTATCCATTTCTGTTTCATGCTGAATCGGATTGATTGCCTGAACATCCAGATGATTCACTCCACCGTCCCAATGGAAGGTTGAATTCCACGCTAGGTTGATCAGTACAGGTGAGTTACGCGTTCCTTTTCGCCCTTCAATTCCATGACTTACGGCGTGATCAACATGTGTGAATCCTGTATATTGTAAATGACAGTTGGCACAAGAGATCGTGTTATCTCGAGAAAGCATTGGATCATAAAACAATTTCCTCCCCAGCTGAAACCCCTCCTCTGAAATGGGGTTTTGTTCAAAGTTGTAAATGGGTTCAGGCCATTCTGAGATCTGCGCACGCTGTGAAGACTCCAACCAATCATTTTTGAAGGAAACAAAGGAGGCAAGGCCCACCAATAATGCTATCAAAAGGATCTTACTCAAGAGAAAAACAATTCGTTAGTTGGTCGGATAGCAATACAGCCTCAGGTCCAGGAATCATCACTTCATTCAATTCCTTCATATTCACGGTATCCAAAAATTGCTTGAGATTGAGTTGTAGAACTATTTTTTTTCGTTTGGCATTGCGCGCCAAAATTACTTTACGTGCAGTTGCAAACGGCGGAAGGTATCCTCCCAAATGATATTCAAAGTGTGATTCCGTCTTGTTCGCTTTCCCCTCTACTTTGAAATTGATATATCCGGAATTCCATGCCCAGTACATTCCTTTGATCGGGTCCAAATCACCCTCCAAAATTCCTGAAACGTTGGTTACACTGTCTATTCCTAACAGGAACGAAACAGAATCGATGGATGACTTAACGAGATCTTTTGGAAGCGGGATTTTCCAGGAATCGGCATCTTCTAAATCTACTAAATGGACGCTATTTTCTTCTGTATGCCACACCCCGTTCGAAGTGTGAAACTCAATCGTTGAAAGGTAGAATCGAAGCGTTGAGATTTCGTAACTTTCCTCAAGTCCATCTTCGTTCCATTCTAGTTCTAACGAGCGCTGTGCCAGTAAAGGCTGAGCTCCGAACAACATCGCTATGCAGAGAAAGCGAATCATTTTTTCGGAGGCCCTTTTCGTCCTCTCCCATGATCGAAAGCTCCGCGAACCATCTTCTTCAATTGCTCTTTTTGCTTATCCGTGCAATGAGTTGAGACTTCATCAAAAAAGTCATATGTTATGCGTTCTATTTCCCCGTAATTCTCCTTGATTTTATCTTGAACACCAACAACATCCTCCCCAGTTCCCATTTTTGAGAATAGAAGATCGTGCAACTTGCGATCCAGTTTAATTAGTTTCTTTTTCTCTTTGTGATGCGCCTCTTCTAGCTTAGTGATGATGTCCTTATTTTCACCTTCAATTCCTAATTCTATTGAAAGGTCACCAGCTTTTGGAGGTCCATGTTTGGGGCCGCCTGTGAAGAAGAAAATCAATATCACCACATTAATAATAACCAATGCAGCAATAATGAGCTTGTATAGATTGGTACGTTTCATTACAATTGCTTTAGATGAGAAAAATATGTTTCCTCAAATGTGTTTTCGGTTGATTCCGTTGAGATTGAAGAACTCGAAACATAAATATTAACGGCTATAAGTGCCGCAATGCTTGCTGCAATCAGCCAGATGGTTCTTCTTGGAACAAGGTCCACAGTAGATTTGATTGTAGATGGGATCGCTTGAATTCTTTCCAATACATGCGCAGGAATCTGAGGAGTCTTAATTCTCTCTGAAACCGACTCAATGTCATCTATCCATTGTTGTTCTTTGTTCATATCTGTCCCTTTTGTTGTCATTCTGTTAAAAAACTTGCGCTACGATTTACTTTTTTGATAAAAGTCTGCCAAAATCACCCTCAAACGTTTGTTTGCTCTAAAGAGCAGAGACTCAACGGATGAGACGCTCAATTCCATGAGTTCTGCTATTTCAGCGTAACTATACCCTTCAATTTTCGCCAAACGATAAGCCCTAGCTTGATTTTCGGCCAAGGAATCAATCGCTTCAAACAAAACGGCTGCGCGTTCTTTATCCTCTAACTGCACTCCGGGATGATTAAAGTTGATCGTATGTGAACTCAAGCCATCCGAATGCTCGTCTAAAATCGTAAGTGTTCCCGAACGCTTCAATCGTGTTTTATTTCGAATAAACTCCTTCGCTTTGTTGTGCGTAATTGCGTAAATCCAAGTCGATAATTTAGACTTCCCTCCAAACGAATCGAGCGATAAATAGATCGAAACGAATACCTCCTGAACTAAATCCTCTGCGTCTTCCGCATTTCTAACCATCTGAATACAGCTTCCGTACACCTTTTGCGCGTAGGTGGTTGTGAGGTATGCGAATGCCGCATCCTTATCCCGCTTAGCGCAATCAATAAACTCCTGTTCCGTCAAATTAGCGTTGTTTCGATGTAGTAAGCCAAATACTAAAGATAGTCCATTCTTCGCATACCACTACTTCTCTACATTTTGTAGCTTTACGTTATGAAAAATTGCGCTGTATTATTTGGATTGTTTCTTTTCACATTAACTTCTTGTTCTGAAACGGATACACAAGACTCCATTGAGAGTGAGGTTCAGAGTGAAGGTGAAAATGAGGTAGAAAACTACTTTTCGGCTTCGTTGAGAGAGCTGTCGGATGAGGAATACCCTGACAATCCAGACATTACTGTTCGACATGAAAAATGTGTCGAAACAACTATGAAGTCCATTGAGTTTATTCGGAAAGGTGAGTTATTTGATGTATATGTAATTCCTGATAATACAGATGACGACACGGCTCATTTGTTCGAAATTGACCTCATGGAATTCATTCCTACTATTCCCGAATATGCGCGTGATGACGAATACTTGTCCTTAATTGCTATCGTAAATCAGGAATGGAATCGGAATCAGGTGAAGTGGCAGGATGATCAACTGAAAACTGCTTCGCACGAAGAGAACTGTGTGGTAAACGGTGAAAAGGTAGCGCGCCTTGATTTGGCCAGAAACTGCCTGAATTCTTATCTATGGGAAGTGTTTTTATATACCGATGTGAACGGTTCCAATGAGAATTTTTACCACGGCTGGTTCGATTTCCCGAAAGATCTCTACCACGAACTCTTCGCGAAGCGCAACAACAAACAATTTGATGAAGTCGCTGATTTTCTAGAAAATTGGCAGAACCCGCCGAGTAAGAAGATCAACCTCTCCAAATTGAGATCAATAATCAGTCAGTCGGCCCCAAGGTATGCTGATCTTTCTAATGAAATGTATCCGATATCTGGAGAACGCAAGAAGAAACAAATTGGTGTGATTACTCCTACTGAGGTAACGAAAATGTCCGATTTTCATACGGATGCCTCCACTTTTGCCACATTCACTCCCCCAGGTTTTTACAATAGATCTGATCCCAGAACAACTGAACTTGGTCGTTTCAAGAAGTTGGAAGGTGTTATTTACCGAACAACTCAAACGCCCTTGGGTGAGCACTCGGAGTTTCACCTGAATTATTCCGACGATCAAGCAAGAAAAACACAATTGGTCATTGGCGGATTAGACTTATCAACGCTCCCCAGACTTTCTACAGATGAGGCCAATTCTGGTCATCAATTTTCCATGGGAATTGGCAATCACCCGTTCTACGAGGACTATGCTTTACATGAAAACAAATGTAGTTTGACGAATCCATATTTTGGCGTTCTCTTGGATGAAAACGGTAATTGGTTAGACAGCCATTACGTTGGGATTGATGGGCCTTTGCTTCATTTGGATAAAGACGATCCCAACATCCTACACATATGGATTTTATCCTTTGAACGTCATGCATTGGTTGCGCATTACGTATTGGATTTGAGCGCACCTGCAACTTCTTGAGGCGGAATACTCATTTGGATCGTGGAGATATTGCGTATTGTCATATCTGTCATCTCCTCTGGATTTTCACGTTTTTGGCTTGTTCTAGATGAAAAGTTACCAGTTGTATCGGAGGAGGAATTAATTTTTTTTGAAATTTATTGTTCACGTCAAAGAGTTCTCAACATCTATAAGAAAGAAATCATACGAATATGACCAAAGAAGCAATAGATGTTGACGAAACATTAAAGGGTTTATACAAGAAGTGGCCGGACATAAAACGGTACCTGAAAACACTAGGGTGCGGTTCATCGGATGCAGATGACATCTTTCAGGAAGCGCTTCTCATCTTTATTCGGAAAATTGAAGAGCCTACTTTTGAGTTAAACGTTGCTCCTTTTCACTACGTGAAAAATACATGCAAATTCTTGTGGTACAACCAATCTAGAAGACAAGCGAAACACCAAAAAGTAGAAGTTTCTGAGAACCTAGAGGATTTTGAGAGTGATTGGTTTAAAAAAGAGCTGAAATTTCAACAAATTGAACATGCAGTTTCTCAGATTGGAAAACAGTGTCAACAAATTTTACAGCTCTTTTATGGGTTAGGATTGAGTATGATTGAAGTTGCCAAAAAGCTTGGCATACGAAACGGAGGTGTTGCCAAAACACAAAAATATCGTTGCCTGAACAAGGTAAAAGATATTGTCCGTTCGAATTCCATAACACTTTAATCCGACTAAGATGAATCCAGAAATAACAAAAATCATTGATCAATATTTGGCCGGAGAATTATCAGAAAAAGATCAGGCCGCATTCGAAGAACGACTGAAATCAAACCCTAAACTTCAAGAGGAGGTTGCACTACAGCAAGATGTTGTAGAAGGAATTAAACGTTCGGCTCAACGAATGAAAATCAAGCAAACTAGAAGAAACTACTTTCGCTCCAAGTTCTTCAAATGGGGAACAATTTCGTTGGCCTCAATTATTGCAGCAAGCGTTCTCACTTATTTGATCGTTTCTTTCTTCAGCTCACAAATTGATCCTTTGCCTCAGGAGCTACTTGAAGAATTAGATAGTGAAGCTCAATTCGAGGGAATCCATGCGCAGTATTTTCAAATACCTGAAGAAGGTGGAATCGTTATGACTGCGGATGGAGTGCTTCTCTCTATTCCTGCGAACGCTTTTTTGAAAGATGGGAAACCGTATTCAGGAGAGTCGGTGGTTCAATTTCAGGAAGCAATGAACGCTGATGATATTGTCACTGGTGGATTAAGCACCATGTCGGGAGATCGACTGCTTGAAACACAAGGGATGTTCAGTTTACAATCGTACACAAAAGAAGGTGATCGACTCGAAGTAAATCCGAAGGTGGGCGTATACGTTCAAGCGCCTGTGGACGGTTACAAAACGGATATGCAACTCTTTTCGGGTGCAAAAGATGCGAATGGAAACGTTGATTGGCAAAATCCCAAACCTCTGTATAAGCTTCCTGTCCCTGTTGACATGGCGGACTTGGATTTTTATCCAGTGGAGTATGAACCGTATCTCAACAAGAATAAATGGGACCAATCTAAAGACGCGAGGGATAGTTTGTATTTGAGTTTTGAGGAGTATTTTCAAGGTGAAACGGCAGAAAATAATATTCAAGCTCAAAAAGATTACCTGAATGGTTATGCTCTTTTCAAAAATAACTGTGCTTCTTGTCATTCGATTTACCAAGATGGAACTGGTCCCCCACTAAGCAACACAAGAAACCTATGGAACAAGAATGCAGGACCGGATCAGTTGTATAGATGGGTTCGAAATGCATCCCAAACCGCAGAGTCCTCCGAGTGGGCATTACAGAGATCTCAGTTAAAAGCAACCGTACAACCCAAAATGGATCTTTCCAATAATGACATTGATTTAATCTTCGACTATATCGATAATTCTTTTACGGAGGATCAGGCGTACCTAGATTACTTGGATGAAGAACTACAAATGATTGACAACATTGGGAAAGAAACAGAGTACAGCGATCTAACTGATAGCATCATCGTTTCCACTGCTGAGAATGGGTTTGATACTGCGTATGAGAGTGAAGCGGCAACGGACAACGACTACATCCTCCCCTCAAAAGTTCTCGGTTTCTGGAATAAGAAGTTCAACAATACGAATCTCGCAACACGAGCTTTCGAAAAAAGAATGCGCGCCATCCATCCGACATGCAATGGGGTCGTATTGGACAAATACGTTTCACAACTGAACAAACCACTTTCAGAAATTGACAAGCAAGTAGCAGCAATGGGTTATCCCGAATTTGAACAATTCGCCGCAGAAAATATTGGAAAAATTGATGTGAGCAATCCTCATTTAGAGAACCTCCAACAATTCTATTCAAGCGCTGTTGATCAATTCAAAAAGAAAGCAAAAAAGAATCGTAACAAAGAGAAGAAGCGCAGAAAGAAGTGGGATCAAAACACTCAGAAATCTCGTGAGAAAGAGAACAAGCGACGTGTGTACCGTGAAACACAGGCTTTACAGGAAGAATATCAATTCAATTTGAAGAATGTGAAGCGTCAGATCAATGCTTCAGTTGGATTCACGATTAAGCACAGCCCTGTTGGGACGGTATACAATATCGATAAATACGTTTGGGACGCCACCGTAAACAGAGAATCCATGGATATGAAAGATCCCGTTACAGGAAAACGCGTAAAAATCACCTACAATGATTTCTCGTTTAACGTTCCCAATCACGAAGATTACGTTAAACTATACGCGTACGTCTTCCCTCATGAGCTCAACAGTTATCAGCGTATTGAAGGAAAAAACGGACAGTTTTCTTATCCTTTGAATGATGACATTCTCTATGACATTGGCGTCGTGGGAATAACCGAAAACGGCTATGAATACTATCAAAAACAGACCTTTAAAAAAGGAGAGTTAGGTGATATCACCATGAAAAAAACCAGTGAAGAACAATTGAAGCTGTCCATCAAACAATTGAATAAGAAACGCAGAGGGAAAACAATGCCGATCGGTGATGAAATTCAATGGCTCATTCGTGAACGAAAAGACTATAAAGAACAGAAACTGAGAAAGGAAATGGAGAAGTTCAGGCAAGAACTGTCCGGGAGAATTTATCCTTGTATGGAAATGAAGATTTCTTACAAATAATTTAGTAATCTCGATTGGATGTTAGAAAAAAGGGAGTTGGCAATGCTCACTCTCTTTTTTAATGGATCATGTATCTCGATTCATCAAGAAATCCGCTAGGCCGATCAGTTTTTGCTTTTGGGAGTCATCTACTTTTACCTTTTTCAAGGACTCCATTGCAATAATGTAATGCTCCTGCATTCTTTGTTCACAAATCGCACGAACATTCAATTGATCAAACAAACGTCGTGTACGATCCACTTTGAGAACCAAATTTTGCTCCTTCTGTAACTGCTTCATCACCTCCAGTTGCTCCTTGGTTGCGCCTATAATAGCTGTCAAGTGAAGCATTGTTTTTTTATTGGCAATGACGTCTCCTCCTACTTGCTTTCCAAACTTATCAGGATCAGCGTAGAGATCCAAAATATCATCTTGAATTTGGAAAGCGATCCCGATGTGCTGACCGAAATTGTAAATAGCTTCACGATCTTCTTGAGACGCTTCAGCGACAATTGCGCCAATTTCGAGCGCACAACCCAGTAAGACAGACGTTTTTAAGCGAATCATTTCAATGTATTCATCAATTGAAACATCCGATCTCTCTTCGAAATCCATGTCCATTTGCTGACCTTCACATACCTCAATTGCTGTCTTATTGAATAAATCAAATGCAGGTGGTAACAGCTTTGAATCAATATTTCCCAGTAGTTGATACGCTTTGATCATCAAGACATCTCCCGACAAAATTGCCACGTCACGGTTCCATTTTTCATGGACCGTTTGCTGATTTCGACGAAGTGGAGCTTCATCCATGATATCGTCATGAATCAAGGTAAAATTGTGAAATACCTCAATACACAAGGCTTGAGGCATGGTCTTTTCTATACTTGAGCCAAACAACTCAGCACTCAATAAGGTTAACATTGGTCGGATACGCTTCCCTCCTATTTGAAGGAAATACCGAAGCGGATCGTATAATTTCTCTGGTGAAGATGGAAAACCAATCTTGCTGAGTTCTCCATCAATTAATGCGGTGTATGATTTAAGATCCATCATGAAACAATACTCATCAAATAATTTCCGTATCCACTTTTTAGCAATGGCTTTGCCAACTCTTTCAATTGATCTGCATCGATAAACCCATTGTGATAGGCGATTTCTTCAATACATCCAATTTTCAATCCCTGTCTTTCCTCGATTACCTGAACAAACTGTCCGGCTTGCATCAAGGATGGGAATGTTCCTGTATCCAACCAGGCAGTACCTCGGTTCATAACAGCAACCTTTAACTTCCCTCTACGCAAATACTCTGCGTTCACGTCCGTAATTTCGTACTCTCCCCTTGCGGATGGTTCCAGGTTTTTTGCAATTTCCACTACTGAATTATCGTAGAAATACAATCCTGGTACGGCAAAATTTGATTTTGGAACTTCTGGTTTTTCTTCAATCGAAATGGCTTTCATATCGTCGTCAAACTC
>JBGCDF010000284.1:0-13073 GCA_045105095.1 Crocinitomicaceae bacterium | reverse complement strand
GAAACGAGTATCCAATCAGATAATGGGATTGCGTACTCACCTGTATCATCTGGAAACATGACAAAATCCTTGGAATATGGTCCTGCGATCTGGAACCCTGCACCTACGTGTAATTTCAGTTCACGCAGTGGAGTGGCTATTTCCGCAATTACGATTCATACCATTCAGGGGTCTTACGCTGGTGCAATTTCCTGGGCACAAAACTGTAGTTCAAACGTTTCCTATCACTACGTGATTCGTTCTTCAGATGGGCAAGTGACACAGATGGTTTTAGAGGGTGACAAAGCTTGGCATGTTGGTTCGGAAAATCCATACACTATCGGATATGAGCACGAAGGATACGTAAATGATCCTATTTGGTATACTCAAGCGATGTACAATGCTTCCGCTGATTTAAGTCGTGATATCGTGAATAGTGGTTATGGAATTCCTCCGCTTCGCACGTTTTTTGGAGACGCGACAGTTGCGTACAATCCAATTGGTGCTTGTACGAAAATCAAAGGACATCAGCATTATCCCAACCAAACACATACGGACCCGGGAGTGAACTGGGACTGGGAGAAATACTACAAATTGATCAATAACACACCAACATACACTCAGCTTACTGCCACGTCAGGGAACTTTTACGATACAGGAGGGCCAACGGGGAACTATCAAGATGATGAACGCGAATTGTGGTTGTTTCAGCCAGCGGGTGCGCAAGATGTCACATTGAATTTTACAACTTTCGATCTTGAAATCGATTACGATTACCTATTCATTTATGATGGTGCAGATGTGAACGCTCCATTGATTGGAAAATATACGGGCACAAACTCACCAGGAACTGTTACCTCGAGCGGTGGCTCGTTGGTTGTTGAGTTCAGGAGCGATTGCGGTACGACAAGTCCAGGTTGGGAAGTAAGCTACTCATCGACCTCTGGAAACACTACTCCGCCCACAACGTCTATCACGGCAGGACCAGCGTGGCAGACAGATGATTTCATGGTAGATATTGTCGATGCATCCAATCAAAGTACCATCGAGCAAGGATATTATTTGGCGGCGGAAAGAAACATTACGGACAACGGATGGAAGTCAAATGGAACCTATGGTTTTGTTCATGAAGACTTCGAAGATGTGAACACTACATGGACCAACCAAGTTGGTTTGCATTCCTTCGTGAACGGTGAGTTTGAGTACTTGGACGTGAACGAGCAAAACTCCAATGCCTACGCTTCCGTTACGCAAGACGCTTCGACAAAATACCTATTTGAATGGAATCAGCGCATGACTTCGACAGGATCCAATCAACGAGCCGGAATGCACTTTTTCTGTGATGCTCCGACTTTACCCAATCGTGGAAATTCCTATTTCGTGTATTTACGTGAAGCAACGGATATCGTTCAAATTTACCGTGTAACAAATGACGTGTTCTCAGTGGTTGCAGATGATCCGATAACGATCGATCCGAATGTCGATTACAACTGTAAGGTAAGCTATGATCCCGCTACGGGTGAAATCAAGGTGTACATTGATGGCGCGTTGATTTCTCAATGGACAGACCCTCAACCCCTTACTTCTGGTAATTCCATTTCTGTGCGAACAGGTGGGTGTGCTGCACTGTTTGACAATGTTCACGTATATCGTTCGCGAGGAAATCAAGTGACAATTCCGGCAGGTTTTGGAGAATTGATGTCCATAGAAAGTGAAAACGCTATCGAGACAGGATTGGTGAATAGTATCGTGTTAGATGCTTCCGATAATTGGTCGGCGATTGAAAGTGAACTGTATTTATTAGATTTCACAGCTCCTGAATTGGACTTCATTAACGATGGAACTGGAAACGATATTGACACATTTTATACCGCTACTTTCGACGCGAATTGGTTGATTGAAGACATTCATTCGGACATTGCCAATGTTGATTTTGCTATTGGAACAGCTCCAAATTTGGATGACGTTGTTGGTTGGAATTCGAATGGTGTGGCCTCTTCGATTAGCGAGGTACTTACTTCTCCAATCAATGGTCAGTTGTATTATATTTCGGTAAGAGCTGAGAATAATGCTGGTTGGGAATCGGAATTTGCTTCTGATGGTCAGCGATACTTGAATAACTTGAGTACTGACGAATTGGATGCATTGTTTGAGACGATTGTGGTTTATCCGAATCCTGCGAGTGAGGTGTTGAAGATTGATGGAGTTCCTTTTGGTGCTGAATTGTTATTGATTGATGCGAAGGGAGCTGTTGTTGGAGCATTTGATGTGGGTCTTACTTCTTTGGATGTTTCTGCGTTTGCTCGTGGTACGTACTCGTTAATGATTCGTGTTGGAGAGGTGTTTGTTGTTGAGAAGGTGGTGTTGAAGTAAATTTTCAGGGTCGTTCTAATTTAGATCCATTATTCAGTTTAAAAAAAATTAAGATGAAACATGTTATAACCGCGATCATTTTATTGATTTCACTATTATTTAGTTGCACTCCTTCAAGCTCTGATGGTGATGAACCTATAATTGAAGATGATGTTCTTATCATTAAAACTGATACTGCTACTCTTTTTATTCAAATGACTAATTCAGATGGAAATAGTCGCGGTTTCATCAAAAACGACACCTTGGAAATTACCGTTGATTATACAGATGCTCTTAAGTCAATTGCGAATCAAATTACTTTGAACATTGACATTGACAACGAGAATTGTGAAGTCTGGCGGGTGAGCAATGAAAAACACAGAATCTATCTCGATAGCAATTATACCGAGGATAATATTGCTATGGACTTCATGATTTCATCGACAGATAAAAAAATTGGATCTACTAGAACAAATAAAAAAGGTAAGGTAATCGATACGTTCTTTCTCGATCCATTTCCTCTGACTAGAAAAATTCGTGCAGTCCAACAGGATTGAAAGTCTGTTGTGTGGAATGAGTTAGTTCTCGTTGGATTGATTTTCGTGGCGATTTCCGTTTTTATCAATGTAGAAAGGATCTTCTTCTACCCAGGTCCAATGCTCCTCTTCGAGTTGGACTTTTTCTGCTTTTAATGATACCAATGCTCTCCCATTTTTGAAGGGCCAGGCGGCTTCGTAGGTGGGAGGTATGATGACTTTTCCCTCTTCTGTTGCGTAGCCAACGAGTCCGTTCTTAACGATTCTGAACATTCCGTCTTCAATGTAATCTGGGCCGTTGTCGTAGGCAAATACTCGAAATAGTTCATTTCCTTTTGAATCGATTGCTGGGAAGCCTTCTCCCGCTTTCAAACTGAGAACAATTGCGTAATTCATGGAATCTGAGAAGCAGTAATCGAATCTGCCGAAAGGAATCAGTGTGTCCCCATCTTTGTTGATGTAACCACATTCGTCGGTTTTTTCGTTATAGACATGGTACATCATTTCTCTTTCTTCTTGTCCGAAATTGAAGAATGAGACGAAAGCAGTGAAAATTACAAGTGCTTTATACATGTTATTGAAGTTAGGAAAAATTAATTAAACGCTCCGCTCGGCGCTCAGTAATTGTTGCAAACTAGGCAGTTCCGTTAACAATAGAACAAATCCACGTAACCGAGGATCAAATAATTCGTTAGCTAATGTATGAGGCTTCTACTTTTCATTTTACTTAGTTCGCACTTATCCATCGCGCAATATCAGCGCGAAGTAATCATTCCATTCGACGATTCTGTATCTGTAGAATCGGAAGTGCTTGGAGATTGGACGCTTGCCGAAACGGAAATCATTAATGGTTACCATTATTTCGAGGACAGTATTCGACTTCAGTCTACTCAGTTTAATCGGAAAATTTGGTTTGGAGTAGATTCGCTCCGAGTCTATCCAGATACCTCATTGCGGTTCTATCATGGTGGTATTCGGAGCTACACCTATAGATTCGAGTACGACTCGCTTTTCAGAAGCACCGATCTCAAATTATTTGAGGGAAAAAAGCGAAAGAAGCGAGAAATTGCCAACTATGAAGTGGTCAAGTGTACACAAAATGAGCTCATCCTGAAATCACATGAATTTACGAGTTATGCACTCGATTTGGCAAGCTATACCATTTTCTATACGTATCGCAGAGAAGGCGTCGACAGTTTGCTTTCGAAACTATCCGGTGATTGGTATACTTGCTCTAAAGAGACTCAACCATTTCTCTACAGTAAAGTTGAAACAGATAAGGCGGTAATCAAGTTCACCAAATTGGAGGATAGTGTGAACTGCACGGAACATGATCATCATATTCATTTAGATTTCTATCGTCACAAGAATAAAAATCTCTGCTCGGTTTCAACCTGGAGAGGATTTGCAGGAAGTGCTGCAATAACACCTGTTCTTGTTGATTCTAAAAACAATCTGATTGACTTCGGAGCTCAGGACGGCACCCTTTATCGGATCGCACATTTAAGTGAGGATGAATTGATCTTGAAAGAAGAAACAAAGATAGATCAGCACAAAAAAATCCCGTCACTCTCCCGATAGTTATCGGGGTGTGACGGGATCATATTTTTTAAAGAAATGTTCAGCTTATTCTTCAGAACCACCTTCTTCAGCAGCTCCTTCTTCCGCTTCTCCTTCTTCTCCTTCTTCTTCATCAGCAGCAGCTCCACGTGCCATTTTCACACCTACTACAACCGCTTCTGCAGGCTCTAGGAATGTAACGTTAGGAATATCCAATCCTTTGATACGAACAGATTGTCCGATACGCAAGTCCGATACTTCGATTGAAATTTCCTCTGGAAGATCCGCAGGAAGTCCTAATACACGAAGTGAACGGTTTGGAACACGTAATTTACCTCCGTTCATTACCCCTATTGAAGATCCTGTTGTTCTAACTGGAAGACTCACTTTTACTAGTTTGTCATCGCTCAACTCCAAGAAATCAATGTGGCGTGGCTTGTCAGTTACAGGGTGCATTTGCTTTTCCTGAATGATCGCCATTTTCTTTGTTCCATCAAGGTCGATCTCGATTTGATACACATCTGGAGAGAAAATGATTTTCTCCATGTCTACTGACCTTACAGAAAAGTGAACTTGCTCACTTGATCCATAAAGCACACAAGGTACACGTCCAGCATTTCTTACTGCCTTTGCGTCCTTTTTCCCTACGCTCGCTCTCAACGAACCGCTCAATTGCGCTTTTTTCATTTTACTTTATTTTACTTTATAAATCGAGTCTCATCGTTTGAGACTCAATACTTTTATTCTCTTTAATTACGAAATCACAAAATGTGAACTAATCGATTGATTGTTGATCATTCTTCGGATCACATCCGCGAACAAATCAGAAACAGACAATACACGAATCTTCTCGTGTTCTTGCTTCAATGGAATGGTATCCGTTACAATTAATTCTGTGATTTTCGAGTTTGTTAAACGCTCGTAAGCAGGACCCGATAGAACAGCATGCGTACAAAATGCTCGTACACTTTTCGCTCCTTTATCCATGAATAAATCTGCTGCTTTCGTTAACGTTCCTGCCGTGTCGATCATGTCGTCGATAAGAATTACATCCTTACCTGATACATCACCAATTACTGTCATTTCCGCTACTTCGTTTGCCTTACGACGTTGCTTGTGACAAATTGCCAAACCAATATCGAGTTTCTTAGCGTAGGAATTTGCACGTTTTGCTCCACCTGCATCTGGTGCGGCCATGATCAAGTTTCCATTGTTGAATTTTTCGATCTCCTTGAAAAAGATCGTTGATCCATACAAATGATCTACTGGTACTTCGAAGAAACCTTGAATTTGATCTGCGTGCAAGTCCATTGTCATGATACGATCAATCCCCGCCGCCATCAACATATTCGCAATCAAACGCGCACCAATGGCAACACGTGGCTTGTCTTTACGATCTTGCCGAGCAAATCCAAAATAAGGAATAACAACAATGATTTTTCGAGCAGAAGCGCGTTTCGCTGCGTCTACCATCAACAACAATTCAAAAAGATTATCTGTCGGAGGCATTGTTGACTGAATCAGGAACACATCCTGACCTCGAACTGTTTCTTCGAATGAAGGCTGAAACTCGCCGTCACTGAAATCAGTAACCTTAACGTTACCGAGGCTCGTACCGTAGGATTTCACGATTTTACCCGCTAATTCTTCCGATGCTCTACCTGCGAAAATTTTAACTCCTCCTGACATAATCTCAATTGAGGGTGCAAATTTAGCGAATTTCCTTTATTTACAAGGTATTGAGCACAGGAATTCCTTCGTTTAAGTCAATTTCTGTTTGAATTATTGAAAATTGTGCGCGTTAAAGGATTGATAGAACGACGACTGAGCGGAGTCGAAGGCGGAGTTCGGCTCCGCTCACCCCTCACGTTTTTGTTTCCTGATTTGGTGTTTCAATCTTTCAATGAAACTTCTTTCAATTACGCGTTCATTTCTTTTTTTTCCGTTTTCGCCAGTCAAAATCAACGTCGCGATCATTGATAATCCCGATTCTCAACGAGACAAAAAATCGGTTCGTTTCGAAGTTTTCTGGAAGACGAGGCATGAAATGATACCCTGTTTGCAAGTGAAGGAGCCAGATTTTGTATCCTATCACTGGGGCAAACCCAATGCGCGTGTCTGTAAAGTTCGTACGCATGAAAATATTCCCTCCGTAGGTTAACCCAAGACGATTGGTTTTGAACCAGTACCCCATGTCATACCCTAGCATGTTGTAACGAAAATTGTAATTGAAGCCCAAATGAGCCGCATGCGTTTGAGGATTCTTTAATCTAACCTGTTTCCACTGTCGCTCAGCACCAATTTCTAACACGGTATACTTCCCACGTTGTAATCCAAGGTAAGGTCCTGACTTTTTCACAGAAACCTCCAACAGTGGTTTTTTCTTCTTACCGAAGATGTTCTTATTCTGACTCAACCCAGTAAGTGGAAGCAATAATATGTAAAGTAAAATGAGCTTATTCATCATCTGGGTTTTCTTGCTTACGTTTTTTGAGTCGTTCTAACAACTCTTTATCCTTTAACGCATTTTTAAGGAAAATGGTACTCTCTTTCAATGCAGGCATCACAAAATAGGTCGTGTTTTCGACGGGTAAAAATAGGAGTGATCCTTCTTTCGTCTCTTCCGAAATGATATCCGATTTTTCATCGTAAGATTCGAGTAAAATAATGGCTGTCCCCACAAAAAGAATCATTTTGAATGCCCCAAGTACGGCTCCCATCAAGCGGTTTGGAAGACTCAAACTGACCGCTTTTATTGCTTTTTCAATCGCAATTCCAGCAAAGTAGACCATGGCTCCAACTAACAAAAAAGTAATCGTAAACGAGATGGTTGGCAAGTACTCTGAGTCACTCGAAAATTGCTCCTGAAGAAACCCGGCAACACCATCGGAAAAATGAATTCCCGCGTACAGGCCAATAAACAGCGCCAAAAACGTGAAAAGCTCAATGATGAAGCCTTTCTTAAAGCCGCGCCAAATCCCAAAAGCTATTGGAATCAAAATAAGGATATCTAATACATTCATATGTAAAAAAGTGCGCACAAGTGCGCACTTTAATTTCTATATTATCCAATGTGATTAATCGCAGTCAGACTTTAATTGAGTGCTAAACGCAAGTGTTACCTCCGACCAAAGTTTTGAAACTCCGTCATCGCCAGTATGTAAATCGTAACAAGCTGTATTCAAAGTTTCGATTCCAACTCCAGCGTTCCATGAGCTAACATCGATTGAAGCATTGAAATCGAATTTACCCTCAACCAAGGTGTAATCTCCTTCAATGTCAACAGAAACTCCATTCATTGTTACTTCAATAATTGCTTTTCCACTATCGTTCAATTCTTTTACGCTTCCATCGATTGTTGGAGTATTGATCGTTCCAAAAAACAAGCTCGCAATTTTTCCATTTCGCTCTTCGTTGTTCGTTTCAACAGATGCAGTCTTCATCGAAAACTCCATTGATTCAAGCAATGCGATAGGATCATCTGACGATTCATCACCCGTAATTTCAATTTCGTTGAACGTTCCTCCAACGCCTACTTTGGCTGAAGTTTTGTAAGCTGTCCATGAGAACTCAGAAGACCCATTGTTGTATGTGTAAAAACAAATTTCAACAGGTGTTTCGTCCACTACTTCTTCTTCTCCTTCACCTCCTCCACATGACGCAAAGACCATCGTCCCTGCAATTGCTACACTCCAAAATATTCCTTTTTTCATCTGATATAGTTTTGCTTTCATAAATATTTTGAGCAGATTTTGGACCACGCAGCAGACGCGCAGTGAATCGAACTCAGGTTTAAAAATACACAACGTTTGATAAAGATCGTGACTCAAGTGCAATAGAATTTTCTATATCGCTACTTTTGCAAAATGGATTACGACATTGAACTGAAATTCCAACGATTGAAAACGGAGCTGGAGAAAACATTTGGTGGGGGACTTGACGTTCAAGCTATCTTATTTTTGATTGGTGTTAATGAGCTTGGAATCGGGCACAAAGACTTCTCAAAACAGGAAAAGACGGAATTACTTCATGTAGCGGTTTGTACATTGCTCGAACCATACGGCTACTACGAATTTGAAGGGCGTGATGAAGATAATTGGCCCCACTTCAAGTTGATTCAAAACTTGCCTCAGTTGGAACACCGCGATCAACAACACCTCATCAAAGAAGCCATGATCGCTTATTTCTCACAAAATGACTACGTTGATATCAACTCAACTGTGGCTTAATCCTTATATTTGACCTCTTTAAATTAAAATACTTCTATGGAATTTTGGATCAAAGCATCGCAACTAATTCTATCATTATCGATCCTTATCTTTTTGCATGAACTTGGGCATTTTCTCCCAGCTCGCTGGTTTAAAATCCGCGTAGAAAAATTCTACTTGTTTTTCAATCCTTGGTTTTCACTCGTGAAGAAGAAAATCGGAGACACTGAATGGGGAATTGGATGGATTCCACTTGGAGGATACGTGAAGATTGCAGGAATGGTAGATGAGTCCATGGACAAAGAGCAATTGGCTGCGCCTCCAAAACCAGACGAATTCCGTTCGAAGCCAGCATGGCAGCGTTTGATCGTTATGATCGGAGGTGTGACAGTAAACATTATTGTAGGAATTATCATCTACATTTTGGTTGTTTTTGCGTATGGTGAAGAGCAGTTACATACAAAAGACCTTCAAAATGGATTGGCGATTCACCCGTATATGCAGCAATACGATTTACACTCTGGTGACAATGTATTGGCGGTTAACGGAGTGGATGTAGTGAATCCTTCGGATATCAACCGAGCGATTATGATTCGCGATCAGTATAAACTGAAAGTTCAAAAACCGGATGGTTCAATAAAGAACATCGAACTTCCTGACGGAATCGAATATGAGCTGTTCAAAAAGGAAGGGGCAATGAGCCCATTTAAATTGCGAACGAAATCAACGACAGTAAATTATCTCTACCCTGTGGGCGAAGTCATTATTGATTCGATCTCAGGTGCTAAAATCCCTTCAAACTCTCCGATTGTTTCAATCGATGGGAAAGATTTGAAATCATTGGGACCAAAGGTTCATTACATGAATTACTGGGATAAGAAATCGGTTGATGTCGAATATGTTGATGAGAACGATACAGTGACAGTTGCCGTTGTTGGAGTGAGAGTAAAACGTTTGTTAGATCGTTTGATAGCACTCAATTCTGGATTACGTCCCGGAGATACTTTCTTAAGTATGGATGGGCAACCAATCGACTATTTTGATGAAATCCAAACGATCTGTTTCAACAACCTTGGAAAAAACGTAGCGGTGGAAGTGCTTCGCGATGGTGATACCTTAGCGTTGGCAATGGACGTGAATAAAAATGGTTTTATTGGTTTCGGTCCAAAATCTGTCGAAGCAGAGGATTCAAAGCACTTGCGTGAAATAGAATACGGATTTGGTGAGAGCATTGGTCGTGGTTTCACGATGGGAATGACAACTCTAGGTGATTACGTAGGTCAGTTAAAATTCCTTTTCACTAAAAAAGGAGCTGGCTCCGTTGGTGGATTCGGTGCCATTGGAAACTTATTCAGCCCAACATGGGATTGGTATAGCTTCTGGATGAACACTGCATTGATCTCGATCATCCTCGCTTTCATGAACATTCTTCCTATTCCAGCATTGGATGGAGGGCACGTTGTCTTCCTATTATATGAAATGATTACAGGGAAAGAAGCTCCGCAGAAAGTATTGGAATATGCTCAAACTATTGGATTCTTTATTTTGATCGCATTACTTCTGTACGCCAATGGAAATGATATCTACCGAGCGTTCTTTGGTTGATCAGGAATTTCTGTAAGAAAAACAGACCGCTTACTAATAATAATGAGCCTCTCACAAATGAAGTCCGCTACTTTGGTTCGAAATTTGTAAATTGGATTAATAAATCAAAAACATGAAAAAATTAGTTTTACTATTCGCAGTGACAATCCTTACTTCCGTAATGTCATTTGCTCAAATGGAGGAAGGACACATCTCTTATGACATCGAAGTTTCGAGTGATGAAGAAGGAATGGAAATGGCTGTGATGATGTTTAATGGAAGTACATTGGATTTGTATTTCGCAGACAACAAAGCTCGCACGGACATGGACATGGGTACAATGATGTCGATGACAACGATCATGGATAACGGTTCAGGTGAAATCCTCATGTTGATGGGAGGAATGATGGGATCGAAAGCGGTTAAAACAACTACTGATGAGATGAACGTTGACGAGGAAGAAGAAGCAGAAATGGACATCCAGTTGACGAAAGAAAAGAAAACGATTGCTGGTTACAAGTGTAAAAAAGCAATCATCACGGATGCTGAAGGAAATGAATTAGTGTACTGGTATACTGAAGATATCAAGACTGCAACTACTGATAATAAATCGGCGGCGGCAAAATTACCTGGACAAGCGTTGGAATATTCAATGAATCAAGGTGGATTGGTGATGAGCTTCACAGCGTCGAAAGTTGAAACATCGTTGAGTTCTGCTGATAAGGATTCGAAATTCAGCATGACAGTTCCTGATGGATACGACGAAATGACTTTTGAAGAGTTCACTTCTATGGGAGGTGGAATGTAAGAAAGTCTAAAGAAGAATTGTAAAGGCAAGTTGTTATGACTTGCCTTTTTTTGTCCCACGACTTTCAGTCCGACCGAATGTTTATCTTTAAACGATGAAGAGAAAAGTCCGTTATTCATTCCTCATAATTCTCGTAGTAGCTGGCTGCATGTCTACAGCAGACGACAAATGGGAGATCACCCCAGATGAAAAAGGTATTCAGGCGAAAAAAGAAATTCTTCAATCTCTGAAACAGAAATCGAGTAGCGAACGACCAAACATCATTCTCATTGTAGCGGATGATTTAGGTAAATACGAGGTCTCAGGGTATGGCGCTACCCACATTCAAACACCAAACATCGACGCAATCGGAGAAAATGGAATTCGATTCAAAGATACGTACGTCACAGCGCCTATCTGCGCTCCTTCCAGAGCTGGGATTTTAACTGGGAAATACCAACAACGCTATGGTTTCGAAACGCAACCCATGGAGTTCTATCCCAATAAAATGCAATACTCTCTGGGCAAAAAGGCAAAACGTCTGGGTGATTGGACCATCAGTACTCCTCCATCCTACCCTCACCCTGAAGAAATTGAGCGCCAAGGTATCCCGCGAGATCAAATCAACCTGGCCGAAATCCTCAAGGCATCGGGGTATTCAACAGGAATCATTGGTAAATGGCACCTGGGACATGGAAACGAACACATTCCCAATAACCGTGGATTTGATTATCAATATGGATTTTATGGTGCTTTTTCCATCTACACTCCCGAACAAAAAACTCCGGGCTACGTGAATCACATTCAGGACGACATGAGTGCGAAGCATCAGTGGGATATGAAACGAAAGCGCAATGCTGCCATTCGAGAAAACAATGAAGTCGTTCAAGAAGATGACTACCTGACTTTTGCCATTCGCGACAAAGCGAAGTCATTTATTGCTGATCGCAAAGACTCCAATTTCTTTCTCTACTTATCGTTTAACGCTCCCCACGTTCCTTTTCAAGCGCCTCAAAACTATTATGATCAGTTTTCGTACATCAAAGACAAAAACAAGCGAGTGTATTTGGCCATGATCAAAGCGCTGGATGACGCCATCGGTGATGTAATGACTGAGCTGAAAGCGCAAGGTCTGGAGGAAAACACGATCGTATATTTTATCTCGGACAATGGCGGGGCTTCATATACAGGAGCTACTGAAAACGGACCTTTCAAAGGAGGGAAAATCACACATTTTGAGGGTGGAGTCAATGTCCCGTTTATGATGCAATGGAAGGGACACCTTCCTGAAAACCTTGTATACAATTACCCTGTTTCTGCCCTGGATATTTTCGCAACAACCATTGCTGCCTGCAAGGTAGATTTAACGAACGTTCATGAATCAGATGGAGTAAACTTATTGCCTTTCGTTTCAGGTGATGCGAACAACGAACCACACGAAAAGATCTACTGGCGAACAGATCACATTCGTGCTATTCGGTACAAAAAATGGAAGCTGATTATGAGTACGCGCGATAACTGGCTCCATCTTTACAATTTGGAAAATGACCTTTCTGAAGAAATCGATTTGAGTGAGTTAAACTCTGAGGAGAAAGCAAAGCTATTGCAATTCTTCGAAGAGTGGAATGCTGAGTTACCGCAAGACTTTCTGTGGCCTCGGATTATGGATCGGAAGTTTATCATTGGTGATAAAACCTATTACTTCCCAGCATGAGAGTATTGATGTACATTTTTCTCCTTCTGTTGATGTTGACGAGTTGTTCTGAAGATTACAGTCGTCCATCTCAAGAATTTATAACCATTCCGGACGGAATCTTCTCTTTTGTTGCTGGAAATGAGGGTACAATTCTGCCCTGCAGAGTGAACACATTTCAACTCGCAACCACTGAAGTGAGCAATGAGCAATTCGAAGCGTTCGTGAATGCAACGAGCTACGTAACAAGAAAAAAAAAACAGGGTGGATTCATCTTTGACGAAGGATGGAAATTAGTGAAGGAAGCTAACTGGCGAAAACCCGAGGGGCAAGCAATCAGTTATGAAGCATGGAAAAACCTTCCCGTTGTTCAA
>JBGCDF010000283.1:0-4869 GCA_045105095.1 Crocinitomicaceae bacterium | reverse complement strand
GTTTCGCATGGTAATCTTGGTAGACGGCATCAATAATAAAGGCTTTATCTGATCGTGTATCAAAGTCTGTTACGATTTCGTCCAAGGCGCTTTTTGCCTGCTTCAAGGTTGCAATGTACGTTTGTGTCAAACGGTAATTTTCATTGCACTTTTTGAGAACATGCATTAGCGAGTCGCTCTCATTTTTCAGAATTGCGTAGGCTTTGATCAGTTCGTCATCTCCAGAAGTCGTTACTTTTTCTCCAAGGGTTGTGATTGTTTCTTTGGTTTCTGATAGGAGAAGATCAACTGTTCCATCGTCTGCTCCGTAGTAAATGCCGCAGCTAGATAAGCATAGAGCAATGAAAATGGTGAGAATTGGTGGCGTAAAATTTTTCATGTTATTTTTCTATTAGTGGTTGTTTTTCTGGGTATTCGAATTGATTTGACAAAATTACGTTCGTTCTAGTGACAGGAATAAAACGAACGCGACAAAAACAGATAATTTTCCGACATTGCTTTCACATAAATGAGAATTAAAGAACAATGCTAGCTATTCTTAATGATCGTGGTTAAACTTTCGTTTTGCGTCATCGCGAATTACCCCCTTCATAAAAGCTCTTCCTGGAATACTAAAATAATTCGTGTTGCTTAACGATTCAACTGCTTGTTCATCTGGGTCAAGAATTTCAATAGGGGCAGGTGTTTTATTCCATATTTTGAAATTATTAGAATCAACTATTAAGGTTTGAACTAATCCACCCGGATGGTTATGGGTATACTGACCTGAGTTTCGACGCCCCGCTTTGGTAACTGCAGGGGCAACGGCTGATTTATATACATTTGTGGCTGTTATGCTTGTGATCTTGTAAACTCCGTAAACAGCTGCGTGACTCAAAGTGGGCAACCCGAGTAAATCCATGAAACGTCCCTCATTTTTAACTAAATTATACGTATCTTGATCAAGATAATATGCTGAATACGTATTTTTAAAATTTGGAGTCGATGATGGCGCCATTAATTTATAGAGGACAGTACCAGCAGGCACACTTACCATTTCTGGCACACCCATACCAGACCCCATCCATTCACTATAAGATCCCAGGAAACGGTTTTCAGCTGCCCGTTTTGAATCTAGCATCGATTGGTTTTGAGCAAGGCCCGTTATTATCGCTTGATCAAAAAACTGATCGAACATTGCGGCTCGAACATCACTTCCAACAGTCTCTAGGATATCTTCATTAGTCATCCCTTTCGTTTCAAAAGTGACCCCTCCTGGGTTAGTTTCATCGTCCTTCCAGCCTCTAGCAAACTTCTTTCTAGTGCGAATATCATTGAGAACAGGTTTTCCATATATCACATCCAAGTGGACAGACAAGGCACCAAGAATTGCTTGAATCTTTTCTGATCCTGGTACATTTCCAGTGAAGTAACATTCAAAGGCTTCTGCAATTTCAGGTTTGCCTTCACTTACTGTTTTACTTACTATTTTATCAAACGGTATTGTATCACTTACTTTCAAGTTACCGATGGTGTTGTGGTAATTCGGACGTTCTTTTAACCCTTTTAAATATGTCAAAAAACTAACGATATTTCCGTTATCTGCCTCATTTAGAATGTACACCAGCTGTGCAGGAGTTGAGAAGTTTTTTGAAATTGCTTCATTACTTAATTTTTGTTGAATAGGATTGATATTACCAGCACTTACTGCTTTCTCTCCCATTACATCAGCCTCGTGTTCCAATCCTGAATCATCATTGATATTCACTTTGCTTTTTAACTGCTTTGTTGGTTGAACACGCCCTTGTTTTTGTTGAACAACATGCCAAGCTTCGTGCGGCAAATGCTTTTCTTGTCCAGAAGCTAAGTGGATATCAGAACCTTGTGCATACGCATGCGCTTGTAATTGGGCTGGCTTACTGGAATTGTAATGTACTTTCACATCATCCATGCTGTAGCCTGAAAGGTTTTCAATTCCTGATTTTAGATTGTCTGGGAGTCCTGTGTTATTTTTTCGCTGAATTGGATTCGCATTGTTTTCGCCTGATGCGGTCATGGAATCTTGCAACTTGCGTTGAACAGCAACAGAAGAGCGATTATCCACTAATTGTGCTGTTCCTCCGTTATTTGTTTCACTCGCAACTCTCGGGCTAACCGAGTTTTGAGATTCGTGTGTATTATCTGCTGATGTTTTCATAATATTTCATTTTTCAACCACAAAATTGTAAGCTTAGCAGCCGTTTATATTAGTGGCTTTAATCTTATTAAACATCGATATGTGAAGTGATACAACGATTATAGTTTATCACATCAGGGTCAGGATCATCATCGCGATAAAAAGTGTCGTATTCAATAGTTGGGGCGGGAGCCGTTGGATCATTATCATTCGCTGGCAACCGACCTCCCCATTCTCTTGCGCCTTCCCACAAGTCTACTGTGAAACAATCATTACCCCAGTTCTGTAATTGGTCTATGGGAATAATAGTACCATTAACATCGGTACGTTCACGGCCTACCACTAACCAGTTATGTTGAATACTCAAACTCCCCACCTCCTCAACTCTAATGTGTCTATTAAATCTGCGAATGATTCTCTTCGCATGTAGCTGGAAATCCCTGCACATCGCTTGAAACTCTTTTGAGTTAGCACCCTTCATCCCTTTATTGATCTCGATATTCCGAAGTCTAGCAAAATTTTCCCCATACGTCGAAGCATTTTTAACGATATAGCGCCTTGCAATAGAATCTAGTGCCGGACGCACCGCGTCCAATACTTCCCTCGCCGTCCTGGCCACATTCGAAAGACCGTTCGAATCTATCACGAAAGAATTTATAATACTTTCCATAGATTTCCACGGATTCCCAGTCCATTTTCTCAATCCACCTCCCCGCTGTCGACCAGAGAATACTAGCCCTTCTTTCATGGCATTTCGGTATGCTCGGTAGTCATCCAATTGCCAATTCGCTAATAAGATCTCCATCTTCTCTACACTTTTTTCCAATGCTGTTCTCGTCGCAGGTGAAGCTGCAAGAAATCGATTTGTAATCCGACCATTTACTACGGCTATTTGAGCATCAATCATAGCTCGATCAACTGGCACATTTGCTCCACCAATTACTACTCTTTGTAATACCTCTGATCTTCCTTCTTTTGGTATCTGGGATGTCCTATTTTTAGCAATACTAGATTGAACTCTACCTCCATGCGCTTGGCTAGCGCGTTGACCCATTACGTCAGCCTCTCTCTCCAAACCAGCATTATCGTTAATAGCTACTTTGCTCTTGAGCTGCTTCGTAGGCTTTACCCTACCTTGCTTTTGCTGGACAACATGCCAAGCTTCGTGAGCTAAATGCTTCTCTTGTCCTGATCCTAAATGGATATCCGTTCCTTGAGCATAAGCATGCGCTTGCAATTGCGCCGGTTTATTCGAGTTGTAATGGACCTTCACATCATCCATGCTATGTCCCGACAGGTTTTCAATTCCTGATTTCAAATTATCAGGTAGACCCGTATTATTCTTTCTTTGAATGGGATTCCCTCCATTTCCTGAAGAAGTATTCATCGTCTCTTGTAACTTTCGTTGAACAGTCGATTCAGCACGATTATCCACCAATTGTGACGTACCTCCATTACTTTGTTCCATCGAAACCCGCTGAATATTCTCCTTTTGAGATTCATTTACTTTATCATCTAATTCTTTCATGTCGAGTTCGTTTTAATATTCATTCAAAATAATTCCCTCCTTCTGCAATTCCTGATGGATGGCCGTTGTTAATTCTTTTTTCGAGATCGTTTTTTGCTTCTGCGTCAGTGCTCTGAGTGTTGCTTTTCGCACCACATTGATCATCACTCCGCCAGCGACTTCGTATTTCTCTGCTATTTCCCACAAATCAATTTCAGGATCTAATGGCAGTTTCTCAGAAAAGGATTGCGACCAAAGTTTATGTCGTTCTTCCACTCCCGGCATGTTAAACGCTACCATGGACTGAAAACGACGAGTAAATGCTTCATCGATGTTGTCTTTGAGGTTGGACGCTAAAATCACGACTCCTGGGAAATCTTCAATCCGTTGCAATAAGTAACCAATTTCCTGATTTCCATAGCGGTCGTTCGCGCTGTTCATTTGGGTACGTTTTCCAAAGAGGGAATCTGCTTCATCGAAGAACAAAATCCAATCGCGTTTTGCGGCTTGGTCAAATACTTTTCCTAAGTTTTTCTCTGTTTCACCTATGTATTTTGAAACGACCATGCTGAGATCAATTTTGTACACAGACTTGCCCGTGCTTTTTCCCAACAAGGCAGCGGTCATTGTTTTTCCTGTTCCCGGAGGGCCGTAGAACAAACTTTTGTAGCCCGGTTTGAGTGTTTTACCCAATTCGAACTCTTCCATAATCACATTTCCATGAGCAATCCAATCGCGAATTTCCTGTAAATGATCTGCCGTGCTTTTGCTCAACACGATATCATCCCATTCGAGTTGCGTGTGAATGATCTGCGCTGGGAAATCTGGGCTGTAAGATGGATGATAGGATTTACCACTGATCAACATTCCAATGTGTTCTTCGGCAAGCATCCACATGGAGCTCAGCCAAGATCCTGCTTTCTGTTGCCCTGCTCTTTTCATGAGCTGTTCTGTCGCAAACAAATGATCTTCTGCAAAAATGTATTGGTAACTCAAGCGCTTGTTGACATCATCGCCAGCAAGGAGAAACATCGCCGTTTCTGCTGTGGGAATCAAACCTGAATGTCCATCTAGCAATACACCTCCAAACTCGCTGTAACGCCGATCGTAATCCTTGTTTTTTGTCAGCATGATATCCAAAACAGCTGGTTTGAGATGCGGAACAAGTGCCACGATGAGTGCCAATCGCTCCGATGCGTTGAGATTG
>JBGCDF010000282.1:0-9257 GCA_045105095.1 Crocinitomicaceae bacterium | reverse complement strand
CAATTACGCCTCAGGAAAATCTGCGGGTGAGTTCCCAATTATGTACTACGTAGTCGGGAAATTCTGGAGCATCTTTGATGTCAGTTACTGGTCATACCGGTTGTTTTATTTGGCCATTATATTTCTTGGCTTATTCAGTCTTTTCAAAAGTTTACAACTACTAATCAAGGACAACTTTTGGGCTATTTCACTGCCTTTTCTATTGTTCACTTCGCCTGTTTTCGCCTACTACGGAGTAAGTTTTCTAACAGATATTCCTTCCATTAGTTTTGTATTGATTGCACTGTATTTCTTTACACGTTACCAATTTCATGGGAGGAGCCTATTTTTCTGGTTTTCCATGCTCTTCTTCGCGCTTGCCGGATTGATCAAAATATCCAGCTTGATCGTTTTTGTCTTTTTAGGTGCTGTGCTCGTCTTGGAAACTGTATCAAAGTTCAAAACACTTAGAGAACGTAAGCTCTTTCAGAAATTGAAAATAGAATGGATCGGGTTCTCAGCCGTCTTGATCGTTATTTTCGGCTGGTATTACTACGCGAGTATGTACAATACACAACACGGTTTTAAATATACCTTCAACGCCATCCACCCTCTCTGGAAAATGGGGTACGAAGAAGGAACACAAGTGATGTCAAAAATCACGGACTTTTCGAGTATGATCTTCTTCAGCAGACCTATGCTATGGCTGTTGCTGTTTGTCGGGCTTTTTAACGCGATCAATTTCAAAGGGCAAACTCTTTTCGGGTGGTTGGCGAATGTCACAATCGCCATTGGTGTTGCTGTTTACGCACTATTTTGGTTCCCCTTGCTGGGCGGTCACAATTACTATTGGGGAGCAATGACCGTTATCGTTTTGAGCACACTCATTCCACTACTTCTCTACCTCAAAGAGCGGTTTAGTAGCGTGTTGAGTAGTAAAAAGCTGAAAGTTCTATTTTCCGTGTTCTTGCTGTTGAATTTCATGTATTGCAGTAGCATAATCAATTTGAAAAAATTCTCCCAAGAAGGATTATATCCTGTCGTTGGGAATCATCAGACAGTTGGTCTTTTGCAGTGGTTCAACTTCGACCACCAGACGAACATGATGCGCTACGACCGCATGAAACCGTACCTTACGGAAATTGGAATTTCGGAAAACGATAAAGTCATCACCATGAACGACGAATCCTTTAATTCCACCTTATTTTTAATGAACAGAAAGGGCTGGACAGGATTTGTTCCACTTACCGATGAACTCATGCAAGATTACATTGCTAGTGGAGCGTCTTATTTATTCGTTGATACTCCCGAATCCTTGGAACTCGAATTTATGCAGCCCTATTTACAAAAACCCGTTGGTGATTTTGAAAACGTCAAAATTTTCAGCCTCAAATAAGAAAGAACATGAAATTTTTCACAACCCTACTTTTGGCAATGCTTATCGGACTTTCGGCGTGCTCGGAAAAAACAACTTCAATTCAAACAACTGAAACGGAAGAAGCAGAAACTCCTCCTCCAATTGTTGAACAGCGCACCGTAACGGGAAAGTTCAGAAGTGTTAGTGGAGTAATGAACGAGCTGAGCTGCTATTGTTCCAACGGAGGTTATGTTACAGCTGAAGACGGTGTGATTACAGCGGTTTGCTTCGATGAAGAAGTTGAGAGTTGTGAGAAAATCACAGTTACTGGGTATATGACTAGTCGGAAAATAGAAGACAACGGCCCTTGCCCCGCAGGAATAATGGGTTTCTTGAAAGCTCAGAGCTACATTGTTGGAGAGACGGACTATTGATAGCTATTTCTAACGTGGATAAAGAACTACAGATGCTCCTATGAGTCCAAATTACTCATTCGTCCAGCAGACGCTCAATATCCAACATCAGCTCATCTACATCTTCCTTGCTTGTTCCGTCGTAGTATCCACGGATTCGACCCAGACCATCGACTAACACGAAGTTATTTGTATGAATAAAATCACTGCCAACATCTCCCAAGTTCTGCGCTTCGGCCGGTTTCAAGACGAAAAAGGATCTACGCGCGAGTGAATACAACTCTTCTTTCGACCCTGTAAGAAAGTGCCATTGTCCCGACTTTGCTCCATGGCTATCCGCATATCGCTTCATTTGCGCTACCGTATCCACTTCAGGATCAACGGTGAAACTCAATATTCGGACATCATCGTTGTCAGCAAACTCGAACTGAACGCGCTGCATCTGCTTATTCATTTTGGGACAAATCGTTCCGCAGGTTGTGAAGAAATACTCTGCGATGTACACCTTCCCTTCCACCTCATCTTGTGTAATGGTTTCTCCATGTTGATTCAGGAACGAAAAATCACCGATTCGATGTCCCCTGCCTCTCCTCAACAGTTCAGGGTCGACCATTTCTTCATCCAAATCAATCGGGTTGATAATTGGAAGCGGTTCTTCCTTACCTCGAAGCATGAAATATGCGATTGTCACACCGACAATGAACAAAACTGCAAGCACCAGAATACGTTTCATGTGTTTCACTTTTTTCTGCGGACCAAGGTGCAGAAAAAACTATGCACCCTTGTAACCGCTTTGCTTTCGTATGAAGTATTTTAATCACGCCTTCTGATAGTACGACTAAAGAACTCTATACTCGTTTCATACTACAAATTTACACTTTACGAATCGTGCTTCCGCTAATTGAACGAACTTTCTTACTTTTATCAAAAACGAATAGAAAATGGCTATAGATACATCATTACTCTCAGTAATTTGCACTACTCCAGGAGCTCCAGGATTCGAACAAAGAGTTCGCGAATTAGTTATCAAAGAAGTAACTCCTTTGGTCGACGAAGTTGAAGTCGATAACATGGGAAATGTATACGCGATTAAGCGCGGAACAGGTGACAAAAGAGTAATGATAGGCGCTCATATGGATGAAATTGGATTCATCGTAACGCACATCGATGATAATGGATTCATTCGTTTTCATACACTTGGTGGCTTTGATCCAAAAACCCTAACGGCTCAACGTGTAATTGTTCACGGTAAAAAAGACATTATTGGCGTGATGGCCTCAAAACCCATTCACGTGATGACTCCTGAAGAGCGCAACAAAATTGCCAAAACAAAGGATTACTTCATCGACACAGGATTAACCGCAGCTGAAGTGAAAGAAATTGTTTCCATTGGAGATTCGATTACACGGGAACGTGAATTCATCGAAATGGGGAATTGCGTAAACGGAAAGTCATTGGACAACCGTTTGGCTGTTTTCATTCTCATTGAAACACTCAAAAATCTCAAAGACAAAGAAGTTCCTTACGATGTGTACGGAGTATTCACTGTTCAGGAAGAAGTGGGAATTCGAGGGGCAAACGTTTCGGCATTGCGTATCAATCCTGATTTCGGTTTTGGCTTAGATACGACTATCGCTTTTGACCTTCCTGGAGCTGCAGCTCATGAAAAAATCACTGAACTCGGAAAAGGAACAGCCATTAAAATCATGGATGCATCCACAATTTGTGACTATCGCATGGTGAAATTCATGAAAGAAACAGCTGATAAGCATGAGATCACCTGGCAGCCAGAAATCCTCACAGCGGGAGGAACTGATACTGCTGGAATTCAGCGTATGACCGAAGGCGGATCTATTGCTGGTGCGGTATCCATTCCAACGCGACATTTGCATCAAGTTATTGAGATGGCGCACAAGGACGATATTCAAGGAAGTATTGACTTGTTAACCGCCTGTATGATGGATATTGACTCGTTTGACTGGAGTTTTAAATAGGTCCTGTTTCCGTTTATCCGATATTTCCTGCCATTCACAGAAAAGTCCAGTGTTTACGCGGGAACTGAGCGCTTGATGCGTAAATTCGAGGCTCTAAACTTTACTAGAAGATTATGATAGACGTAAAAGACCTTCTCGAAAACGAGACAATTAAAGGATTACTGAAGAAATTTGGTGTCTCACCAGCCATGGCTGAATCAGTTGCGAATCAAGCATTGAGCGCAGTCAAATCAAAGTTCAGCAACAACCCAAAGCAAATGTCGAGCCTGCTTTCTGAAAATGACAATACTGAAGATGATGAGGTAATGGCAAAAGAAGTCGAAGATGATTTCATCGATCGCCTTGTTAAGAAAGTTGGTATTCCTGAAGGAATGGCTAGCCAAGCAAAAGGAGCAATCCCAGGGATTTTGAGCCAAATTACAGGGAAATTAACTGAAGGAGGCGGAAACAATGAGGGTGGAATCGCTGGAATGTTAGACAATATCACAGATATGTTTGATGGTGATGACGATGAGCCTGCGAAAGATGGAGCTCCAGCCAAGAAAAAGTCAGGAGGAATTGCAGGACTTTTTAGCAAATTCTTTGGAAAATAAATCAATTGAGACTTCGCAACCAAAAGTTTCGACATATACTAACAATCAAAATCAAACATCATGGCAATTTTAAAAGTAATTGAAGTTCTTTCAAACTCAAACACAAGCTGGGAAGATGCAACTGCACAGGCAGTAGTAGAAGCATCAAAAACATTGAAAAACATTTCATCTGTCTACGTTCAGGATATGAGCGCAACTGTTAAAGATGGAAAGGTAGATGAGTACCGTGTAAACTTGAAAATCACGTTTAAGTTATCTCGCTAGTACGTTTTACTACAAGTTTTATATTTTTACAAAGAGGGCTCCGATGTCGGTTTCCTCTTTTTTTCGTTTAAATTAGAATACAGCACAATGTCAAAGACAGCCAAGTTCCAGGAAACAATTCAGCAAGGATATACATTCAAAGGAGACTCCATTACCTTAGGTGGTGGGAAATTGGGTGATGAAGCCGTTCCCAATACGCATATCAAAGTTCCGTTGAAAACCTTAAACCGCCATGGCCTGATTGCCGGAGCGACAGGTACTGGGAAAACGAAATCACTACAGGTGATTGCCGAACAACTTTCGAAGAAAGGCGTTCCTTCCCTATTGATGGACATCAAAGGAGATTTAAGTGGGTTGGCAGCACCAGGGTCGAACAACGACTTCATAACGAAGCGTCATGCTGGAATTGGATTGCCATACGAGCCGATGCCGCTTCCTGTTGAGTTGATGACCATTTCCAACGGAGACGGAACGCGCTTGAAAGCTACGGTTACAGAATTTGGTCCTGTACTCTTATCAAAAATATTAGGGTTAAACGATACACAATCCAGTGTGATTTCCCTCATTTTTGTCTTCGCTGACAAGAAGAAACTTCCCATTATCGACTTGAAAGATCTGCGCAAAATGCTGCAATATGTTGTCAATGAAGGAAAAGAAGAAATCTCCGCAGAATATGGTGCAGTGGCTTCGGCTACCGTTAACACAATTATGCGTAAAGTAATTGAGCTCGAACAACAAGGTGCCGAGACCTTCTTTGGAGAACGATCATTTGATCCGAAAGATTTATTGAGAACAGATGAAAACGGACATGGAATTATTTCTGTTTTGCGTTTGATGGACATTCAAAGTAAGCCGAAGTTATTCTCGACATTCATGTTGAGTTTGCTGGCTGAAATCTACGGAAGCTTCCCGGAAGAAGGTGATGTTGAAAAACCGAAGCTATGTATTTTCATTGATGAGGCTCACCTTGTTTTTGAAGAAGCATCTTCTGCTCTACTTGATCAATTAGAAGTTATTGTGAAGTTGATCCGTTCGAAAGGTGTGGGTGTATTCTTCTGTACACAAAATCCGATTGATGTTCCGAATGACATTCTAGCTCAACTTGGGTTGAAAGTCCAACACGCATTGCGTGCATTCACCGAAAAAGATCGAAAAGCAATCAAAAAAGCGGCAGAAAACTATCCAATTTCTGAATTCTACGACACGGAAGATTTGATCACGCAGCTCGGAATTGGAGAAGCACTGGTTACCGCATTAAACGAAAAAGGAATTCCAACTCCGTTAGCAGCAACGATTTGTAGAGCTCCCCTTTCTCGAATGGATGTCCTCGAGCAAAGTGAAGTGGATGCCTTAGTAGCAAAATCTGAAATCGCTCCGAAATACAACGAAGAGATTGATCGCGAAAGTGCGTACGAAATTCTGACGGGTAAAATTGAACGTGCCGCCACGGAGGAGAAACAAGAGGAAGCAAGAGCAGAACAAGAAAAGGCAGAAGAACTCTTACGAGAAAAAGAAGAGAAACTGCGTGAAAAGGAAGCGAAATTACGCGATGCTGAATTAAAGAAGCTCGAACGAGAAGAGGCTAAACGTGAGCGCGAAGAAATCAAAGAATTAGAACGACTTCGTAAAGCACAAGAACGTGAAGCGAAGCGTGAATCCAGAGAACGTGAAAAGATGTGGAAAGACGTTACTCGCAATGTCACCAAAGGTGCTACAAGTAGTCGCGGTGGCGGATGGCTTGGTGAACTTACCCGTGGCTTATTGGGTATTTTAAAAGGAAAGTAAGCATGAAAAAACACGTATTGCTCTTCGCATTATCAGGAGTACTCTTTTCATGCGGAGACGGAACCATTGCCGATGATTTGCTGGAAGAAATTAATCAGCATCAAACAATTAAGAACGATAATATGAGCTCATTCTCAGGAAGACCGGTTGTATTTTACAATGTAGAAAACTTGTTCGATACAAAGAACGACCCTCGAACAAACGACGAAGATTTTACACCTTACGGCTATAAAGAGTGGGATGAAGATCGCTACGAAACGAAATTGGAACGTATCGAAGACGCGCTATCAGAGTTTCAAAAGGCGCCGTTGCTCATTGGCTTGGCGGAGATTGAAAATCGTGCGGTACTCAAGGATTTGGTGGAAGAAGGTGATTTTGATCAAACAAACTACGGGATTGCTCACTTTGATTCTCCCGACAGACGCGGAATTGACGTCGCATTGCTCTATGATGAGGATGCTTTTACAGTAATCAACAGCACCAAGTTGCGTGTAAAATTGGCCAACAATCCCAGGTTTGCCACTCGAGACATCTTATACGTAGAAGGTGAACTTTCTGGAGGAGTGAACACGCATGTCTTTGTAAATCACTGGTCATCACGACGCGAAGGTCAAAAAGAAACTGAACACAAACGATTGGAAGCTGCTGAAACATTGCGCGAAAAAGTGGACGAGATTTTGGGTCAAGATGCAGATGCGAACATCATTATTCTGGGAGATTTCAACGATCACCCTACAGACAAAAGCCTGCAAACAGTGCTTCGCGCAAAAGAGTCAGGTTATGAAGGAGAGGGCGATTTAATCAACCTACTCTATGATGAACATCAGAACGGTGAGGGAACTTCTGTTCACCGAGGGGACTGGGCGGTAATTGATCAAATTATCATCTCTCAGGCGATTTATGATAAACGATCAGGATTGGGCATCAAAGGAAACGACGCTGAGATTTTGAGAGACGCGGACCTTATCTTCAGAAACAGAAGTACAGGCGAAGAAAAACCAAATGCGACCTACGGCGGACGAAAATATTATGGGGGATATTCTGACCATCTTCCTGTTTACATCATTTTAAAATAGACCATGGCACTACTAGACAATCATCTCCCAACCGGACCAGAAAACTGGAAAAAGAAAGAAATTAAGAAGGCTACTGAGCCTTTGCTTGAAGAGATCTACGAATACTCGAAGCGATTGTATGCTGAGGGGAAACAAAGTCTATTAATTGTTCTTCAGGGGATGGATGCTTCAGGAAAGGATGGACTCACGCGTACCTTGTTTGGTAAAGTTAGCCCTTCGTGGGTCAATGTTCACTCATTCAAAAAGCCAACGGACGAAGAGTTTGCGCATGATTTCCTCTGGAGAATCCACAAGCGAACTCCTGAAAACGGTTTGATTACCGTGTTTAATCGTTCACACTATGAAGACATTCTGGTGCCTTCCGTTTATGGGTACATCGATCAGGAAACGATTGACAAGCGTTACGATCAAATCAATCAGTTTGAACAGTACCTTGAGGCGAATGGAACCAAGGTCTTGAAGTTCTATTTGAATGTGAGTTACGACAAACAACATGAAAAATTAAAAGAGCGTATCAGCATCAAAGAAAAGTTTTGGAAACACAGTGATGGAGATTGGGAAACGCGTGAACATTGGGGTGATTTCATGAAGGTGTACGACACCATTTTTGAGCGTTGTAATGCAGTTCCGTGGCATATTATTCCGTGTGATAGTAACTGGGCGAAATTGTATTCGGCGGCGAATGTTGTCATTGACGCCTTGAAGGAAATGGATCCACAATATCCGGAATTAGTTAGTCGATATAACCAGTAATACAGCATTATCACTCTACTGATGCGCATTCTTATTTATTGCACGATTCTATTCTTGGTTCTTTCATCATGTAAAGGTGAGAGCAAAGCAGTTTATATCCTGTTTGACAATTCTGAAGGTCTTTCTACTGGTCAGGATGTGATGCTAAATGGTGTTAGCGTCGGTAAGGTTCAAAGCGTTGATTTGACTAAAGAAAATCAAGTTATTACCACCGTCGAGCTTCTAAACACTGTTGATTTTCCGAAGGGAACTGCATTCGAAATCCAAAGTAAGGATGTTTTTACCAAGATCATTCATGTGACCCTTGGCGAGTCGAAAACAATGATTGAAAACGGTGATACGATTCAGGGAATTTTACGAGATAATCCTCATCAAACGCCTCAAGAAACCCGTTCGCCAGAACTAATGAATGATGTCAAGGAAATGCTAAAGAACTAAACGTCCTTATCCAATACTTTCGGAATACGGAAATAATCTGAGTCGCGATTTGGTGCGTTCTTCAAGGCTTGGTCCTGAGAAACTGTTCTTTCCGGAACGTCATCTCTCAAACGATTAATTTCCGTTGACATGAAAATCAATGGTTCTTCGTTTTCCGTTTCCACCTCTTGCAGTTTGTCCATGAACGTGATGATTCGTTCCAAATCCATTCGAATAGCGTCCTTTCGTTCCCCTTCGAATTCCAAACGTGCTAAATGAGCGATATGATCAACTGTTTCTTCGGTGATTTTCATGGGATAAAGATAGATAATTTCGTTCAGCTGACAGTTTTTTGATACTAAAACCGCTTTCAGCTTTCAGCCATTTACCGGTTTCTTGAACCTTGTGCCGCGAAGCGGTTTGTGTTCCTTGTGGTAAAACGAGAACCACAAAAGGCACAAGCTTGACACAGTCAAGACACAAAGCTATACTCATGTAGTGTTTAGTCGAAATACGAACGGTATTAGTCCAAAACAAAAAAGCAGGATTCCATTACTGGAATCTATCATAATCTGTCTTCATTCCGTTTCTTGAGCCTTGTGCCGCGAAGCGGTTTGTGTTCCTTG
>JBGCDF010000281.1:0-5565 GCA_045105095.1 Crocinitomicaceae bacterium | reverse complement strand
TCTTGGGCATTTGAAGTGCCAATACTTCCGAAAAGTGCAGTTGCGAGTATAAATTTTCTCATGTCAGTGCCTATTGAATAATTAACTTTTTAGTAAATGAATTACCATTGATCGAAACTCGAACCAAGTAGGTTCCGCTTGTGAATGTTTCTGTTGGAATAGTGTAATAGGTAGACCCGTTGATGGACGGGATCGTTTCTGATGAAACAACTGTTCCTACGGCTGTTGCAATTTCGATTTGCACGTCAGTTGCATTTTCAGCCTGAATGAATAAGCGAGATGCTTCTTCTCTTGATGGGTTTGGATATAGCTCAATTTTTCCATCGAAAGCGAGTTCCTCCTGATTGGCAATTTGAACTGGAGTACTACTATAGGTAATTAATTGTGCCGATATTTTATAGTTTGGAGGAGTATGTCCATTACCATTGTATGTACATTCTGTGCACGTAGTGCCGTTTGAACAAGATGGATTCCACGGGCTGCATTCATTGAAAAAAGGCTCTAATTCGTAATCAAAGGTGGCTGTACTTCCTGGAGTTACCATTGAGGTAACGTCATAATCGCTTGGGTCAACTTGTGCCCCTGGACACCATCCTGCACGAGCAAATGTCCACGTACCTCCTTGTGGTGAACAAGGATTTGAGCTGCATGTTGAATTCCATAGGAATTGGTTAAATTCAACATTGCCGTTCACCAAAACATCATGCGTCTTTTGAGAGAATTCAGCAGCATTTTCCGTATTTCCTTGTCCGTGTCCAGTGTTCACAATACGCACCACTGTTTTTTCAGCATTTGATGGAATTGTGAAGGTTTTTTCAGGAAGATCGATGGAGAAGAAAATAGTGTCTCCATAGGCGAAATCATAATCAACCCAAATGTTCGCTACATCCACATACTCGTAATCTGGTGTACCCAAATAGTAATCGAAACTTACCGTTAGGTCCCATCCATTCGACCATGTTTCAATAAACGACTCTAACTCTACCGTTCCGTTTAAAATTTCTCGGTACTCGGTAACATCAAGTGTCCAATTACACCAGTTATTTCCATATGGCGTAATGTACCGTCCGATTTCAAATTCTTCTCCATCCTTAATGGCTTTGATTGTTGCGAATCGATCCCACGGATCGCAACCACCAGCAGGACATGTCAGTGCAATGTTCATAATGATTTCATCGTACATCGAGTTATCAGTTGGGAAGTTATACGTTTGGTTGTAGGTTCCCGCTGCCATGTGCGTTTCATTCGTGAAAGCGTTAACGGTAAAATCCTGAGAGAAACCGTAAGAAGTGCACAGCAGCGTAAATAAGAGTAAAATTGTCTTCATATTGATTTGATTTATTGATTCCACCATACTGGCGTAAAAAAGTCGTTAATTCCTTCTCCCACAGAGGATACATTCGTTCCATTCAGTGTGAGTTCCGAAATAGGGTATTCCAATCTTTTGGGTAGGGTCGTCATGTCGATCAGACTTCCGGTATGATCAGTTAACTCGGGGAAGCCTGTTCTTCTTAATTCAGCGAAAGCTTCATATCCATCTTTGTACGCAAGCGTAATCCATTTTTGGGTAATCACTTGTTTCAATGTTCCATCAAAAGTGCCGCCATTGGCTAAAAATATCGTGGCCGAATCGGTGGGTAATCCAACTTCTTCAAAAGCGGCTTGAACCCCCAGTTCATAATTTGATTGCATACTTCCCGATCCTGAAAAACCTCGAAATTGTGCTTCTGAGATCAAAAATTGTACTTCGGGATATCCCATCAAAACAACGGGAGTCCACTCTTGAAGGAAATAGGTGCCGACTGCAGAACTGGTGAAGGCATTCACGTTCATGGCGTTCAGTTCTGAAGATGATAATAAATTGGGTACACCTGAGTAAGGTGCTGTTCCCAATGCAATAGATGATGGTGTTTCTTCGCAATAAACAGAAATTCGAGGATCGTCCGAGGAGATCATCTGATCGATAAAGAATTGACTCGGGTTTCTCATGCCCTGCCCACTATTGTCCAATTCATAAAATGGATTACGAATCTCCGCGTTGTAAATAATCGAGGCATTTTCCTGATTCGAAGAGATAAAGTTGTTTTCGAGTAATAATTCCTCGATGTGTTGCGCAGCTAACGTCGGATTCGCTGAGACCATTCGCATAGCGACGCGTAATCTAAGGGAATTGGCAAACTTTGCCCAAGAGTCAAGGTCTCCGTTATATACAATGTCCGCTCCGAGGAAATTTCCTTGAGCCGCATCCAAAGACGCCGTTGCCTCTTTCAATTCGTTTAATAAATCCGCATAAATATCTTCTTGTGGATCATAGGCGGGTTGTAAAATCGGATCTCCAGTGCTATTAAAACCTTGCAATGCTTCAGAATAAGGCACATCTCCCCATAAATCAGTAATGCGTTGCATGGTAAATACTCTCCAGATTCGCGCAATCGAATGTTTGTTGATGAGGTAAGGATCGTCCTCAGTTAATCGAATGACTTCATTTACGGGCGATAGCACATCCGCATACCATTCTTTCCATAATTCATCGTTCCAATCATCGCTGTACGCGTAGGGATTCGATGCATTGAGCACACCATTAACATCAGCCATTTGCTGCGTCCATACCATCATGGTCCACACGTTAGAGTGGGTGCTTGTGCTGAATTGTCCGCCTCCTTTGATGAGTGATTGCGTGAAGAGATAATCAACATTGGCTATGGTCGGTTCATTGGGGTTCGAATTGATTTCATCGAAGTCTTTTCGACAACTAATCAAAACGAGAATCACTGCAAGTAAAATTCCAATTGCTTTCATCAAAATGTCACTTTTAGGTTAATACCAATACTTCGAGAAACGGGGTATGTTCCGTATTCGATTCCTTGTCCATTGCCATTTGTGTATGATGCTTCAGGATCAATGTTCGGAACCTTACTGTACATCAGCCATAAATTTCTTCCATAAAAAGAAAGCACTGCTGAGTTGAGCTTGAGTCGGGCTAATTTTGATGGATCAAATTGGTAGGAAATCGAAACTTCTCGCAGCTTTGCAAACGTCGCGTCGTATACATGAGGCTCGTGGAGTTCATCTCCCCATTCAGAAAACTGTCCCCAATAAATCTCAGGATTCATGTAAGTGGTATTCGTTTGCCCGCTGACATCTTCTCCGTCAATCACAGTTCCGTCGGCGTAAACACCTTCAGCCATCGAACCTCCAGTTGCGATCCAGTCCGCCTCAGAAACTCCTGCGTCTATTCGCTCTTGTTCAGAAGCATACCATTCATCACGGCCTTCCAAGGTTTGTACTACCGTTCCAGAGTATCCATGTGCGTACATATTGGATGCGGAATAAATTTGTCCTCCAATTCGCGTATCGATCAGGAAGCTAAATGACCATTTTTTGTATCCAAATTCATTTCTCCAACCAATCATGTGATCCGGGTTGATATTTCCAAGTACGTCCCGATCTCCTTTCACGTAAGTACCGTCTGCGTTCACTAATTTGTTGCCAAATTCATCACGAGCGATGGTCACACCAACAATATCTCCGTATGCATTACCAGGTCTTGCTTCGATGGAAACTCCCCATTGTGATCCTAGTTGATAGTTGTCGAGTCCATCCGTAAGACGAATAACCTTCGAGACATTTTTTGTGTAATTGACCGATGATGACCAGTTGAAGGTCTTTTTCTGAATGATTCTTCCATCAATGAGTAATTCGATTCCCTTATTTTCAATTTCTCCAGCATTGATGATTGCTTGCGTGAAACCTGTTGCTGCGGAAACATCAGCAGGGAGTATTTGATTTTTGGTCAACGATCGGTAGACAGTGAAATCTGTACCCAGTCTATTTTTAAAGAAACGAACATCTGTTCCAATTTCAATCGAACTGGTTATCTCTGGTTTTAAATTCGATAGCGGTAAGGTATTATTCGGACTCGCTAGCGGTTGGCCGTTAAATGTGCCGTTCTGGCCATAGGTTAATTGTAATAAGTATGGATCTGCATCAGAACCAACTTGTGCCCACGAGAGTCTTAGCTTTCCGAAACTTACCTTCTGTTTGGCCGCTTTGTTTCCATTAAGGAAAACATAGGAGAAGCTCGCCGAAGGATAGAAGTAAGAATTGTTAGCTTGTGGGAGCGTTGATGACCAATCATTTCGTGCAGTGATATCTAGGTAAAATTTTCGCAAATAATCCAATTGCACACTACCGTAAACAGAATTGATGGCTCTTTCAAATAGCGAATACCCTACGATGGCAGGTTCCGTTCCGTACTCGGGATTGTTGAACCCTTGCACAGACAAGTTGTCGACTTTCGAAGAATTATTCTCGGATTTCTGATACATGCGATTCCCTCCGAGGTTTGCTTTGAAATCCAGGTTTTTGCTCAAGGAATAATCAAACATCATTAAGAAATCAGTGTTTTGCTCATAGAAACTCAACCAAGCATCATAGAAGTCACCTTCAAAGTTTGCGAAGGCTCCAGATCCAGTGCTGTTGAATCTCCGATCATTGTAGAAGTCTAATCCAGTTCTGGCGAATACTGAAATGTGATCATTAATATCATAGGTAAGTTTTACCATTCCTAAAATTCTTCTTCGGGAATCACCGTTTTCATTTTCATGTGCGACCCAATATGGGTTCGACTGCCAAGCCCATGGTGAATACCAAGTTTTTTCGTTCCCACTCGGGTCTTTGTAATCCTGTAGTGATTGATTGCTGATGTTTCGCGGCATGAAATTATAATTTCGTGCAGCTCCACGGCCATCACTTTGATTGACTCGATTTTCGGCAGCCTGTTCTACATAGTTCACTTTGACATCAGCACGAAACTTATCCGTTAACTTGGAACTTGATCGTAGACTTAATGACTTTCTGGTGAATTTCGAATTAGGAGAGATTCCTTGGTTTCTGAGGTCAGTATAGGAAAGTCGGAACGTTGCTCTATCGTTTCCTCCGTCCAAACTCAGCGAATTGGTTGCGGTAAATCCTACCTCAAAAAAGTCGCGGTAATTGTTTTCCTGCGGAGAATAAGTTCGCTCCACACCATCCCAGTCAATGTAACGTTGACCTTCCATCCTTGGTCCCCAGCTTTTTGCTAAGAGTGACGTGTTGAAGAAGGGAATCCCATCAGCGTTGTATTCAAATTGGCCATTGGTTCCAGCTCCGTATGTATTTTGAAATTCTTTTTGAATATCTGCTGATTCAACAGAAAAGGATGTCATAAAGGAAGCTCCAATACCTTTTTTCGATGTTCCCGATTTCGTGGTAATCACAATCACTCCGTTAGCGGCTCTTGAACCATAGATTGCCGCGGCATTCGGTCCTTTCAAAACGGTCATGGATTCAATATCATCTGGATTGATATCCGAGATAGGACTTCCATAGTCGATTCCTCCCCAGGTTCCACCACTGCCGTTAGTAGTATTGTCAATTGGAATACCGTCAACGACAAATAATGGCTGATTATTTCCACTTAATGAACTATTTCCTCGAATAACTACTCGGCTTGATGACTCTGGTCCTCCAGTTGTTTTACTTACTTGAACTCCTGCTACTTTTCCTGAAATAGCATTGGCAACG
>JBGCDF010000280.1:0-4703 GCA_045105095.1 Crocinitomicaceae bacterium | reverse complement strand
GCGCCATGAAACGCTTCTAGAAGAATCCTAGTGTGAGTAGATGTGCCCAATGATCATTCCTCAACAAGAAATACAACATGACAACATTCACCCCGTACAATGAAAGGTAGTGAATAAAGGTGAAGTAAATCGTTCTGCTTTTGGCCAAGAGGGTAGCACAGGGCAGGAGGAAGAAGAGGATAATAAGTATGAAATTACTGTAGAATGAGAAATGAACAGGGTAAAGACGATACCCGACTTTTCCAATAGACCATAATTCTTTAGGTTCATGAAATAGCCAACTAGAACGAACATAGAATCGCGTGTGTCGACCATATAAGTCGTAGCTGATTCGAGAAATCCAATAAGAGGTGTTCGCTTTTGTTTCGATTATACTCAGACTCTCACTTCCTGCATAGAATCCTGGTTGGATGGATACTGCGGTTACTTCATCGGGTTCAAAGTGGCTGGGTAGAAAGCGCTCCGTAATTAAAGCAATAGATATAATGACACCAATAATGGCTGAGACGCGCATGATTTTCCAGCGCCAACCAGAGGTCAAGTGCTTGAAAAAGCGTTCATTTTCTATCCTCTCTCGTATTTCCTGCTCTTCTTGCCGCTCTTTTGCTTCTCGAACGCGCTCTGCGTCTGATTTTTCAGTAGTGCTTGGGCCAGCATTTGTAGGTTTTCTTCTTGCGGTAGATTTTGATCGCGAAACGCGCGTTGTTGGGGCAGGCTTCTTCCCACTCAGAATTTCGTAAGCCTCAGTAATTGCGATGAACTTGGCCTGAGCGCTCGGAGTAGGATTCTTGTCGGGATGATATCGCATGGCTAATTTCCGGAATGCTTTCCGAATAGCTGCTTGATCTGCTCCTGGCAAAAGCCCTAATGTCTTATAATACTTGTTCAGAGACACTTGGCAATTCTTTACTCGTTAAACGATTGATCTTTCCACTGGGAGTGTAGTTAAAGTTGGATACTCTGCGAATTACCTTTGGAACGGAATGCTTCGACAGTACCGATTGGAATCGACTTTTGGAAATATCCAATGCAGCATTGCTCTCTACCAAAAGTATCAGCTTTTCGCCCAATAATTCGTCTTCCTCGCCGAATACAAAGAAGGGATTTGATATCAATGCTGATAGTTTGGCCTCTATTTCTTCAGGATGTAGTTTTATTCCACCACTGTTAATCACGAAATCGGCTCTTCCCAGCCAGTGAAAACGTGTTTCCGATAAGATTTCGACAACATCACTCGTCTCTAATCCCGATATTCCAATGTCGGATGCGGAAATAATCAATTTTCCTTCATTTGATCTTACATGAACATTCGGGAGGCACTTGAAATCGTTTTCCAGTGGATGATTTAACTTTCGCATAGCGATGTGGGAAATGGTCTCTGTCATCCCGAAGGTGTGAAATGCATTTGTGGGAATTTCCTGGAGTTCATAAATGAGAGCAGGGGATACGGGACCACCTCCAATGATCAGTTTATCGATTTGAGATACTTTTTGTCTATGGAGATCTAACGATTTCTGCACTTGCATAGGAACCAAGGCTGCAAAATCAATGCGACCGTCCACGTTCAAAAGTGGAGTAGATGAGACATCCGAAACGATCAATTCTAACTCCAGCTCCAATGCGCGGACAATCATCATCCTTCCACCAATTGTATCGATGGACAAACAAAGTAAGGCCGTGTCGCCTTTCTTTAATTTTAAAAAACTACCGGTCGCTTGGGCGGATGCCTTCATGTGTTTTTTCAACAATAGAATATCCTTTGGGCGTCCTGTCGAACCGGAGGTTTTCACCACAATATGATCGGCGCTTGAGTTCCATTCCTCGATAAAATCGAGCACTTTTTGCTTAGTTTCAGCATGTTCGGTTTGAAATCGAATTCCCATGTCGTTTTGGAATGGTATTTGGATTAAAAGTAACAACTTTGAAGATACGAGATCTAATGCGAGTTGAAAAGAAAACATATTTCGTATTTTTAACCAAGTATTCGCCACGTCCGAATGACACAGGCAAAGAAAATTAGAAGTGATATGAAAAAAGTAGTTGGAATTTTGGCTGTAGCAGTTATGGCTTTTGTGGTGATGTCGTCTTTTTCTAGTAAGGGGACTGGGACAGGTATTGAGTTTGCAAAGTTCAATTTAGAAGCTGCAAAGAAAAAAGCATCGAAGTCTGGTAAATTGATTTTTATTGATGCTTATACTGATTGGTGTGGGCCGTGTAAACAAATGGCTGCTACTACGTTCAAAGATCCTGAGGTCGGCAAGTTTTTCAATAAGAATTTTGTCAACTTGAAAGTTGAAATGGAAAAGGATGCAGATGGTCGAGAAATTGCACGACGTTATAGAGTACGTGCATATCCAACTTTACTTATTATAGATGGCGATGGAAATTTGGTGAAATCCGTTATTGGATTTAAAACTAAAGACCAGTTGATGGCGATCGCCGAGTCAGTTTTATAGACAAAGAAACAAACCAGAAAAAGATCCTCTAGTTGTTATGGCTAGAGGATTTTTTGTTTCGAAAAATTAGTATAAAACCGCATCGAGTCTTGAATAAAAAAGACATTCTAGGCAACGATGATCTCAATACTGCTGTTACCAATATCTTGATAAGTAGTCAGGATGGATTGAATCCTTAAAATATTTCGCCCTTCTGAGACACCAATGCATCCTCCCGTACCAAGACCATTTCCATCATGATGAAGGAAAAAACCACCACGCGTCCAACCTAGTCGATAAAATCCACGACTAAAGTAACCAGGGTCGAGGTACCATCCGCCTACTCCCCATCCACCCTCGGTTTTTTGAAAGGGCATATCTTGTGTTAGCGTTAAATCGTAACTACCATCGGGAATAGGGCCAACGTCACTCACACCATCATATTCGATACTCATGTAATTAGTTTCCATACTCAGGTCTTTACGCCCTTCTCTAATTAGTTCACTCACACGCGTATGTGCAGCCGGTAAGCCAGAAATTGCCTTACATTCAAATAAGACTTTGAGGTTTTCGATACTACTACTCAGTTCAATTTTGAGTTTTTGCATAGTTCTATTGAATCGAATTTCAATCTCATCTGCACAAATCACGAGAAAGGAGGACACACCAACAATTCCATCTGGTGTTAACCCATTTTCCGATTGAAAAGAAACAACGGCATCACGTGTGCCTGGTCCAAAATTAGAGTCTGGTTCAATGCTGAGTTTGCGTTGGATATATCGGACAATACTTGATGTATCTCCTTCTGAAATATAGAGGGAACCGTTCCTTAAGTGATTCATGATAATAGCTTCTGGTTAATCTTTTCCTAATATAAATCTTTTGATTGAAATTTTTACTAGATCATTCGCTAAGTTATTGGGATAGTTTCAAATTAATGGTTCGAAATCGAATGGTAGCGTACTATTGCATCACAAGAAACAATCAATAATTTAAGTAGAATAGATAGTACAGTTGGTAGGATAGTGAGCTTGTTTTTCTGGAAGGTGTCCTAAACAAATTATTAAAAAAAATGCCTGATTCTTTCGAACCAGGCATTTCAGTATTAAGATAGAGGAGGATTATTTTCCTTCTCCTTCCATTTTCTGTTTCAACGCTGAAAGTGCATCCAAATCTCCTAATGTCGATTTTTCATTACCTGAGTTTACGTTTTTCACAGCTGCTGAAGTATTAGAACCTTTAGATTTCCCTTTAGGTGCTTTTTCTTCCATTTCTTCGAATGTTGCAGTATGTGATACAACGATCTTACGAGCGTCTTTGTTGAATTCAATCACTTTAAAGTCAAGAGTATCTTCCACTTTCGCGTTAGCTCCAGATTCAGTTCTCATGTGACGTGCAGGACAGATTCCTTCCAATCCGTAAGGCAACGATACAATTCCAGATTTGTCTTTGTTATCGATGATTGTTCCTTGGTGTACTGAACCTTCAACGAATGTTGATTCGAATACTTCCCATGGATTTTCCTCCAATTGTTTGTGTCCTAGTGAAATTCTTCTGTTTTCACGATCGATTTCCAATACGATTACTTCCATTGGATCATCTACCTTACAGAATTCAGATGGGTGCTTGATTTTCTTTTGCCAAGAAAGGTCAGAGATGTGGATCAATCCGTCAACTCCTTCTTCCAACTCAACAAATACACCGAAGTTAGTGAAGTTACGCACTTTCGAACTGTGTTGTGTTCCAACTGCATACTTACCTTCGATAGCTTCCCATGGATCTGGCATCAATTGCTTGATTCCAAGTGACATTTTACGATCTTCACGATCTAATGTCAAGATCACAGCTTCAACCTTATCTCCAACTTTCAAGAAATCTTGTGCTGAACGTAAGTGCTGAGACCAGCTCATTTCAGAAACGTGGATTAATCCTTCAACTCCAGGAGCGATTTCAACGAAAGCTCCGTAATCAGCCATAACAACAACTGTTCCTTCTACTTTGTCTCCAACGTTCATTCCTTGATCCAATGCATCCCATGGATGTGGTTGCAATTGTTTCAATCCAAGAGCGATACGTTTCTTCTCATCATCGAAGTCAAGAATTACAACGTTCAATTTCTGATCCAACTCAACGATTTCTTCTGGGTGATTAACACGCCCCCAAGAAAGGTCAGTAATGTGAATCAATCCATCTACACCGCCCAAATCAATGAAGACTCCGTATGAAGTGATATTTTTAACTGTACCTTCAAGTACTTGACCTTTTTCA
>JBGCDF010000279.1:0-8575 GCA_045105095.1 Crocinitomicaceae bacterium | reverse complement strand
CACAATCCACCAATCCAACAATCCAACAATCCAACAATCCAACAATCCAACAATCCAACAATCCAACACCGCCGAAGGCAGCCACGTAGTGAATCCAACCAATCAAGTTGTCAAAATAATTTTTCAACCGCAAAGCCCACAAAGCGAGCAGAGCTCTTCCACAAAGCTCTTGTGCATCAACTAACAGTTGATCCGTGTCCTTGTGGTAAAAAATAATCAAACACAGCCTTCGCGCCTTCGCGTTCTGATGGCTATCGGAGTCGCGGTCAAAAAAGGCACAGTAAGATAGTAACTATCAAAAAGGCATTGTTTAACCAATCCAACAATCCAACAATCCAACAATCCAACAATCCAACAATCCAACAATCCAACAATCCAACACCATTCACGTCATCAACAAAGCGACTCGGAAAATCAGAAAATCGAACAATCGGAAAATCCAACCAATCCAAAAATCCAACCACCTGACCATCCACCAACCCACCAATTCCAGCCAGTTCAAAACCTGTTAATATTTCGTTCCAAGTAGCTATCAACTTACCACGTAAATTCGGTATCTTTATTCTCCTGAATTTGACGCGATATGTATATAATTTTTGATACTGAAACAACTGGTTTACCGAGGAATTGGAATGCACCGATCACCGATACGGATAACTGGCCTCGCGTGATTCAAATGGCGTGGCAGCTCCATGATGATATGGGGCGCCTCATCGAGCACAGAGACTTCCTGATTAAACCAGATGGATTTGATATTCCATATGATGCTGAACAAATTCACGGAATTTCAACAGAGCTAGCGGAACAGCAAGGTATAGACCTCGTAGATGGATTAACTGAATTCAACGAGGCATTGTCGAAAGCGAAGTTTGTCGTTGGTCAAAACATCAAATTCGATTTAAACGTATGGGGATGTGAGTTCCATCGAATGGGGATCGAAACCACGATGAACGAAATGTCCGTTCTCGATACCTGTACAGAAGATACTGCGCAGCTATGTCAAATTCCTGGAGGACGTGGAGGAAAGTTTAAGCTTCCGACACTAACCGAATTGCACGATCATCTTTTCCAACAACCATTTGCAGAGGCGCACAATGCCACAGCAGATGTTGAGGCAACTACACGTTGTTTCTTTGAGTTGATGCGTCGCGAAGTGTTTCGTCTTGAGCAATTGCAGCAGGAGGAGCGTTACATCGCGGATTTTCAGGCCTTCAATCCAGCACCGATTGGTACAATTGGATTAAAACACCTCAACCTTAAAGATGAAAGCGCCAAAATCAGAGCCGAGCTTCCGGTAGAGGAAAGTGCTATCCCTACAGTTGACAAGAGTGAAGCTCAGAAACGTCTGGATGCATGTTCCTTTGCCCATTTGCATAATCATTCTCAGTTTACGATTCTTCAATCGACTAGCCAAGTGAATGCATTAGTGAATCAAGCTGTGGAATATGGAATGCGGGCTGTAGCACTTACGGATACAGGAAATATGATGGCCGCTTTTCACTTTGAGAAGGCTATTGCGGGGCATAACAAAGGAGTGCAAGCACGGAGAAAAGAAGCCGAGGAGAATGGAGAAGCATTCGATGAACAGGAATTAATGCCAATTATCGGTTGTGAGTTTAACGTATGCCAGGACCTTACCAATAAGTCACAGAAGGATAACGGATATCAAGTCGTTTTACTGGCTAAGAATAAGGCAGGCTATCACAATTTGATCAAACTCGCGTCCATCGCATATACCGAAGGAATGTATTACGTTCCACGTATCGATAAAGATGCAATCATCAAGCACAAAGAAGACATCATTGTACTTACTGGAAACCTCTACGGAGAAATCGCCAGTAAGATTTTGAATATTGGTGAGAAGCAGGCCGAAGAAGCACTGGTGTGGTGGAAAGAACAGTTTGGAGATGATCTCTACATTGAATTGATGCGTCACGGACAGGATAATGAAGATCGCGTGAATGAAACACTCGTTCGTTTCTCTCAAAAACATGATGTCCGTCTGGTTGCAACGAACAATACCTTTTACATAGACAAAAATGATGCTTCGGCACACGACGTATTATTATGCGTAAAAGACAATGAATTGGTTTCAACTCCGAAAGGACGAGGGAGAGGATTCAGATATGGATTGGATAACGAAGAGTATTATTTCAAGTCTCAAGAGGAGATGAAGGAATTGTTTATGGATCTTCCTGAAGCCATTGAGTCCATTGATGGAATAGTTGATAAATGTGAAGCGTACGCCCTTGCCAGGGATGTACTTCTTCCAGCCTTTGATATTCCAGATGAATTTCGATTTGAGGAAGACGATCAAGATGGAGGTAAGCGTGGAGAGAATAAATACCTCAGACACATTACCTATGAAGGTGCAAAGAAGCGATACGAAGAAATTACTCCTGAGATTGAAGAACGCCTCGATTTTGAGCTTTCGGTAATTGAGAATACAGGATATCCTGGTTACTTCTTGATTGTAGAAGATTTCATTCGAGCGGCCCGTGTAATGGGAGTTTCTGTTGGGCCAGGTCGTGGTTCCGCTGCAGGTTCTGCGGTGGCCTATTGCTTGTGGATTACCAACCTCGATCCTATCAAGTACGATCTACTTTTTGAGCGTTTCTTGAATCCTGATCGTGTATCCATGCCCGATATCGATATTGATTTCGATGATGAAGGACGTGGTGATGTAATCAAGTGGGTAATTGATAAATATGGAGCGAATCAGGTAGCACAGATTATTACCTACGGAACAATGGCCGCTAAATCGTCTATTCGTGATACTTCACGTGTGATGGACTTGCCACTAGGAGATGCGGATAGACTAGCGAAATTGATTCCAGATATTTCCCTTGCGAAATTATTTGGTCTTTCCGACAACGCCTTGCGTGATAAACTGAAAAACAATACGGAAGATATCAACCGAGCGAATGAGTTGAAAAGTATCGCCAAGGGAAGTGATTTGACCGCTCAGGTATTGAACCGTGCGAGAGAATTGGAAGGATCTGTGCGAAATACTGGAATCCACGCCTGTGGAGTGATCATTACCCCAGATGATATAACGAATTACGTTCCCGTAGCTCTGGCGAAGGATTCGGACATGTATTGTACACAGTATGATAACTCGGTTGCAGAAGAGGCCGGATTGCTGAAGATGGATTTCTTGGGCCTGAAGACGCTCACCCTGATCAAGCATGCCGTAAGGAATGTCAAAGAGCGACACGGTGTTGAACTTGATCCTGAAGTGTTCCCAATTGATGATGTTCCAACATATGAACTCTTCCAGCGGGGAGAAACAGTAGGAATCTTCCAGTATGAATCTGCCGGAATGCAGAAATACATGAGGGAGTTGAAACCGACAGTTTTTGCCGATCTCATTGCTATGAACGCTTTGTACCGTCCAGGTCCGTTGGAGTACATTCCTTCATTTATCCGAAGAAAACATGGTGATGAAGACATCGTCTATGATTTGGATGCGTGTGAGGAGTATCTCGGAGAAACATACGGGATTACCGTTTATCAGGAGCAGGTAATGTTACTTTCTCAGAAGTTAGCTGGATTCACCAAAGGTGAGGCGGATACCCTGAGAAAAGCGATGGGGAAGAAGCAAAAGCACGTTCTGGATAAAATGAAACCGGCGTTCATTGAGCGAGGAGGTGAAAGGGGACATAATGCTGATGCACTGGAAAAAATCTGGAGAGACTGGGAAGCATTTGCATCCTATGCCTTTAACAAATCTCACTCGACGTGTTATGCATGGATTGCCTATCAGACGGCGTACCTGAAAGCAAATTACCCAGCCGAATACATGGCATCCGTGTTGAGTAACAACATGAATGATATCAAGCAAGTTTCTTTCTTCATGGAAGAATGTAAACGAATGGGAGTAGAGGTACTCGGTCCGGATGTCAATGAATCGATCTATCACTTTACCGTGAACAAGGCAGGGGCCATTCGATTCGGACTTGGTGCGATTAAAGGCTTAGGATCTGCCCCAGTAAACGAATTGATAGAGAAACGAGTGGAAGGCGGACCATTTTTGTCAGTGTTCGATTTGGCAAAAAGAGTCAATTTGCGCGTTTGTTCGAAGAAAGCCTTCGAGAGCTTAGTGTTTGGAGGGGGATTTGATTCTTTTTCTAGAGCTCATCGCGCGCAATACTTTAAAGAAGACGGTAACGGAAGAACCTTCTTGGATAATCTGGTTCGATTTGGATCAGCATTCCAGGATAGCGAAAACTCTTCTCAAGCCTCACTTTTTGGAGGAGACTCTGGAGCGAAATTACCAGAACCGACAATTCCCGAATCGGAAGAATGGGGGAATATTTATGCCCTCAACAAGGAAAAAGAAGTAATCGGAATGTTTATTTCCGGACATCCTCTTGACGACTATAAAATGGAAATCGAGGCATTTTGTTCTGGGAATGTTTCCATGTTGAACGACATGCAACCGAATATCAATAAGGAGGTTCTAATTGCAGCCATTATTTCTGATGCAGAACATCGATTCACGCGAAAAGGAGATCCGTTTGGAACAATCACCTTGGAGGATTATAACGATTCGTATAAAGTTTTCCTTTGGAGAGAGAATTATTTGAAATACAAGCACTTTCTGAATCCTGGAACATTTGTTTCAGTGAAGGGTAGGATAGAAGTTCCGCCACGTCGCTCTGAATTGGAATTCACCATTCATTCAATCGATTTATTGTCAAACTTGAAAGATGCGAAGGCAAACAGCTTGAATTTGAAGGTGTCAATGAAGGCATTGGATCAAATTATGATTACAGATTTAACGAAAATATTTGATCAAAACGTAGGAACGATTCCTGTTCGATTTACCGTATTTGATCCGTTGGATAATGTCGAAGTCCACCTTCCATCAAAATCCTTGAAGGTCGATTTAACGAATGAACTATTTAATGAATTGCAAAAATTTGATCTCGATATTCAAATTAAGTAATTCGGCCTGTAATTGTTATGTAATGGAGGTTTACCATGAATCGTAAATAAAAAAAGGATCAATTATAATTGTGCATTGATCTCTTCAAAAAATATTTTTTTTAAATCTGTCCCCCTATTTTATTTGGCTTCGTTATCTGGGTATAACAATCAAATAAATGAAGAGATATGAAAAAGTTTATTGCTATTTACAACACACCAGTTGAAGCTGCGAAGGCGTACATGGAATCGTCGGCAGAAGAAAAACAAGAAGGAATGCAAGCATGGCTTTCTTGGAAAGCGAATAATGAAAACCACATAGTGGATTTTGGAGCTCCTCTTATGCCAGGGGAAGTAGTGAATGAAAAAATGGAATGGTCACAGAGTGATTCTTTGGCAGGCGGATATTCGATTTTACAAGCAGCTTCCTTTGATGAACTAAAAGGAGCGTTAAAAGATCATCCGCACACGGCGCACAATATCGGAGCTTCAATCGAAATCAAAGAATTGGTTGGTATGTAGTCGATACATGTCAAGCGCTATTAACCTGAGTGCATTTTAGAATCGAACTCAGGTTATTATTAAATTTAACTACAAAACCGAATAACTATGAAAGAGTTTATGTTAATTTTCCTTGGAAAGGATTATCAAGATTTAGGGTTGTCTCCAGAACAAATGCAGGAGAGAATGGGGAAATGGTTTGCATGGAACCAAAAAATGCAAGAGCAAGGTGTAGTCATGCACGGAAGTGCCTTAACTCCTCATGTAAGGCATATTTCAGGGCAAGATAGAACGGTTACCGATCGCAACTTCTCTGACTTGAAAGAAATTGTAGGTGGGTATTATCAGGTGAAAGCCAAAGACCTCGATGCTGCATGCGAGATCGCACAGGATTATCCAGATTTCGATCTTGATGGAACTGTTGAAGTTCGCGAAGTGATGATTTTTGATAATTAAAATTTGAAATCTCAAAACATAATAGACCATCTTTTCAGACATCAGTATGGAAAGATGGTTGCTATTTTAACCCGAATTTTCGGTCTGGAGAATTTGGAATTGGTAGAGGATGCTGTTCAGGATACCTTTGCGCAGGCTATTCAAAAATGGCAAATTAAGATTCCTGAAAATCCCGAGGCTTGGCTCACGAAGGCAGCAAAGAATAGGGTAATAGATATCATTAGAAAGTTAAATGCTGACCAACGAAGAGCGGAAAAACTGGATTACGGTCCGTCAGTAATTGCTATTGATCAATTATTCGGTAAAGAAGAGATAGAAGATAGTGAGCTTCGTATGATTTTTACGGCATGTCACCCTGATTTGGACCCTAGAGATCAAATCTCCTTTGCGTTAAAAACGATCAGTGGATTCAGTCAAAATGAAATTGCGGCTTCACTGTTATTGAAAACCGAAACAGTCAAAAAAAGATTGTCGAGAGCAAGGAAAACGATTAGTCAAAAGAAAATTGCGTTCAAATTGCCGTTAGGACGGGAACTACACGACCGGCTTGATTCTGTTTGTAAGGTCTTGTATCTCATTTTCAACGAAGGTTTTCATTCAAACCATAAGAAACTTTTAGTGCGTAAGGATTTGTGCGGAGAAGCATTAAGGCTTACAAAAATATTACTGTCAAAACACGAATTTCAGACTGGTAAGAGTTACGCACTTTTTGGACTCTTTTGCTTACATGCTTCAAGGATAGAAAGTAAAGTAGACGAGAACTTTGAGAGCATTGGATTAGAGCATCAAGATAGATCACAGTGGTTTCCTCCCTTAATTGAGTTAGGTAAAAACGCACTGTTTAAGTCCTCAGAATTTGATGATTATTCCATTTATCATGTTGAGGCTGCTATTGCCCTGGAACACATTAAATCACCTTCTTTTGAAGAAACGAATTGGGAGCAGATCCTCTCGTATTACGAACAGCTAAAGGAGGTACAGTCGAACCCTGTTACGGAATTGTCTATCGCGACGGTGAAATTGCACCTAAATAAATTCGATGAGGTTGAAAGAATTTTGAATGAACTAGAGAAGAAGGATCTTGATCAGAAAACGTATTTGTTCTTCGGCGTGCTTTCCAAGTTCCATGAGAGAAAAGGAGATGTAAAAAAGGCTATTTCTTGTTTAGATGAAGCTATTGAGCACGCTAAGAATTTAACGGAAAGAGCCTACTTAGAAAAAAAGCGTACCAGATTGCTAAATGTTGATAAGGGCTAAAGACAACCGCGAGTAGATTTCGGTCTATGCGTTGTTCATATCAAACAGTTCGCGAAGTTCAGTAAGTTCAATTACCTTCGCTTTATTACCGACCTGTTGAAAGGAATTAATCAGGTTGGTTAACATACGCATGATGATGGAAGAGTTTGAACACGGTTCGAAGTATTCCCTCAATTCTGGTTTGTTTAAACCTTTCAGGAATGCCCGGATTTCATCTGCATCGAAAATACCTCCTTTGGAGAATGCGTTAATGTAAAATAGATTTCCGTATTTATTCTCAGGATCAATTACTGAAATCATTTTGTCTTCGTCCAAATATGTCAATACAAAGTGATTAGGAAGATTTACACCGTAAACAGGCATGTCCAAGGATCGAGCAACAATCGAGTAGAGTACGCACAAACTTAATGGGTTTCCTTTTCTGTTCGAAACCACCATGTTGATGCATGAGTTCAATGGAGAATGGTAATCTTTCGAGTTGCCGCTAAATCCTAGTTTTCCGTAAAACACTTTATTGAAAATGCGAACCTTCTCGTAGGCAGTTTGGTTGTCACTCAGTTCTAGCCAAATATCCTTTCGAATGGCTTGAATCTTTCGGTGAACATCATCTTCAATTAGATTCGGATATTGGTAACGAGAGATAATCAGTGCCCCTTCGAGCAAGTCTTTGGTCGGGGAGGCAATCCACTGTTTTAAATCTTTTTTGACCTCCGAGTATTGTATTTCGTGGATGAGAGATTCGATGCGCGATTGAAAAACGAGACCGTAGTCTTCCGTTTCCCAGGATGATTCCAAAATGGGAATAACACTGCTTCCACAACTCATCAATTCGTCGCGTACATGCTCGAAGACCGTTTCATCTGGATCTTCAATTAATCGCACTAATGCTTCTATTGATTTTACATCTCTCACAGATCAAAATTAACCTGAAAGTCAGTGCTTTTTGAAGAACTTTGAAATACTTTTTAATGACGAATTGTTAATTCATTTGAACAGTAAAAAGAAAAAGTGAAACCTTTTGGCATGATTGTCGTTTATATATGCACGGATCAATTATTAACACTTACAGGTTAAAACGAAGAGGTCTCGACGCAAGTCGGGACCTTTTTGGTTATAATACCTTAGAAAAGATTGACGTTTGATTTGTGTGAGAGAGGATTGTGGATCAATATCAAAACCTGAGGATCTAGAGCCCTAAGCATTTAGTATTCCGAAAATGAAAAACAGAATCTAGGATGTTATCCGCGCCTATTTTAAGGAGTGAAGAAATCGAATTGAAACGAGCTAGTGCTTGAGAAAGCGTGAAGATGGATATCGGAACGATCACCGAAAACACCGCGTTTCGAGAGTATTTCTGATCGTAGAAAAATAAGCGCAAAGGGCATTTTTGAACACTTTTTGTGCCCAACCAAAAAGTGTTGAATCTTGTTTG
>JBGCDF010000278.1:0-3645 GCA_045105095.1 Crocinitomicaceae bacterium | reverse complement strand
ACAGTGATAGTCATCTTTCAAGACGAGGATCGATTCAGTTGGGAAGTTCGCCTCGTTCAGTTTTTCCAGGCTTAGAATGGCTGTCGGCAATTTAACCACACTCGCAGGATAGAAGTACCAGTCTGGTCTTACGTAATTATAGGTTTCACCCAGATAAAAGGTAGAATCCTGCTCGAAAACATCAGTTACCATGAACTGGAAGCGGTACTTTTCACGATTTTTCAAAACATGGTCTACCAATGAATCTTTGCCATAGATCATTTCAAGAAGATCAAGTTGTTGTTCAGGTTCTTCTTCTATTTCCTGACCATAAACAACACTATTGGTCGTGATCATCAAGAAGATCAGTACCGTTTTTATTCTTTTTAGATTGTGTTGCATAGTAAATTATTACAGCTGGTATCATAGTTATCAAAGACCAAACCAAGATCATTGGATCGTCAATCACGAAGAAGGAAATCATCCAAAGAGTTACTAAAATAAATATGATTGGAGTAATCGGGTATCCCCATGCTTTTACCGAGTTGGCTGAATAGTTCCCTGATTTTTTCTCACGTCTTCTTAAGATAAATACTCCAAATACCGTTAAAAGCGAGAAAATTGACAAGGTAATACCGATGTACTGCAGAATTTCTTGGAAACTACTGAAAACAACAAGGAGTAAGGAAACGATAAAGACAAAATACAGTGCATTTTTTGGAGCACCATTTCTTGATTGTTTTCCCAATATTTTGAAGGCGGAATAGTCTTTTCCAATTTGTTCAGCAACGCGAGGAGCGGCAATGAACATGGCGTTTACGCCTGAAATTAGAGCGAGAGAAAATACTAGACTAAACACCAATCCGATTTTCGTTCCCAAGATTTTATTGGCAACGATGTTTCCGAGATCAACCTGTAGCGCTAACTCATCGAAGGAGGCCACATACATGAACACAAAATTCATGAGGATGTAAATCACGGTAACCACGAGTGTGCCGACAAGCAATGAAAAGGGCAAATTTTTCTTCGGGTTTTCCATATTTCCAACGATGTAGGTGCTCGCATTCCATCCGCTGTAAGCGAACATTACATAAACAAGTGATCCCGCGAAGGCAAGGCTGAAAATGGTATCGGAACTTTTATCCGTCGGAGCAAAACTTATTCCCGAAGCCTCGTAATCACCGAGGAAGATAAAAGGGATAATCAAAAAGGTCGCAATAAGGATGAGTTTCACATACGTCATCACGTTCTGGAAGATTCCTCCCCATTTGATTCCGCGCAATTGAACCAGTAAAACAATCAGCAGTACAGAAATCCCTACCAATTTCGAGGGGGAAATTTCTAGAATTCCCAGTTTAATCAGTGGATCATTCGGAATGTTGAGGATGGGTAAAAAGTACTCTCCTGTTGCTAATGCTAAGGTAGCAATTGCTGCGGAAAACCCTACAAACATTGATATCCATCCACTTAAAAAACCAAGTAAAGGGTGATAGATTTCTGAGAGAAAGGCATACTCTCCCCCTGATCGATTGATGCGCGTTGCAACTTCTCCGTACACAGTCGCACCACACAAGGACACAATTCCACCTAGCAGCCATATAATTAAAATCGCAAAAGGATCAGGAATCCCTCCATTTTCAGCGCTGAGTACTTGAAATCCAAGGGAAACGAAAATGCCAGTACCGATCATGTTGGCGATCACCATATTTGTCGCTACGGATCGGGTATATTTTTGAGCCATAATTTAGAAGGGTTAATCTCTAGCGACCTAAATTAGTTTTTTTTTAGGATTATGCGGGATACTGAATTTTAATCAGCAAATTTGTGTAAACCAATGACTCTCATGAAGAAACTTGCATTCCTTTTATTGACAGTGGCTTTTGCGGCCTGTTCAACTGAAACAACAGAAACAACGGATTCACCTGAAATGAATACGGAAGATACGACAGCGGTTGCCGAAATTGAAAAACCAACATATCCAGAAGATCGAAAGTTTGATGATTTCGCAAATTACATTGCCGGAATTAAAGGAGAAAAGCAATCTGTTTTGAAGAATTTGGAGAATTCTCAAGATTGGATGACCTACGAATCTGCTATGAATGGCATTTGGAAAACGACCAATGAAAAATTGCCGATCATGAAGAATTGGTCGAGCGCGGAAGTGAATAAAGGAGCAGGAACATTATTTTACCCATTTTCGGGACCTGACTTCTTGCATGCAGATGTATTTTTTCCTGAGCACGAAAACATCGTGATGATTGCGCTAGAGCCGATTGGAACATTCCCAAACATGGTAGAGAAATCTGAATCAGGAAAAGAGGCAATCTATTTGAATGGAGTTCGTAAATCATTGAACATGATCCTTGGAAAAAGTTTCTTCCGAACAATTGCGATGGCCGATGATTTCAAAGGCGAAGTTGATGGGAACTTACCTGTATTGATGCAATTCATGAAGCGAACGAATCACAAAGTTATGTATCAGGAAGAGGTAGCATTGAATCCAGATGGTACATTGACAACAGACATGTCAGGTATTAGCGATACAACATACATCGGAAACCGTTACTACTTTAAACGCGAAGGAACCGATCAAGTGAGAACCTTGACCTATTTTGCGGTGAACCTACAGAACATGCCGTATGTGAGTAGAGGAGGGCTGGTTGCAAAAGGATTGGATACTCGAACGGATCTTGTGAAGTACTTTAACAGTTTAGATATTAAATCGACTTACTTAAAGTCTGCTTCGTATTTGATGCACCGACCAACGTTTAGCATTATTCGAAACATTATTTTGGATAATTCTGAGCTCGTATTGCAGGATGATTCGGGAATTCCAATCAAGTATTTTGATGCGAATAAATGGGATTTGACTTTCTATGGAGATTATAAGTTCCCAATTTCTTTGTTCGCTGAACGTCATCAAGAAGACTTAAAAGAAGTGTATGCCAATGAAGGCGATAACGTGAAGTCTTTACCGTTTGGAATTGGTTACCAGTATCATAAGGGAACTTCGAATTTGATGAAAGCGGTTAAGAAGTGATTCAACACTTTTGTTCTGGGCGACAAAAGTGTCCAAAAACGCCCTTGCGCTGCTTTTACTCCATTCCAAAAGTCTTTTGAAACGCGGTGTTTTTAGTGATCATCCAGATTGTTATCTGGACGCTTCTTCAAACATTAGCCCGTTTCAATTCGATTTTGTCACTCCATAAAAAAGGCGCGGTTTTCGCTTCGTTTCCAGTATCTCCGAAAGGAGGCGGATTACCTCGAGATCTCGTTTTACTATCAAGGATGAAAATTTTGATGAATCACAGTGCCATGTAGAAACGATTTGAACTAGTACCTCAATCTAAGACCGTCGCAGAAGAGGAAGCAACGCTTTCGAAAGTGAATGGAAGTTCACCTACAGCGAAACTAATTCAACCAATCCCTTGCAGTGAGCCTGTCGAACTGAGCATATCCAACAATCCAACAATCTAACGATCCAACTGATTCTCGAAATATTCCAATACCGCATCAACTTCAGAGTTCCAGAAATCGTAGTCGTGGCCTGCACTTGGGTTGACATTTAAAACGCTTGCGTCGTTTCCGCTTTCTTGCAGTGCCAGGAACAATTGTTGCGAATAATCAATCGGAACAATTTGGTCTTGCTGTCCATGTGCCAAATAC
>JBGCDF010000277.1:0-7249 GCA_045105095.1 Crocinitomicaceae bacterium | reverse complement strand
ATTGGATTATTGGATTATTGGATTATCGGACTATCGGACTATCGGACTATCGGACTATCGGACTATCGGACTATCGGACTATCGGACTATCGGACTATCGGACTATCGGACTATCGGACTATCGGACTATCGGATAAAAGTTAAATCCTTTCTCTCACCAACTCTTCTAATCCATCGATGAAACGATCGTGGCTATTGGAGCTCGGTACTAGTTGTACTTTCTCTCCTCCATTTTCTTCGAAGATTTCTTGATACTCGTCTCCAATTTCAATCAATGTTTCTAGGCAATCAGCAACGAAAGCAGGGCTAAAGACAAGGAGCTTCTTTGCGCCACTTTTCGCTTTTTCTTCCACCACCTCATCGGCAAAAGGAGTTAGCCATTTCTTATTCAGGCGAGATTGAAAACACACGGTATAATCCGACTCCTTCAAATTCAATTTAGCTGCGATTAGTCGTGTAGTAGCATAACATGTTGCCTTGTAACAGAACTTGTTCCTATCGTTTAATTCTGTTTCACATGGTTCATCCTCACATAAGTCGGAGCCTTCGTATACTTTGTCTACATGTCGATCAGGCAAGCCATGGTATGAGAATAATACATGGTCGTAATCCTCCAGATTGAATTCTTTGGTACGCTCTATGATCGAGTCGATGTATCCTTGGTTATCCCAAAACTGGTTGATTACACTCACTTGTGGAACGACCCACCATTTTCGAATAAGATTCATCGCTAGATCGATGGCAGATCCTGTGGAAGCGCTTGCATACTGAGGGAATAATGGCAATACTACAATGTGATCATAATTTTCTTTTCGCATTCCCTCTACAACGTCATACATCGCTGGGTTCTGATACCTCATTGCGTAATGAACAGTCAAATCCCCATCCGGGAAACGTGCTTGCAATTTTTCAACTACTGCTTCCGTATGTGTAATCAATGGAGAAATACCTCCAGAAAGATCGAATAACTCTTTGTAAATCTTCGCTGATTTTGGTGCTCGAAACGGAACGATAATTCCATTCACAAGTAATTTTCTACCCAGCCAAGGAAGGTCAATAACACGCGGATCATTTAAAAACTCTCCGAGATATCGTCGAACATCACTCGTTTTTGGACTATCTGGAGTTCCCAATTGTACTAGTAATACACCAATTCTATTGTTCATTTCTTAAAAAAGTTTTGTTCGCCAATTTTCTGCCTGCTCCTCCTCTAACAAGCCTAATTTCAATAAATAGGAAATCGTTTTTTCGAATGCCAATGGATACTTAATTCCATCATAATTCCAATCCGTTTCATTGATCCAATTTTCAACGTGACTTCGACGAAGATTGTATCGCCAGCTAATCAGATCAATGGAATTCTCATTATGTTTAACTTCCTTCGCTTTGGCATTTACCACTTCGCACATTTTCTTGAGTTCTTCTGGATGCTTCTCGTAAATTTCCTTTCGAACAGCAATCACGAAACAAGGCCACGGTGTAATTACCTCATCAATTCTTCTACATTTCTCTTGTTCTGTATATGGATGGGTTGTGTACTTCTCCCACAAAAAGCTTTGCGCTTCATTATTCTCCAGTGCCCATAAACCACCGTAAATATCTCCAATAACATTAAATTTGAGGGAATCCGTATCCCACCCTTGTTGATGAGCCATGACGTAGGACATCAAATGCGATCCAGATCCAAATCGAGAGATAGCGTAGGTCTTGTCTTTCAAATCCTCCATCGCTCTGATGTCAGATTTATAAGGTACATGAACTCCCCAGCGAAGTGGCGTATTCACATATACCTGAATAATTTTCGCGTCAAGTCCTTGTAAAATTGCACGCGTTCCTCCCTCAGTTAACAAAATTGCGACATCGAGGGTTTCGTTTTCTAAACCACGAATCATTTGACCCGTTCCACCTCCCATATCACTCCAGTGCAGTTGAATTCCTTCTTTCCTGAATTTTCCTTCTTCAATCCCCATTCTCCATGGTAAATTGAAGTGTTCGGGAACGCCCCCTACTTTCAATCCTAACATATCTTATTCTTTCCGTTTTCGTTCTTCTGAAAACTGCATATCGTGCAAGTTTCGATAGAAACCGTTTAATTCTAATAATTCTGCCTGCGTGCCTTGTTCGACAATTTGCCCTTTCTCCAGCACGACAATTTTATCCGCTGATTGGATGGTCGATAATCGGTGAGCAATAACGATGGCCGTTCTTCCTTTTGTCAGACGCTCCGTTGCTCGTTGGATCATTTCCTCGGATTCGTTATCCACGCTCGATGTTGCTTCATCCAGAATCAAAATATGCGGATTGTACACGAAAGCCCGAATGAAGGAAATTAATTGTCTCTGACCAACTGACAGCATACCTCCACGCTCTCCAACCTGCGTCTCATATCCACTTGGAAGTTTGGAAATAAAATCGTGCGCTCCAACTTCCTTGGCGGCTTCAATAATTTGTTCTCTGGTGATGGATTCATCTCCGAGCGTAATGTTCTGTTCAATCGTATCTGAAAACAAAAATACATCCTGCAATACAATCGCAATATTCTTGCGGAGATAACTGAGTTCGATGTCATGGAATTCAACATCTCCCACTTTAATTTCTCCCTTTTGATACTCATAAAAACGTCCAAGCAAACCGACAAGTGAGCTCTTCCCTGCTCCAGTCGCCCCAACAAAAGCAACTGTCGAACCAGGCTCAATAGTCATGTTGATGTCGCGCAGCACCCACTCTTCATCGTTGTAGGCGAAAAAGACCTTGTCAAAACTGATCGCAGCATCGAAGTCGCATTCCACAATTTGTCCTTCATTTTGGATGTGGTCATCCAAATCGATTACCTCAAAAACACGTTCCGCGCGCACCACCCCACGTTGAAAAATATTGAACTTATCCGCCAATTGTCGAATCGGTCGATACAACATAAACACCCACATGGTAAACGCGATGAACAGACCAAACTGGCTTTCTGCCTCACCTGGTTCGAATCCACGTACCATCATCGCAGAATATACGATCAGTATGGCAATGGAAAAGGAGCTTAATAATTCCACTATCGGGAAGAATACTGAGTATGCCCAAATTGCTTTCACATGCGACTTACGGTGGAGCGAGTTAATTTCTTGAAAAGACTCGTACTCGCGATGTTGTCGACTGAATAATTGTACCAAAGACATTCCCGTCAATCTTTCCTGAACGAAGGTATTCAGATTGTTTACTGCCTCACGTTCCATTTTCATTGATTTCCTCAATGCTCGAGCGAAAATTCTAGTGGCAATCAATAGAACAGGGATTGGAATCAACGTCAATAATGCCAGTTGCCAGTCGAATATAAACATACCGACGATTACCAGTACAATCGCTAGAATATCTGTCAATCCACTCATCAATCCGGCAGAAAAGACCTCTGTGATTGCCTGTAAATCAGAAACTAACCTTGTAACCAACTCTCCGATTGGTGTACGATCGAAATAACTCATTCGGAACGTCAAAATTTTCGCCATGAGTTGTTTTCTCAAATCTCGAATAATGGACTGAGCAAAAAGGTTTGAAAAATACGAAGCAAGGAATTGAAAAATACCTTCGAATATGAGCATTCCTCCTACGATCAGGATCCACATAAGTAACTTCGATGGATTCTGTGTTTTTGTTACATATTCATCCACGACAATTCCAATGATCGCCGGCCTTGATGGTCCTAGAATCCCAAGAAAAATTGTACAAACCATGGCTATCAGAAATAAGCCTTTGTACAATTTCCAATATGAAAGCAGACGTTTAAAAACGTTGGTGTTGAGCTTTGCTTTCTTGTCCATAGAGCAAAAGTAATCAAACATTAGCGATTGGTTGGTGAAATTGTATGAATGCTTCGTTCACTTTGAGGAGATTTTTCCCTCTGAAATGTTTAAATCGGCACAAGAATTCTGACGAAAATCCACTAACTTTACCCTAAACTTGATGACAATGATCCATAACCTTTCGAACACCAAATCAATATTCCAAACATTCCTCGCGGAAATTCGAGATGTAGACATCCAGAAAGACCCGATGCGATTCCGTAGAAACTTGGAACGTATATCAGAGATTTTGGGCTATGAATTGTCGAAACAATTGCCATACGAAGATCGATTGGTAACGACTCCTTTGGGAGAAACGGAAATCCCTGTTTTGAAAACTCAGCCTGTATTGGCGACCATTCTTCGAGCAGGATTAGGAATGCATCAAGGTTTGTTAAACTACTTTGACAGAGCGGAAAGTGCATTTATTTCTGCCTACCGTAAACATTCAACTGCCGAGGACTTCGAAATTTATGTTGAGTACTTAGCATCACCGAAAATCGATAACCGCATATTAATCATCAGTGATCCGATGCTTGCCACGGGAAGCTCAATGGTGACAGTATACAAGTCAATTTTGAAGCAAGGAATTCCTGTAAAAACATATATCGTAGCAGCCATTGCAACTCCAGATGCTTTGGAGTACTGTCAAGCTCATCTTCCAGACAATACGGAGTATTTCGTTGGAGCAATTGACAAAGAGCTGACGGCACAGTCGTACATCGTCCCTGGGTTGGGTGACGCTGGCGATTTGGCTTACGGTGAAAAATTCTAACAATGTATCTCTCGAAACTCGGCGGACTTTTTCTTCTCTCATCGATTAAATTGATGTTCGCACCAGTTGGTGGCCCACTAATGGGCTTGAGTTTTCTTGAAACCTATCTTTCTGTGACCTTTGGAGGGATTTTTTTCGCAGCTATCTTTTTTTATTCTGCTAATTTCTTCATGCAGCGAGCAAAAATTAAGCGCGAGAAACTGCGCAAAGACCACAGCGAAAAGGGAACTCCATTTGTTGAAAAACGGAAATTCACATGGATGAATAGAAAAGTGGTAAAAGTGAAAATGACCCTAGGCATTTATGGTACGGCATTATGGTTTCCTCTTTTTCTATCAGTTCCTCTTGGAAGTATCATTACAGCCAAATTTTTCGGAAACGACAAGCGAACCTTTCCGCTAATTGTGTTCGGAATGTTTCTAAATTGCGCGATCACAACAGGTATCGTTTATTTATTTTAAGATGAAGCACTTATTCTTTGATTTAGACAGAACACTTTGGGATTTCGAGAAGAACTCGGAAACTGCTTTGAACATTTTATATGATGAATTGAATTTGGATGATCACCTTCGTTCGTTCCGTTCATTTCATACGAAGTATAAGAAAATCAATGGTCAGTTGTGGGATCAATATGCTAAAGGAAAAATTTCCAAAGACACTCTTCGCGTCAAGCGGTTTCAAGATACACTAGCGCATTTTGATGTGAAGAATAAGGAATTGTCCCATTCACTTGCAAATGGATATGTTTCTATATCTCCTTATCAAACGAACCTTTTCCCTGAGACCATTGAAACGTTGGAAAAATTGAAGAATGACAACTTTGAATTGCACATCATCACGAATGGTTTTTTGGAAGTTCAGCACATCAAATTGGAGAAAAGCGGATTAACGCCCTACTTCGATGTAATTCTTTGCTCGGAAGAAGTTGGGAAAAATAAGCCTTCGCGGTTGGTTTTCGACCATGCATTGGGTAAAGCTGGAGCGTCTGCAGACGAGAGCATCATGATTGGTGATAGCTACGAAGCCGATATCGTTGGGGCTGAAAATGCTGGATTGAGAGCAATTTTATTTGATCCTGATCGCGTCCATCGAGAAGGAAGACACAAGTGGCACATTCACCATTTGAAAGAAATTCCGGAGACGCTACCCTGGATGTGATTTTTTCTCCTCTGAAATGATACCGTGATGTTCATACTTTTTCTTTGGTCGAAAAAAGTATGCAAAAACGCCCTTTGCGCTAATTTTAGAATTATTCACTTCACTCTTGCTTGGCGACCATTTCGGGGATCGTACCGATAGCTATCGGCACGCTACCTTATGGTACCCGCCAGCACTTCACTGCATTCTAGTTCTAAAATAGGCGCGGCTCTCACTTCGAAAACATGAATCTGTCAGTAAGAATTTACTAGGAAGATTGAAACACGATCGAAAAGTGTACATATCGATCAACGTTGAAAACGAGTACATCGAACTACGATATTCCCTCAGTCCTTTCTCGTTAACACCAATTTGATCGGCTTAGCTTCCGGTCCGTGATACACTCGGATAAATAATTTGTTCTTATTGAAAAAACCAAAGGAGTACTTGATCATGTATGGAGTTGGAGCCGAAATATTTTGAAACTGCATGCGCTTACCTGAACTCACAAATTCGTAGGTTGAAGCAATTACTGAGTCCTCCACTACATTATAAGTAGTCATTGAGTAGACCAAATTTTTATTGGCCATTCTCATGCGTACGTTTTCGACACGAGAAGTATCACTCGATTTCTGATTGATCAAATATCCAACACCTACCAATTCGTCATTCTTCACCTCAAGTACTTCAAATCCGCTTCTGAATTTGTACTCCCAAGTTCCAGCCATTTTCTTCACTTTATTCGGAAGCTGTGCGAACGCACCAAAGCTCAAGATAAAGACTACTGCAAGTGTTCCTATTTTTCTCATATCAATCATCCATCTCGTTAAGTATATAACTCTTGTCTCAGCTTTTCATACATCATCATTCCCGCAGCAACTCCAACATTCAATGAAGCAATTTCACCGCGCATAGGAATTCGACAGGCTACATCAGCTAAGTTGATCAAGTCTGATGTCACACCGTCCTTTTCTGATCCCATAACAATTGCAACCGACCCTCTCAGGTTTGTGGAGTAAGATGGCGTCTTTGATTTCTCTGTACATGCCACAATTCTCAACCCACATTGCTGAATATAAAATAATGAATCTTTGAGACTTTCAGTTCGACACACCTTAATTCTATTCAAAGCTCCCGCAGAGGTTTTGACCGCATCTGGAGTCACCTGAACGGAACCGTGCGCTGGAATCAAGATCGCATCCACTCCCTCACATTCCGCTGTTCGGGCAATGGCTCCGAAATTTCGAACATCCGTAATTCGGTCGAGCGCAAGAATAAAGGGTTTCTTCCCTTCCTCAAGTAAGCCTTCCACTACCTCTTCTATATTATAATAGGACACAGGGGATGCCATCGCAATAACTCCCTGATGATTTTGATCTGTAATTCGATCCAGCTTTTCTCCTGGCACGAACTGCAATTGATGATTCTTTCCTTTAAGTGCTTCTTTCAACTCAAGAAACAACTCTTTGTTCATCCCCTTCTGGATCATGATTTTATTAATCTCACGATC
>JBGCDF010000276.1:0-10081 GCA_045105095.1 Crocinitomicaceae bacterium | reverse complement strand
AGGCCCTGTTCCTAACTGAATCGTAAGCGTTGGATCTGCGTACCATGTAAATTCTTGTCCGCCACCGGATGCTACGAATGGTGGGATTTCTGAACTGCTTGAACAGTAATCTCCTCCTTGCGGTCCAACATCTGGTGCTAGAGGGTAAGCTGTTACATCAATTGTTACTGTACTTGTACCAACACAACCGTTAGCATCTGTTCCTGTAACCGTGTATGTCGTTACTCCTACTGGTGGTGTAAACGTTGTTCCATTGGTAACTCCGTTATCCCAAGTATAACTTGTTCCACCTGTTCCAGAAAGAGCCGTTGTTTCACCATCACATAGTGCTTGATCCGTTCCTGCTCCGATAGTTGGAAGCGCATTTACTGTAATCGTTTCCGTACCTGCACCAGCATTCAAACAGATTTGATCTGACACACCAGTAATTACATATACTCCAGGAGCATTTCCAAGATCAATTGGACTTGTCGCTCCAGTTGCTGTAGTCGGAACACCATCGATGGTATATTCAACTGTCCAAGGACCCGTTCCAGTAACATCGGCAAGGATTGGTGCAACGGCATCTCCTTGACAGTAAGTTGCTCCTCCGGAGATTCCAGTTACTGTTGGTAGTACTGGCGGAGTAATATCGAATGTCATAGTACAACTCAAAGAATCTGAGAAGTAGACTACCATCGTAGTTGTTGAACCGTCATTTGGAATTCCAGTAACCGTGTAGTTGAATACTGTACTATCCGTAAATGGTGGACTGAATGATTGAGAGTAAGTTCCTGTTCCATTCGTCGCCTCTACTTCAATTGTACCAGTAGTTGGGCTGTATGTGTATTCGAAAGAACCAGTTACATCAAATACTCCTCCTGGCTGACACACAACGTTTCCGTTGAAATCTATGAAGAAACACTGACACTCGTTCACAAATAAGGTAGATGTATCGTTAGCACTACATCCCGTAACTGTATTATCCATAAATACCGTGTAGAGCTCATCTGCTCCTGGACACGCTTGTGGTGTTTGTGCAGTAGCGTCATCAACTGTACCTGTAGTCCAGTTGTACGTAATTGTTGGTGGGTTACACGCAATGTTTACGTCATCTAAACTCCAGTTATCAGAACCATTTGCTGCGAAGAACGCCACTTGTCTCCATCTGAACATCGTTGAAGTAGTTTGCGCTGCTGCTGGCATAGGCTCAGAGAAACACTGCTGGAAGTTAGATCCATCCCACAATGATTGAAGGTAGGTTGCAATCGGCACCCAAGTTACACCGTTATCAAGTGAGTACTCGAGTATAATATCATCTCCGTTTTCGTTATTCTCACATGGATTTCCACCCGATGCTGTGTTCCCCATATACAAACAGAAATCAATGTTTCCACATGTCGTTGCATCTATCGGAAGTGTTTCAGCGTATCTGTCTGCTCCTGGCCCATTAAAGTACAGGGCGTCACCCGTTGCTCCACCGCCACAAATCGTTGAGGAAGTACCACTTTGAACATCTCCCCAAGTAAGCGGATCGAAACCACCCTCGAAGTCATCTACAATTGATCCATTGTTTCCATTTAGGAACTGAACTTCCATTTCGGCACAATCACCGCACTCAATGGGATTGGGGTTTCCGACAATGTCTATAATTAAAGGTGTAATGACGACGTTTGTCGTGTCAGTACATATTAGTGTGCCATCAGTATAGATTACAGAGAATATTGAATCTGCATTCACTGATAAGGTTTGAAAAGAACTGTCAGGGAAGCCAGGAAGATGCGACCAATCCGTCCAAAAGTTTGGGTTTGTTGCCTGAATCGACATATCAAATAACTCTCCACAGACCGGGTTGGGATCACTCAACGTAATGTCTAGTGGGGTTATGGGGACGACTATGGTGTCGTAACAGAAGAGCGTATCATTGGTGTAAATGACGGAGTAGGTCGAATTAGAATCCGTTACTACCGTTTGAATAGGGTTGTTCGGAGCTCCCGGAACGTGCGCCCAGTTCGTGTAAAAGTTAGGATTCGGTGCTGCAATAGAAATATCAAATTCAGATCCACATAAAGGAGTAGGATCAGTAATACTGATTCCAATTGGATCAACTGTTACTACCACTGAATCATAGCAAAAAGTAATACTATCCGTGTACGTCACATAGAATGTAGTGTCTACATCTGTAACAATCGTCTGAGTGGCACTATCTGGGAATCCTGGGATGTGTGCCCAATCGTACCAGAAGTTACAATCTGATGGGAAAATTGTGATGTTATCTACACCCCAGTGGTCAAAGTTTGGTCCACTTACCACCTGCTGATCCCATTGAAAAAGTGTTGCTGTAGACCAAGCTGCTGTTGGGATAGTAAAGCAATAGTTCGCCCAGTTCAAGTATGGTCCTGATGTACCGCCTGGACCCGGTTGAAAGTAAAAAATATCTATCCACGTAGCTCCACCGTCAATTGAATATTGAAAGAATACACCCTCGTTTGGTTGATCTGGTCCTTCACATGGAGCCGCAGCACCTTGAGTTGCCATATCAAAATCGAAACAAACCTGACCTCCACATGATAGATCAAATGGAACAGTCGTTAGTGTTCTCGGTGCTGGAACTCCACCAAACCAAAGAGCGGGCGTTCCATCAAGGGTTGGCCCACAAGGGTTGGTGTATTGTCCATTTACGGATGTCGTCCATCCTGCACCTAATGTACCACCGTTAAAATTGGTAGCTAGTGCAGGCGTTGGAGAAAGTCCAATCGCGCTGATATCAAGCTCAGTTCCACACGTTACCGAAATAGTTGCTGGAATTGTCGAAAGATTACATTGCGCAATCGCTGCAGGAGTCAATGCTGTGATGAACAGGGCTCCAAGTAATGTTTTTAATGTTTTCATAGTAATAGTGTATGCGATTAACGAACTGTAACTTCTACAAATTCAAAATTAGTGAGAGTCTGCTCTGTCATTCCAGGAACCAGGTTGATGAAGTTTCCAAAAATGTACAATTCCTTTTCTTGATCAACCGTTTCTTTTCCTTCTGCCACTTCACCAGGCGCTAACGTGAGTATGTAGTTAAACTCTTCGTCTGTCAAACGTTGACAATTCCAGCATTCACCATTTCTGTATTCTTGAGTTAGCCAGGAAAGGGTCAATTCTTGATCGGTCGTATTCGTAAATTTGAAGAGTAATAAGTTTTGAGCACGCATCTTATCAGACTCGCATCGTTTCATCTTGTACTCAATCTTAATCCCATCGATCGTTTTGTACTCCGTCCACTCATCTGGCATTTCTAAATCCTCAGTGAGTAAGGTTGTTGGAGTTGGGAATTCCTGATTTGCCATTCCAAAGAGAGAGCAGAAAAGGAAACCTGTAAGCAATAATTTTTTCATACGTGTCATTTCGATTTGTAGTGTCAGTTAAAGCAAAAATACAATAAATATAGTTTGTGCTTTGAACGATAGACGCCATTGAATCCCATGAGGTTGCATGAAGATTAAATTTGTTGAAAAATGAACAAATTACTTGATTAGTGTAACGAAACATGACGTGATTTCACCTCATCATTGACAAAAACAGCAGCATTTAGATCAAATTCTTCCGTATTCTCAGAAGTGAGATAGGCAATATTACCGTTCTTGAGACATGTTGATTCGATTTCAGGGTGACGAAGCAAGTAATCTTCCAAGCTTTCTGCAACGATCTTACCCTGAGCAATCACTTTCACGTGTGAGGGCACAATGGACTCAATGTATGTCTTCAAAACTGGATAGTGCGTGCAACCCAAAACCAGTGTGTCAATTTGTTCGTCCTTTGCAAGTAGCGCTTCGATGTCTTTCCGTATGAATTCGCGACCTGCATCCGTGTCGTATTCATTGTTTTCGATGAGTGGAACCCACATCGGACATGCCTGTTGAACAACTGTTGCCTCTGGGGAGAATTTTCCAATTTCGATTACATAAGATTCAGAAATAACCGTCCCTTGTGTGGCTAACACGCCAATGTGTTTGCTTTTAGAAACCGACCCGAGCATTTCTGTACTTGGACGGATGACTCCAAGAACGCGTTTATTCGGAGCCAACGTTGGTAGATCATTTTGCTGAATCGTTCTTAGCGCTTTAGCCGATGCTGTATTACAGGCCAGAATAATCAAATGACATCCGCGATCGAACAATTCTTGAACTGCTTGCAAAGTAAATTCATACACAACATCAAATGAGCGTGTACCATAGGGTGCCCTCGCGTTATCCCCAAGGTAGAGGTAATCGTATTGAGGCAATTTTTCGCGTAACTCTGTTAGAATTGTTAGGCCTCCGTAGCCAGAATCAAATACACCGATTGGTCCCATGTGGTAAAGATAGATATTTTGGACGCGCTATGCTTTTGGATTGCCTGCTGTGCTGCTTCGCGGTTTTGAATTGTTCAGTTCGACAAGCTCACTGCAAGGGATTGTTGGATTAGCTTCGCTGCTGCCTGCGGCGGTGTTGGATTGTTGGATTACTGAAGTTTTAGATTTTCCGGGTGTGCGGGGTTCGAGAGCCTCACCCCTCTTAATTTCTTTAGGGAATCATAGGAGGGGTGAGGCTCTCGAACCCCGATTTATAATTAAGGACGTGTCTCTACTTCTTTAATTTCCACTTGTGGTAGTGGTGGTGGAGTTGGCTTACCATCGAGCTTTAGTGCTTCTTCGATTACTTCCTTCGTAATATCGGTTCCGTTACTGATGAGCAACATGGTTTCATCGAAAACATACTCATAACCGTTCTCTTCTGAAATTGTACTAACGGCAGTTTCAACAGCATATAAAATCGGAGCATTCAGTTCCCGAGAGTATGCTTGAATTTCGGTCTGCATGGTTTGTTGGCGTTCTTGAATGGCTTGTTCCTTCTTCGCTATTTTTTCCTGTTCAAACTGAATTCGAATGGGTGGCAATCCATCCTTTTTTTCTTGAAAGATCGTGATCGCATTTTGATAATCTTGGATCATTTCGTTTAGCTCTGCGTCGAGTTCTGTTCCAAATGCCTCCAGAGCCTCTACCGCTTTCTGATAGGACGGCATAGCTTCCATCACTTTTTGAGAATTCAAATGTGCTATTTTGGATTGGGCGTTAAGGCTACTTATTGCGAAAAATGTGAATAGAATAATGAAGTATTTTTTCATGGGATTTGGGTTGGTTTGATGTCGGGGTTCGAGAGCCTCACCCCTCTGTAATCATTCATTAAAACTAAGAGGAGTGAGGCTCTCGAACTCCGTGTTTTTTTTATCTAACTGAAAGTACCCATTTCACAAGCGGACACAAAAAAAGGAAGCTCAAATGAGCCTCCTTTTAATATTTTTTATGCTTTCGCTGTAAGTTCTACTCTGGAGTAGTTGCAGCTGCTGCTTCGATTTTAATGATCTCGTCAATAACGTCATCAGTGATGTCTGGACCATTTGCGATCATCAAGGTAGTTCTATCGAATACATATTGATACCCTTCACGATCCGATACAATTTTCACTGCTTTCTCAACTGTTTCCAAGATTGGCTTGTTTAACTCTTGCGAGTAAGCTTGCATCTCTGATTGCAAAGACTGCTGTCTTTCCATCAAATCTTGCTCTTTCTTCGACAATCGTTGTTCTTTTGACTGCTGTAAAACAGGAGTCAAGTTTCCAGATTGCACTTCAGCCTGATACTTTTGCAATGCTTCATCGAAATCTGCTTTCATTGTTTGCAATTCCTCGTATCCGTCTTTTTCGAACGTTTGCAGTTTAGTAACTGCTGCTTTATATGATGGCATTGCCTCCATGATTTCTTGCGAGTTCAAGTGCGCCATTTTAGACTGTGCTGAAGCAAATCCTGCTCCCATTACAACTAATGCTATTAGTAATACCTTTTTCATTCTACTTTTTTTAATTTTCGGTTCTAACCGTTGTTTTCTAGTTTACACTGATCATTAAAGCGATCAATTCTTATTCAATTCTCTTAACACTTGTTCACTAATGTCGTATTTATCATCGGCATAAATCAAATTACTCTGATTAGCCTTGTCAAACACAAACGAATAGTTTCTTTTTGAGGCAACAGCTTGCATAGCATCGTACACTCTGTCCTGAATAGGTTTGATTAACTCTTGTCTTTTATTGAAATAATCACCTTTCACTCCAAAACGCGTCTTCTGCATTTCCATTGCTTCGGTTTCCAATTTGTCAATTTCTTCCTGACGCTTCTTTCTTTCTTCTTCAGGAAGTAAGACTTCTTCTCGTGCGAAGTTGCCCTTCTTTTGTTTTAAGACCTCATAACGTTTTTCAATGTCTTTGGTCCATCGATCCGCTAGTTTGTCCAATTTGGCTTTTGCATCTGTGTATTCCGTCAAGTTAGACAAGATATAATCAGAATCGATATATGCATACTTCTGACTATAGGCAAACCCTGTGCCAAAAATCAATGCAAGTGCTAGAATAATTGCTTTCATAGAAATTGTTTTCTGCGGAACGCGAAGTTAATACATTTATTGTGAAGTTCCTTTTGAATGTTTTGTTAGAGTTCTCCCAAATTCATACCAATCGTAAAGTTCAACTTAGGATAAAACCCTTGACGATCAATCGCTGCATCAGACGCTCCATTGTATTGACTTGACCACGGATCGAGCTTATCGAATCCAAGACCGTAGTCCAATCCGAGCATTCCAAACATCGGCAAGAACACACGAATTCCGACACCAGCCGCACGCTTAACATTGAACGGGTTAAATCGCTCAAAAGATGGGAAGGTATTCCCCGCTTCAGCGAAGGCAAGTACAAAGAACGTAGCTTGTGGGTTTAATGAAATCGGGTAACGAAGTTCTAATGTATACTTAGCGATTAATGGATCTCCAGCGCTTGAGTTCAATGCATTATCCTCGTATCCACGAAGTGCAATAATCTCACGTCCACCGATTTGATTTACTCCTGTCAATCCACTTCCTCCAAGTGTAAATCGATCGAATGGTGTCAAACCTTTATTGGGTGTGTACGCTCCCATGAATCCAAATCCAATACGTGGCATCAAAATCAACTTTTTGTCTGCTGTAAGTGGAACATACCACTCTCCAACAAATTTGATTTTGTAGTATTCCAAGTACTTGTAACGTTCTTGATTCGTAAAATCATTATAATCTTCTACTCCATCGAAGAATGAATATGGAAGTGTTGATTTCGCTGAGAATCTCAAGCTTGAACCTCCTTGAGGATAAATTGGCGAACTCACCGAACTACGTTGCAATCTGTACGTAAGTGCGATATCGTTGGCATATCCGTTATCGAAAATCCCAAAACGATTATCGTCAACTACATCATAGTATTGGTAACTCAACTCGTAGTACGCCTGGAAGTAATCATCCGGCCATTTTTTACGACGTCCCAATCCTACACCAACTCCTGTAATTCCTAATCCAGAATATTCCGGATTTGATCGAATCAGACCATTTGCTGAAAGCGAAGTATGGTTAATCCATGTAGAAAGGGAGTTTGGCTTTTTCCCTCCTAGCCATGGCTCAGTGAATGAGAAATTGTAACTCTGGAAGAAACGTCCGTTGGTTTGAGCACGGATTTGAAGACGTTGTCCATCTCCACCCGGAAGTGGCGTCCACGCTCCTTTCTTGAACATGTTCTTCACACTGAAGTTGTTAAATACTAATCCAAGTGTTCCGATCAAACGACCACCTTGACCGTTAACTCCAGCTCCACCGTATCCACCAGATAATTCGATCTGATCTGACGATTTTTCTTCTACAACGTACTCGATATCCACCGTTCCATCTTGTGGATTAGGAATCGGGTTCACCTGGAATGCTTGTTCGTTGAAGTACCCCAATTGTGCTAATTCACGTTGCGTACGAATGATGTCATTTCTGTTGAATAAATCTCCAGGCTTCGTTCTAATCTCTCTTCGGATTACATGCTCGTTTGTCTTCGTATTTCCTTTGATGACCACACGACGCACACGCGCTTGTTTTCCTTCAATAATTCGAATTTGATAGTTGATGTGATTATCCACCACACTTGTTTCTACAACAATCGGCTGGAAGAACAAATAACCTCGGTCCATGTACAATGATGAAACATCCCTTCCGTCAGGACTCATGAAAATACGCTGATCCAACAAGGACTTATTGTAGATATCCCCTTTCGAGATTCCCAAAACCGTATCAAGGAATGATGAACGGAATTTGGTGTTTCCAATCCACTCAATGTCTCCAAAGTAATATAAATTCCCTTCGTTGATCTGCATATCAATCTGAAGGTTTTTGCTATCAGCAAGAAATACCGTATCGGAATCAATTGTAGCGTCTCGTAGTCCAATCGCGTTAAACTTCTCCACTACCGCTTTCTTATCACGTTTGTAGGCAGATGACGAAAACTTAGAACGCTTGAAGAATCTCCAGAAGGCCTTCTGCTTTGTATCCTTCATGGCCATTCTCAACTTCCAATCCTTAACTGATTCAGAGTTATTGAAATTGATTTCACCAATTTTCACGCGATCGTTCTTATCAATGTCGATCGTGAATATCTCCGAATTCAATATAAGTGAATCCGACTGTCGCGAAATGTTTACATCTACCGAGTAGTATCCTTTTTCTCTGAAGTATCCTTTAATTCGACTCTTTGTCGCAAAGACCAAGTTTTCCGTAATTGTCTTTCCCGAGAACAGATTGATCTCTTCACGGATTTTATCCGCATCGCGTTTATTTACTCCACGAAATCGGAAACGCGATAATTTCGGTCTAGGTTGTACCTTGATGACCAAATAGATGACACCCGCTACTTCCTTTTCCGCTGCAATTTCTACATCGGAAAAAATGCCTTCGTTCCATAAATTCTTGATGGCTCTCGAAATATCTTCACCAGGAATAGTAATGGTACTTCCCTGTCTCAAGCCAGCGATCAACTTGACAGCGTTGTGATCGTAATTATCAGCACCCTCCACTCTGATAGGCCCGACCTGATATTGCACTGGTCTAAGGATATCAAATTTGAGATCTCCTCCAACTGCTTGTCCACCGTCAATTTGGCTGAAAGCTGCAGGTATTACTACGAAGCTAGCAAGTAGAAGTAAGAATGAAAGTTGTTTCAACATTATGTGTTTTTTTCAAGTTGAGCCGAAACCAATCCGAAACGTCGTTCACGTGATTGATAATCGAGCACTGCTTTGTATAAATCTTCTCGTTTGAAGTCTGGCCAAAGGACTTCAGTAAAATGGAATTCTGAGTAGGCAATCTGCCAAAGTAAAAAGTTACTTACTCTGTTCTCTCCACTTGTTCTAATCAGCAACTCAGGATCAGGAATTCCACGAGTAGAAAGCATATTTGCCATCATCTCATCGTTCACATCATCTATTTCAATATCGCCTGATTTGACCAATCGTGCTATTTGTTTTGTTGCCCGAATCAACTCCCATTTCGCGCTATAATTCAGCGCCAAAATCAAATTGATTCCTGTATTCTTCTTTGTTCTTTCGTACGCTGCATCTAACTCTTCCTTACACGACGTTGGCAACCCTTCTGTATCTCCGATACTTCTGATTACCACATTGCTCTCGTGCAACTCTTCTACCTCTCCTCCAATCGTTTGAACCAGTAAGTCCATTAATCCGTCAACTTCCTCTTTCGGTCGACTCCAATTTTCCGTAGAGAACGCGTACAAAGTGAGGTACTCTACACCCATTTCCTGAGCGGCCTTGAGTGTTTCGCGAACCGCTTCAACACCAAAATTATGCCCAAACAGACGATCTTCACCCTGTTGTTGAGCCCATCGACCATTTCCATCCATTATGATAGCAATATGCTTCGGGGTGGTATCACGGTTAATCTTGTGTAGCAAACTCATTATTTCAATAATTAACGAAAATAAGCAAAGTATCGTATTAGCTTGTAGTACAAGCTACGACACTTAACGTACTTTAACAAAAGAAAGTGCAAAGATAGGGAATTTGAAACGGCTTCGCCTAATGGATTGGGTGCGCTTTTTAATTTTCAGAATATCTGGTTTTCTGAGCGTTCATTTCTGAGTGTTTTATGGTTGTTGATTTTCGGGCTTCGGCTCCGTTCAGCCCTCTGATCACGGTTATGGAGGGCTGAGCGGAGCCGAAG